>JAIVHI010000063.1 GCA_020201155.1 Loktanella sp. | reverse complement strand
CGCATCCATCGTGAACATCTTCCTGGGCTCGCCCGCGATCATGTTCGCCATCTCGATCCTGGGTGTGCTGATCTTCGCCGGCCTGACAGCTTATGATACGCAGAAGATCAAGACCGACTACATTCAGCACGCGGCAAGCGCCGACTCCGAGTGGCTGGCAAAGTCCGCGATCATGGGTGCCCTGAACCTGTATCTGGACTTCATCAACATGTTCATGTTCCTGCTGCAGCTCTTCGGCAACCGCGAATAAGCGCAGTCAGTATCGAACAACCAAAAGGCCGGTGGAGACACCGGCCTTTTTCTTTGGCACCCCGTCCCTAAAGCGTTTCGCGAAAAACCTGAATCACAGATTTTCGCGAAACGCAGTGCTTTGCTCAATCGTTGCACGCGTTCCGCCTTTCGCTGATGCCTCAGGTTAAAGGCGGAACGCTTTAAGGACCGGGCAAAAGAAAAGGCCGCGCCCTTTCGGGCGCGGCCTTGAACGTCGGTCAGCCAGATCGCTTACTTGATCTTGCCTTCCTTGTATTCGACATGCTTGCGCACGACCGGGTCGTACTTCTTGACGGCCATCTTTTCGGTCATCGTGCGCGCGTTCTTCTTGGTGACGTAGAAATGCCCGGTCCCCGCGGTGGAGTTCAGGCGGATCTTGATGGTGGTCGGCTTCGCCATGGTGCATCCCTCTGACTGCGCAAGGTCTGACCCGGCGCGTGAATTCGTTGAAGCTGCCTTTTACCCCGGCATCGGCCCGAGTCAACCACAAAGCAGGCTTTTCAGCCGATCGGCGGAACTTCCCGCGAAATGGCCAGCACAGAGCTGACCGCCCCCGTCTCATCCATGATCGGTGTGATGCGGATGTCCCAGTCCTTGGGGATACCCGCAGCCGTCGGGCAATGCCCCTGATACATCGTCACCTTCCCCTCGAGCGACATCTCGAAGGCCCGTTTCAGCGCGTCACGCTGATCATCCGGCCAAAGCTCCCACCAGGTCCGACCGGCGATATCCTCGGCCCGCGTGATGTCCAAGGCACAAAGCCCGTTCTCGCTGATGAAGGAAATGCGCCCTTGGGGATTCAAGAGCTTGATGCAATCGGGCGACTCTCTCAACGTCGCCAGACTGACATCGGCGACCTGAGACCCGATCATCTCGGCTGCGGTTTCATCGGTTATCATGAGGCGGATACCCCTTAATGCAGTCAACGCATCCAGATTATCCCGGACGCCGGGAATGTCACGGCATAAAGTTGCGCGGAGAGCCTGTAAGCCGGATTCTGTCCCCCGCTTGCGCGGATGGATGATCATTCATCTTGGACGCATGTTGCCATGCGCCCTCTAGCTGCCAACCCGGACCGTCTGGGGCCAAAGCCGCCCCGCCCGAAGGCACGAGGTCCCTATTTGGCATTGCTCCCGGTGGGGCTTGCCGTGCCGCTTGCGTTGCCGCTCGCGCGGTGGGCTCTTACCCCACCGTTTCACCGTGACCGTGCATGCACGGCCGTTTGTTCTCTGTGGCGCTTTCCCTGGGGTTGCCCCCGCCGGGCGTTACCCGGCACCGTGCTTGGTGGAGTCCGGACTTTCCTCCCCGTGCACCGCCGAAGCGAGACACAAAGCGATCATCCAGCCCTCCGCGCGAGGATCAGCTAGACCCAGGTGGCGTTCACGTCAACGGGATAACGCGCCGCAAGGTCTTCGATGATCGCCATGTCGGTCGCATCCAGCGGGCCGCTGTGCCCCGGACGGAACCGCAGCCGCACGGCGGACAGCAGCACATCGTCTGTCGCGTCGCTGGTGTAGCCGAACCCGGCTGCCAGCGCACGGAAACGCCCCATATCCGGAGCCGCCACCCTTTCGGGCATCTGTGGCCAGACCGAAAAGCCGGCCTGCGCCAGCCGTTTCCAGTCGAAGAACGGGCCGGGATCGACCTTGCGGCCCGGCGCCATGTCCGAATGGCCGATCACGCGCTCGGGCCGGATGTGCCACCGCTTGAAGATGCCATCCAGAAGCGTGTCGAGTGCCGCCATCTGCTTGGGCGCGAAGGGCGCGTTGCCGGGATTGTCGATCTCGATTCCAATGGACCGCGAGTTGACGTCACTGACCCGCCCCCAAGCGCCGGCCCCCGCATGCCATGCCCGCAGCGCCTCTGGCACAAGGCTCAGGACCTCGCCATCGCGGGCGATCAGATAATGCGCCGAGACTTCGCTTTCGGGATTGCACAACCAGTCCGCCGCACGGCTGGCCTCTGCCATCGCCGTGTAATGCAGCACCACCAGGTCAGGCACCGCACCCCCGCGGCGCGGCCCGCAGTTGGGGCTATCGCGCCGGGTCAGGATCAGCGCCCCGCTGCCAGCAGGAAGGGGGCCGGATCCCAGCCACAGGCGAATCCATCGCCATCGGGATCGATCCCGCGTGGATCACGCTCTGGTCCGCCGCGGGCCAGAAAATCACGTTGGGCCGCATCGGGACTGTTATAGCTTGCACAGTTGCGCTGAAAACGGCCCTCGGATCTCAGGATCGAGCGGGAATACCATTCCTGCCCTTTCCGGTTCGGGGCACTCAGCGCGTATTCCACGATATTCGGCCCTGCGTCCGCGGGGCGTGCAGGCAAGTCCGTGGGCGCGATCTCGCGGCGTTGGGCCGCCTGCCGGGCCCGCCGTTCGGCGTCCGATTCGATCGTCTCGCGATCGCTGACCGCAGAAAAGTCGTTCTCATCGGAAATGGCCACGTTGTTGCTTGCCGCCACAGGGGCAGAGCTGGCCGGCGCGGCCTGCGCAGCGCTCGTGCCGGCGGGGCTCATGGCGGTAAGCGGTGCGCCGCCCTGCGACTGCCCGATCCCCACCGCCGCGAGATCACCGCTCGGAATAGCTTGCGTCGTCACCTGCGCAGGCGACTGCAGGGTCGTGGCAGCACCAGTCGTCGGAGCGCCCTGCAGGGCCGCTTCACGGGCGATGCGCTGGCGTTCGAACTCTGTCGCCGTGCCAAAGCCCACACCGCGTCCGCTGTCAGGCACGGGTTGCGACACGCATCCCGCCATCACACCCAATGCCACCAAGATCGAAAACCGCGTCATCATTCCGCCAACCTCGAAAAGTGATCCCGATCTACCACCACTTCGCGGGCTTGCCCACAAATCCCGCAGCACGTTCGAGTGAGTAGGCGACGTTCAGCAGATCGCCCTCCTCCCATGGCCGTCCGATCAATTGCAGGCCCAGCGGCAGCCCCCGCGCGTCCTGCCCCGTCGGCACGGCCACACCGGGCAATCCGGCAAGGTTCACGGTCACGGTAAAGACGTCGTTGAGATACATCTGGATCGGATCGGTATCCGCCATCGACCCAAGCGGGAAAGCGGCAGAGGGCGTCGCCGGTGTCAGGATCGCATCCACGCCATCCTCGAAGACCGTATCGAAGTCCTGCTTGATCAGCGCACGCACCTTGCGGGCCCGGTTGTAGTAGGCGTCATAAAAACCGGCGGACAGCACGTAGGTGCCCACCATCACGCGGCGCTGCACCTCGGGGCCGAAGCCTTCGGCGCGCGTCTTCTCGTACATCTCGGTGATGCCGTCGCCCTGTTCCAGCTTGGCACGATGGCCAAAACGCACGCCGTCGTAGCGCGCAAGGTTCGAAGACGCTTCGGCCGGGGCGATCACATAATAGGCCGGAAGCGCGTACTTCGTGTGCGGCAACGAGATATCGACAATCTTCGCGCCCGCGTCCCGCAGCATCTCGGCCCCCTCGGACCACAGCTTTTCGATGGCGTCGGGCATGCCGTCCATCCGGTATTCCGCCGGGATGCCGATGGTCTTGCCCTTGATGTCGCCGGTCAGCATCGCCTCGAAATCGGGGACGGCCAGATCGGCGCTGGTGCTGTCCTTGGGGTCGTGCCCGCACATGGCTTCCAGCATGATCGCAGCGTCGCGCACGTCCTTGGTCATCGGCCCCGCCTGATCGAGCGAGGAGGCAAAGGCCACGATGCCCCAGCGGCTGACCCGCCCGTAGGTCGGCTTGACCCCGGTGATGCCGGTAAAGGCCGCAGGCTGGCGGATCGACCCGCCCGTGTCGGTGCCGGTGGCCCCCAGACACAGATCGGCGGCCACGGCGGCGGCCGACCCACCCGAGGACCCACCGGGCGTCAGGTTCTCGTCCACCCTCCAGGGGTTCACCGCATCGCCATAGACGCTTGTCTCGTTCGACGATCCCATGGCGAATTCGTCCATGTTCAGCTTGCCCAGCATGACCGCACCCCGGTCGAACAGCTGGCTGGTCACCGTGGATTCGTATTCGGGCCGAAACCCGTCGAGGATCCGGCTCGCCGCCTGCGACGCGACACCCTTGGTGCAGAACAGGTCCTTGATGCCAAGTGGAATGCCCTGCAATCCCGGTGCATCCGCATAGCCGCGGTCGTCGGCGCTTTTCGCCTGCGCCATCGCCACCTCGGGCGTCTTGTGGACAAAGGCGTTCAGCGCGTCCGCGCCGTCGATCGCGGTCAGACAGGCCTGCGTCAGCTCCGCACTCGTCACATCGCCCTTGCGAAGGGCGTCACGGGCGGCGGCGATCGTCAGTTTCGTCAGTTCGGTCATCATTCAACCACCTTCGGCACGGCGAAAAAGCCCTCGCGGGCGTCGGGGGCATTGGCCAGAACCTTGTCCTGCTGGTGCCCGTCAGTCACCACGTCGTCGCGCCGCTTCAGACGCTGCGGCGTGACGCTGGTCATCGGCTCGACGCCGTCGACATCCACTTCGTTCAACTGCTCGATAAAGCCGAGAATGGCGTTGAATTCCTGCGCCAGCGCAGGCAGCGCGTCATCCTCCACGCGTATGCGGGCCAGCTTGGCCACCTTGCGGGCGGTTTCGGTATCGATCGACATGGGGCACCTCGGCTGCGGTTCGGCCTCGCGTTTAGCGCGCTCACCCCTGCCCTGCAAGACGCCGTGCTGTGACGAACCTCACCCAGACGTGGATCATCCAGCCCAGCATCACCCCGTTCAGCAGATGCCACGCAAAATGCGTGCCGACCGGAAAGCCCGAACAGACAGTCATGTCGAGCGAACGCAGACTGATCGACAGCACAAGGATCGCGGCTCCGATCCAGAACCCCCGCACCAGATCGGGATGCCGCCGCCGCAACCCGATCCCGTAAATCACCAGCGCCAAGGGCACGGCCCAGTAGCTGCCCGAAATCCGCAGGAACGGTATCTCCGACACGCCAAGGGTCACGATCGCTGCGAAAGGGATGAAAACTGCGGTCAGCAGGATGGCCGCAATCCGCCCCCGGCGCAGGACCCGACGGTTCACGAGATACAGATAGGTCAGCACGAAGGCGGCGATCGGCACCACATCCGCCAAAGCGGCCCAGACCGTCGCGTGGGTATGAAACAGAAACGACCCGATCCCGATCAGCATCAGGATACCCGCCAGCACCCGCGCCGACGCGATACCGCGTCCCCTGTGCCACATGATGACCGCGGCGACGACGAACGCCAGATTCGTCACCGCATTCACCGGTTCGGCCCAAAGCGCGGGGCTCAACCGCTCGCAATAGCCGTCGATCTGCTGCATCCAGTCCATGCGTCCATCTTCATGACCCAAGCCTACCTCTGCAATCCCCATCATCTTGCCGAAAATATCCTCGGGGGGCGCGAAGCGCGGGGGCAGACAGCCCCCTCCGACCGGTATTCAAGAAACGCCGCTCCTGTCGCTGGCGTCTGCGCCGCGATTGTGGCTAAACCGTCAGGGGTCTATTGCTGCGCGGGCAGGGGGCGGCAAAGTTGAAATACCTATACAGGACGTTACGTGTGAAAAATGGATGAGGGCGAGCCGACCAAAGACGTGAAAAAGGCCATGGGCCGCGGCACCATCGGACGTTGTCCGAAGTGCGGAACCGGCAAGTTGTTCACAGGCTACCTCGCGGTCAAGGATCGCTGCGACGACTGCGGAGAGTCGTTCAGCGAATACAAGACCGCTGATCTTCCCGCCCTTTTCACGATCTTGCTTGTCGGCGTTTTACTGGTGCCGATGCTCTGGGTGGGTTTCGCGGTTTTCAGACC
>JAIVHI010000174.1:29806-32692 GCA_020201155.1 Loktanella sp. | reverse complement strand
ATGTTGCCGCCCGATTTGCGCGCCGCGCTGATTTCGATCGCGCTTTGGGTCGACCGCCAGACCAGCGCCGTCATGGGCGGTCAGCCGGGCGTCGCCGCACTGGCCGACATCAACCGCACCATCATGACCGGGCTGTCCGCCACGCCCGCCGCCCCGACGCAGGTCGCGACGGATGCCATGATGTCCGCCGCTCAGGGCAGGTGATGCCATGCCGCTCAAACTGACCCTGAAACCCGACGAGCGGATCATCGTCAACGGCTGTGCGATGCGCAATTCGGGACGCCGCCACACCCTGACCATCGAAAGCCACGCCGACGTGATCCGGGGGCAGGACCTGCTGGAGGCCGACGTCGCAGCGACCCCGGTGCGGCGGGTCTATTTCCTGATCCAGACCGCCCTGACCCGCACCGACCTGCGCAAGGATCTGGTCACCCCGATCCAGAAGCAGCTTGCCGTGCTGGCCACCGTGTTCGGCGGCAGAAACTGCGGGCAGATTTTCGAGGCCGCCAATTTCGTCAGCGGCGGAGACTTCTACAAGGCCCTCAGCGCGCTGCGCCCTGTCCTGCGCCACGAAGAGAACCTGCTGTCCTACACGCACCCGACGCAGGCCCCGGAAGCGGGGCCCGTCCCGGACCACGCGGCGGTGGCCGCCCGGCCATGACCGGCGCGATCGGCGTTTCGACCCAGCTTGGCGTGCGCATCGCGGATGCGACCCGCGAGGCGCGCGTCACGGCGATCCGTGACAGCGCCGAGCACAGCCGCATGATATCGGGCTTCCGCGACCGGATCGCGGATGTGCAAAGCGTCGACGACCTGATGGTCGACCGCGAGCTTTACGTCTTCGTGATGAAGGCCTTCGACCTTGAAAATCAGATCTTCGGCAAGGCGATGATCCGCAAGGTACTGGAAAGCGATCCGTCCAAGCCCGACGCACTTGTGCGGCGGCTGACCGACCCCCGCTTTCTGCAGCTTCAGGCTTCGGCCCCGACGGTCAAGGCAATACCCAGGTGCTGGACCAGGGCTGGCAAGAGGGCATCGTGGCCCGCTATGTCGAACGCCAGTTCATCGACGGACAGTCCGCGCAAAGCGAAAGGGTCGGCAACGTCCTTGAATTCAGGCAAAAGGCCAAGGACGTGAAGACCTGGTTCGATGTGCTCAAGGACCCGCTGATGGGGCAGGTCATGCGCACGGCGCTGGGCCTTCCGAACGAAAGCGTACGTCTGGACGTGGACAAGCAGGCGGCTTTGTTCGCCAAGAAGTTCGATATCGAAAAGCTGCAGGACCCCGACGAACGGGCCAAGCTCGAGCGGCTTTATGCCATCATCTCTGACACTCGGGACACGTCGCGCGTCTCTGCGAACGCCGCCGTGCAGCTGATGTCGGGCGTGGTCAACGCGGGCGCGGGCGGCGGGCAGTTCGTGCCCATCACCCTCGATATCGCCGCCATCGGCAGCTTCCCGCGCCGCCCCTATCTTTGATCGCGACGATCATTCGATCATCTCTTCCTCGTCGTCGGGGCCGGGCAACCGGATGATGTCCTGCGCGGCAAGACCGCGGGCGCAGTCCACGATCGCCGCCTGCGCCGCCCGCACATCGCGGCCCCGGACCGGTCCCATCGTGTCCATTTCGTCCAGCAGCATGTCCCGCGACCGCGCCGGCAGGGCCGCGAGGAAATGATCGCGCAGTTCTTTCGTCGCACCGCGCAGGGCAAGGGGCAGCGTATTCCCCTCCAGCCCCCGCATGACCGGGGTCAGGCTTTGTGGATCAAGCTTCATCAGATCGTCGAAGGTGAACATCTTCTGCCGGATCGGGCCGAAGTCCTGCGGCATCCGCTCTTCCAGCTTTGCCGAGACTTCATCGAACATGTCGGGATCGAACTTGTTGAAAAGGTCCGCCATGCGCTTTTGCAGGTCATCCACGCCGGGCTGTGCGGCGATCGCCACCAGATCGCGCTGAAGGGTCTCTTCGATGTGCCGCATGGTTTCCGCCGGGACGGTCTTCATCGTGATCATTCGCTCGATCACGGCCTGCCTGCGCTCGGGTGTCATGCGCGTCAGCGCCTGGGCCGCCACATCGGTGTGCAATTTCGACAGGATCGCGGCGGCCGTCTGCTCGTGTTCGCCGTTGAGATAATCAGCAATGATGGTCTCATTCATGGAACCGAGCCGCGACCACAGGTCCTTTTCCTGCATCGGCCCGCGAATATCCTTGAGGATCGAGTCGACCTGTTCGGATGGCAGGAAGCTGCGTAGCATGTTTTCGGCGATGGACAGGGATCCGATGACCCCTGCACCATTGAGAACCGTCTCGGAGAATTCGGTCATCACCTCTTCAACCAACGGGGCCGGGATGACCCCAAGCCCCGTCACCGCACGGGTGATTTTCTGGATGTCACTGTCGTCGAGCTTTTGCATCAGCTCGGACCCGCGTTTTTCGCCAAGGCACAGGAAAAGGATCGCGGACTTCTCGGGGCCGCGAAGCCTTCGCCCCAGTTGGGATGGCGGGTTTTTCATGCTGGTTTCGATCATCGTCGACGACATCGGACCGGTCCTTTCGAAGGGAGGGGGAACAGGGGGCAAGGCCCCCCGTCAGCCAAGTGGCAGGTAACTTTCCATCAGACTGCCGGCGAGCATGTACCAACCGTCGATCAGGACGAAAAAGATGACCTTGAAGGGGAGTGAAATGAGGACGGGCGGCAACATCATCATGCCCGCACTCATCAGGATCGACGCGACAATAAGGTCAATCGCGACGAAGGGCAGGTAGATGAGAAAGCCGATCGCGAAGGCGCGGCGCAGTTCCGAGATCATGAAGGCGGGCAGAAGTTCGCGCCAGCCCGCTTCTTCCGCCGTCTGCGGTTCCGGCGTGGCTTCTGCCTGGGTCCCG
>JAIVHI010000174.1:0-29797 GCA_020201155.1 Loktanella sp. | reverse complement strand
AGCACGATGTTCGGGGGGGTCTGGTTCAGGCCAAGCGCGGATCGAAGAATGGAAAAGACGATCACGAAACGTGTGAAGCACGTCATGATCATCAATAGACCGGGTGCGACGCTCAGGATCGTTATCAGCGCGATCATCTGGATGATCCGCCCGCTCAGTGTCGCGCGTTCGTCCGACCCCACCGGGGCATCTGTCAGCGCACCCGACAAGGACTCCAGCAGCCCGCCCGCGTCCTGCGCCCAAGCGGGGGCCGCCAACAGGCACGAAAGCAGTAGGCTGGCGGCCGCAGCGCGGCGAAGGGCAGGGGGCAAGAGGCGGAACATGCTGTCTCAGTTGTCCGACACGTAATCTTTAACAATTTCCGTGAGGGTCACGCCAATGCGTTCTCCGTCCAGCTTGACCAGATCACCACGCGCGACAAGTCGGTCGTTGATGACCACATCGACCGGCTCGCCGATCTTGCGGTCAAGCTCGATGACCGATCCCCGCGACAGTTTCAGCAGTTGAGAGATCGGCATCCGGGCATGGCCCAGTATCACCTGAACCCGCAGATCGACGTTCAACATCGCTTCGATGTTGCGACCGGCCTTTGGTGAAGTGTGCGACGGTGCGGTCTCTTTGTCACCGCTTTGCTCTTCCGTTCCCTCCAGTTCGGGGAAGGTCTCGGACAACGGGACAGAGCTGTCCTGTTCCGCCGCGTCTTTTTGCGCCGGGGCAGTCTCTTCGATGGTGGTGTCAGTCGAATGATCGTCGGGATTGGCCATGATCAGCGCTCCAGAATGGGTGTGGCGGTTGCAGACCTTGTCTCGCGAAGGGCGCCGAGAATGCGGTCACAAATGGAAGAGAAACTGTATTCGAGAAAACCGTTGTCCCAATCGATGCGCGTATCGCCATCGGCCAGGGCGCCATCTGCGCGCAGTTCGACACGCCCCTCGAGCCCTTTTTCGACAATCAAGGCATCAAGGTCACAGCGCAGCAGAGCCAGTGCGTCGGGTGACAAGGCGACCCGGAGCACGGCGCTGCCCAGCCCGACATTCAGGGCACGGCGGACCTGTACCAGCGTGCGATAATGGGCGTGCCGGTTCAGCAACTCGGGAAAGACCTGTTCGCTGACCGTCCGGGCGAAATCCAGAACCTGCTCTTCCAGCGCCTGACGATGGGTGTCACTCGATTGCACCAGCATCTCTATCTGCGGGCCAAGCGCGTCCAGCGCAGCCACCCGAAGCGCGCCATCCGTGCCGGCAGCTTCGGCCAGACCCTCGGCGCGCCCGGCGGACCTGCCTTCTGCATAGGCGGCCGCGCGCGCTGTCGCGACGGCATCGGCCACTTCTTCTGGCGTATGGCTGGCGCGGGCCGCGTGGCGGGCGGTCTGCTCTTCCAGCGCCAGCTCCAGATCGAAATCTCGATTGAATATCAGTGACATGTTTTCATACCTCCTCGGCCAGCCAGTTTTGCATCACGCGTAGCGCTTCGGCGGGTTCGTTCTCGACCAGGCGTCCGATGGCTTCGATCCGACCGGACCGCACGCCACCCGACACGGAGGCAAGGTTTACGAGTTCGTCATGGATCTCGCTCTGCGATTGCATGCGTGCGGGCACTGGCAGAGATGTTTGTGTCGCACCGGAACCGATCTGCGGCACTGAACCGTCTGCCCCGGCCAGCGCGGGCATGCTGTCGTCGATAAGTGCGAGTTCTCGGTCGTCGGGCCAGATCCGTTTCAACAAGGGGGCGATCCCGAAGATAAGGACGACGGCAAGGACAATAACGGCAAAGACACTGCGGAGAATCGTCATCAGGTTGGCGGCGATCACCTGCATGACCGACATTCCCAGCGGCGCACCAACGTCGAGCGAGTAGTCGATGAATCGCAGGCTGTCGACGGAGACCGTATCGCCGCGCGCGGCATCGAACCCCACTGCGGAACGCACCAATTGCTCAAGCCTTTCAAGCTCTTCCACGGGTCTTTCGCTATAGGTGACCGTGCCGTCGCTGGCGACGTCATAGATACCGTTGACCAAGACCGCGACCGAAAGACGTCTCACCTCGCCGGGTTCACGAACCGTTTCGCTTTGGGTCGAGCCAATCTCGTAGTTGACGATCTCGTCGGTCTTTTCGGCGCTGTTGGATGACAACGGGCCCGCTCCGGCATCGGCAAGCTCGGCGGGAAGGTTGTTCGCAACGCCAACGTCATCGCCTGCGTTTTCCCGGTCCTCGCGGATTTCCTCGCGGGTTTCCGTTGATCGGACAACCTGCTGATCCGGGTCGAAAGTCTGGCTGCGGACAACCTGACGCTCATTGGTCAGATCGACGTTGACCTGCACGCGTGCGTTGCCTGCTCCGACGCGGGCCGACAGGATCTCGGTGATGCTGCGCGCCATCCGTTCCTGCATGGCGGACCCCGCAGCGCCAAGCGTTTCCTCTCCGGTCGCGTCTTCAGAGAGAATCGTCTCGCCACTGGCGGTCAGAACGGTGACGCGCGAGGGTGACAGGTCAGGCACGGCGGAGGCGACCAAAGCCCTGATGGCCAAGGCCTGCCTGCGCCCGATCGTCTGCGTTCTGGGGCCCCGGACGATAACGGCGGCGCTTGGTTCGGGCCTGTCACGCGAAAAGGCTTCGCGTTCGGGCAAGACAAGATGCACGCGTGCGGCGTCGATTCCTTCGATGGTCTGGACAGATCGGGCCAATTCGCCTTCAAGCGCGCGCATGCGGCTGAGCTTTTGCATGAAACTGTTCATGCCCATCCCGCTTGCATTGTCGAAGATTTCCCACCCTGGCGCGCCTTCGTCCGGCAACCCCTGTTCGGCAAGGGCCATGCGCGCCCGCGCGACATCTTCCTGCGGAACCGACACCACCGCCCCGCCGCCACCCAGTTCGACGGTGAACCCATCCTGTTCGAGCGCAGCAACCACACGGCTCGCGCCAGCAAGGGACAGGTCACTGTAAAGTGGCACAAAAGTCGGGGCCATGACGGCATTCAGGCCAAACAGCAGTGCAAGCACGAGACCTATTCCGGTAGCACCAAGGGCGATGAGCCGCGTGCGACCAAGTGCCAAAAGATTTTTGATGATCGGCTGCAAGGTCATGATCCGGTCTGCTGATTTAGCCTCACTTTAATCATTCGGGACCAATGATAGCAAGAATAGTTTTTTAATAGTTGCATTTTATTTATGACTTTTCCATAAGTGTGCATGAATTGAGTATCCTCTCCTTCCAGCGCTCGGGTGGCCCATGTTCAAAAAGAAAGCCGTGGACAAAACGGCAGCCCCGGCAGCCCCGGCAGGCGCGGATGGCGCTGCCGCGTCACCGAGGCCGCGTCGGAAGCTTTTCCTCATTTTCGGGGTCGTGGTGGTGCTGGTCTTGGCGGCGGGCGGCGGGCTTGTTGCGACAATCGGGATGCCCCGCATGCTAGAGATCATCGCCGGTGACTCCACACAGACCGATCCCGACCCTGAGGCTGCCCAAGACGCAGAGGGTGCGCCGCCGGGGGCCGATCTTGTCGTCATGCCGTTCGAGGCAATAATCGTGAACATCGCCGCCACGACGGCATCGGGGCAACCGGTCAATCGTTTCCTGAAGCTCGACCTCGCGCTGGTTTATGACCGGGTGCAAGACGCCGATGGGCAAGTGGAGACGCGTCACATCTACATACGCGAGGCTTTTCAGGAGTATCTGCGGCAGCTGACAGAACGCGACTTCGTCGGGACACTGGGACTTGTCACTGTAAAGTCAGAGCTTCTCCGGCGGGCTCGGGCGATCGCGGGCAGTGATGCGCCGCACGAAATCGTCGTGACGGAGCTGGTGGTGCAATGACACAGATGCAGGTTCCGACGGTGGCCCGTGGCATGAGTGCCGATGTGCAGGAAGAGATTATCCGCATCGCTTTCAACAGCTACGACCGGCTGCCCTTGTTCGAAGTGCTGATGGAGCGGACGGCGCAGGCGCTGGGACCGGCATTGCGCTTGTCGCTGAACGTGCAACCCGATGTGGTGTTGCAGGGGATCGACTATGTCGCTTGCGAAGATGCGCTTGCATCGGCGCCCGACCCCGGGTTGGTCGTTCTGGTCAACGCCACGCCTTGGGACGACGCGCTTGCCGTCACCATCGACCCCGCGCTCATGTTCGCCATTCTCGAAATCATGCTGGGCGCGTCCAAGGCCAAGGACGCGCAGGCCGGCCCTTCCACCGGTCGAACGCGGGCCTTCACGAATATCGAAAAGCGGTTGGGTGGGACGATCGTGGGGGTGGTGCTGGGCGAAGTCGCGACCGCCTTTGAGCCCCTTTGCAAAGTGTCCTTCGCGACAACTGCGATTGAAAGCGGCCCGCGGGACGTTGTCCTGGCACCGGCAAAGGCCGGCTGCGTGCGGGTCACATTCGGCATCACGCTTGGGGGGCGCGAAGGCCTGCTTTGCCTCATCGTGCCTCACCAAACAATGGAGCCGGTGCTGCCGCTTTTGGCGCAGTCGCGTCCAGCGGGCCAGGTTGGCGATGATCCGACCTGGCGAGGACAGTTGTCACAGTCGCTGACAGACACGGCCGTCACCCTGACGGCTGTCCTGCACGAGCGCGATCTGCCTTTGTCCCAGGTTCTCGATTGGAAGCCGGGCCAGGTTCTGAACCTCGGAATCGACACGGAACACGAAGTAACCGTGGCTTGCAGCGGCAGGAACATGTTTCGCGCCGCGATCGGTCGCCGCAGAAATGGATCGGTGGCGCTGCGCGTGTCAGCCGAACTCGACCTCATAGGAGAGCAAAGAGAAAATGGCACTACTGATTGACATGATCATCCTGCTGTCACTGGCAGGAACGCTGGGCTACGCCTTTCTTGTGGACCGCAAGCTGCGCTCCTTGATGGAGGCGCTGCGGACACTTGAACCGGTCGTCGGTCAGTTTTCCGCCGCAGTGGACCGGACCGAGAACTCTGTCAGATCGTTGCAGGCGGCAGGGGCGGATGGCGCGACCAAAGCGCGTGGCGACGAGCCGCCTGTAAGACGGTCCATGTCCACGGCGTCGGCTTGGAACACTTTGGCCGCCGCTGCAAAGGCCGCGCCTGGGCAACAGAGACAACCCGTCCCTGAAACACCCTCTCAGCCCGCACAACTTCCGCCCGGAGTGCAGCGTGTGACCGGAAAGTCTGATCTTGTCATGGGCTTCTTCGAAACGATCCGGAACCGCGAGGCATGAATGCGCCGCGCCCCTTCCGGACGATTTTCGGGCTGCTTGCCGTTGCCGGTGTGACCAAACTTGCATTGGCGTTCGCCGACTATTCGCAGCCACCAAAGACCCCGACCGGGGCAGAGCACTTTCCCTCGCTCTTCTTTTCCGCCGCCTCAGCCGAGGGCAAGGCCGAAGACGTCGAAGCCGAAAATGCAGCAGAGGCTCTGGACACCGGGGAGGCCGCGCCGATGGGCTGTTCCGGTCTCGACGGCGATACCCCCGAAGAGGTTCTTGCCGCCATTGCGGATGAACGTTCGTTGCTTGAAGATCAGCGATCGGCGTTGGAAGAACGGGCCGCCGAGATCGACCTTGCAAACGAGATGGTAGCAGTCAAAACGGGCCAGCTTGAAGAGCTCAAGCAGGAAGTCGAAGCCCTGCTTGATCGTGCCGAGGCGACGCATCTTGCCGATGTCGACCGGTTGGTCGCCCTTTACAGCAACATGAAGCCGCGCGACGCAGCCGTGATCATGAACGACCTTGACCTTGAAGTGATGATCACAGTTCTGGGCACCATGCCCGAACGCAATGCCGCCCCCATCGTGGCCGCCCTGAACCCGATCCGTGCCCGTGCCTTTTCGTTGATCCTGCTGGAACGGGCGAAACTGCCGGGGGACCGGCGGCTCGATCAGGTCAGGCTGGACTGAAGCGGACCGGCCTTCGGATCAATCGACATCGCGAAGCTGCGATCCGCTGGGCGGCTTGCGGCGGATGTTGCGGCGCAGATCCGAGATGTAGCCAATGATCTCGGCGACAGCCTGCCAATGCTCGACCGGTATGGTATCATCGACCTCGACCAGCGCATGCAGCGTCCGCGCCAATGGCCTGTTTTCGACGATCGCCACTTCGTTTTCGCGGGCGATGCGGCGGATCTGCGCGGCGACCAGCCCTGTTCCCTTGGCGACGCAGACAGGGGCCTGATCAACCCCCGGCACATATTTGAGCGCCACTGCGTAGTGCGTCGGGTTGGTCAGAACGAGCGTTGCGGTCGGGACCGCGACGGTCATGCGCTGACGGGCCCGTTTGCGCCGGATTTCACCGCGCTTGGCCTTGATATGCGGATCCCCCTCGCTGTCTTTGTGTTCGTCGCGCAGGTCCTTCATGCTCATGCGCTGTTTTTTGATCCACTGGGCCCGTTTCCACAGGATGTCGATGACGGCGATCACGGCCAGAAACAGCGTCGTCGCGATCAGCAGGCGCATCACGCCTTGCTTGACATAATTCAGGAAGGCTTCGGGGACGGCACTGGGCATCTGCCAGACAGCCGTGACCGATTCATGCGCGACCGAGATCGCAATCGCGCCCACCACAAGAACCTTGGCGACGTTTTTGAGGAACTCGACCAGCGTATCCGCCGAGAACAGCCGCTTGAGCCCTGCAATCGGCGAAATCTTCGATGGCTTTGGCTTGATCCGTTCAAGCGCGACAACCGTTTCACCCTGGATCAGGACGCCGAACAGGGCCGCAAGAACCATCACAAGAACCACAGGGCCAAGCACGATGGCCAGACCGCCCGACAGCCGCCCCATCACAGCGCCAAGATCAGCAAGCCCGGTGGCATCTTCGCCAATCTCGATCTGTCCGGCCATTTGAAACAGGCCACGCAAGACGCCCGCAAACTCGGGCAACAGCTGTGGCAACAGAAACACCGTGATCATCAAAAGCGAAAATACGGACATCAGGTTGCCGGTCTCGCGGGACGAGGGCACATCGCCCTTGTCGCGCGCCTTGCGCAGCTTTCGCTCGGTCGGCTCCTCGGTCTTGTTGCTCTGGTCTTCGTCGCTCATGCCGTCCTCCTAAAACGTCAGCGTGCCGAGCCAGGTGGCGAACCGCTCAAGAAAGCCATCGAGGATCGTGGGGGCTGCAAAGATCAGCACGAAAAAACCGGCCCCGATCAGGACCGGTGTGGCAACGAAGAAGACGGGCAGGGCCGGCATCATGCGGTTCGCCAGCCCCATGCCAAGATTCAGAATAAGGCCCATCACGTGAAAGGGCAGGGTCAGGGCGAACCCGATGTAGAAGCTTGCGGCGACAGCCTTGACGGTCTGTTCGGCAAGATCGCCGGTCATCAACTGCCCCGGGGGGAAGATATCGTAGCTCATCAGAATGGCGTCGATTATCAGGTGGTGCAGATCTGTCGCGAAGATAAGCGCGACGCCGGCCATCATCAGCGCATCCGCGATCATGGTCGAGCCTTGGAACGATCCGGTTTCGGGTGCAAATGCGTTGGCGAGGCCGGAAATCAGGCCAATCTGGTAGCCGACCAGTTGCAGCGCGGACATCACGATGCGGGCGGTCGTGCCGATCCAGATGCCAAGCGTGACTTCGATGGCCAAAAGCGGCAGCAGCGTCAGCGGGCCTTCGAGCAGCAAAGGCGTAACCGGCGTCGAGGGGGCCAGGGATGCCGAAAGAACAAGCGCCAGAAGCAGGCGAAAGCGCAGCGGGATCATCCGTTCGCCGAAACCCGGCATGAACACCAGCGCGCTTCCCAACCGGGCGAAGACCAGCCCGATGGACAGGAACTGGGACGTCAGGAAAGCTTCGAGGTCCATGGCTAGCCGCCTATTGTGGCGACGGTCCGCAGTGACGCTTTCCTGTGGATTTCACTATGCGAAATCACCTGTGTCACCGGGCTCACCCTTTCCAGCATCGACCGGACGAAACTGCGGACCTCGGGGCTGACCATCAGGGCGGGCCATTCGTCGCGTTGGGCGAATTTCTGGATTTCCTTGCGGGCCTCCAGAATGAAGTCCTGCACCCGTTCGGGGGACATCAGGAAGTTGCGCTCGTCGCCGCTGATACGCACGGCAGCGTTGAACTCGGATTCCCAGTCCGACGACATGGTGATGACCGACACGAAGCCGGTGGGATCGGTCATCGCCTGACAGATCTGGTTCGACAGACGCTTGCGCACGTGTTCGGTGATCGTCGTGACATTCGCGCTGTTGCGGCTGGCCTCGGCTATGGCCTCGACGATCAGGGGCAGGTTGCGGATCGACACCCGTTCCGTCAGCAAAGCCTGCAGCACATGTTGCACAAGGATTGTGGGCGAATTCGTCGATATGTCGCTGACGAGTTTCTGATATTCCCGTGCCAGCCCGTCGATCAGGCCCTGGGTCGCACCATAGGTCAGCAGCTCGGGCATGTGCTGCTTGATGACCTCGGTCAGATGCGTGGTCAGGACGCTTTCCGGATCGACCACCGTGCACCCAAGCGTTTCGGCTTCCGCCGCGCGTTCGGCATCGACCCAGACAGCTTCGAGGCCGAAGGTCGGATCGGTTGTGCGTGCCCCGGGCAGGTCGAGCGGCGCTTCGCTGGGGTTCAGAACCATCATCTCGCGGGGTTTGACCTCGCCCCGCGCGGTGTGAACGCCCTGAACCGAAATCGCATAGCCGTTTGCGGGCAGTGACGCCTCATCCTTGATCCGCACCGCCGGCAGCACGAAGCCGAAGTCGCGGGCGAAAAGCTGGCGCAAGCTCTTCGTTCCAAGATCGAGCCGCAGATCGTCGAGTCGCAAGGTCTCGGCAATGTCGTCGCGGCTGCTTTCGGCAGCGGCGGCATCCGCTTGCGAAGTCGCGACATTTTCCGCTTCGACCGCTGCCCATCCTTGTTGCTGCACGAAGTAGCCCAGTCCCGCCAGCATCACCGCCATTACGATGAAGATGCCCAAGGGGAAACCGGGCAGAAAACCGATGCCCAGCAGAAGACCGGCCGCCATGTAAAGTGCCTTGGGAAACCGGCCCAGCTGCTGCAGGACCGCTTCGTTCGCGGCACCGACCGTGCCCCCCTTGGTCACGATAAGACCGGCGGCCAGCGACACGATCAGGGCAGGGATCTGTGACACCAGCCCGTCGCCGATCGTCAGGACGGTGTAGACGTTGGCCGCCGCGCCCACGCCCATGCCATGCTGCACGACGCCGATCAGGATGCCGCCGATCACGTTGATCAGCGTGATGATGATACCGGCAACTGCATCGCCGCGCACGAACTTCGATGCACCGTCCATCGCGCCGAAAAAGCCGGTTTCGTCCTCGAGTTCCTTGCGACGTCTGCGGGCCTCGGCCTCGTCGATAAGGCCCGCGCCAAGGTCTGCGTCCACCGCCATCTGCTTGCCCGGCATGGCATCGAGCGAAAAGCGCGCCGAGACCTCTGCAATCCGGGTCGAGCCTTTGGTGATGACGATGAAGTTGATGACGACCAGAATGGCGAAGACCACGATCCCGATCACGAAGTTGCCCGAGACGATAAAGCGCGAAAACCCTTCGATCACATCCCCGGCCGCTCCTGATCCGGTGTGCCCCTCGCTCAGAATCAGGCGGGTCGAGGCGACGTTGAGCGACAGGCGCAGCATGGTCACGACGAGCAAGAGGGTGGGAAAGCTGTTGAAGTCCAGCGGCCTTGGTATCCACAAGGCGACCATCAGGATCAGCACCGACAGGGCCAGCGATACCGCCAGCCCGAAGTCGAGAAGGACGGGCGGCAATGGCACGAAAAGCATGCCCAAAACCAGCGTGACACCGACCGCAAAGGCAATGTCGCGGTTCGCAAAGCCGAAGGCGACCATGCGGTCCTTGCGCTGCTGCGGTGAGGGTGAAAGCGCCATGCGACAGTCCTTCAGAAAACTTGCTGGAAGTTGGGCAGAACCGGCTCAATCCGGTCACGGCTGTAGATGCCGTAGGCGCCACCCGGATCATCGTCCTGCACCGACCAGAGCCCGTGACCCCAGGCTGCCACTTGAGCCTGATCCGGCGGCAGATCCTCGGGCAACGTGGCCTGCGCCACATCCATCGTTCCGGTAAATGCAGGACCGGCAATGGCGTGAAACGAACCGATCCGGTCATTGGCCACAGCGACATTGCGGCGTAGCGACGCCAGATAGACGTCGGCATGGGCCGGGGTGCGCGAATGGTAAGCCCCTGCGGCGCGCATCCAGTCACCCGTCTCGGCGTAGAGACTGCGCAGAAAGCGGGCTGCGTAGTCGATGTTGGCGGTGGGGTCGAAGCCCTCATCAAGGGTGGCAAAGGCAGTGGGATGCCAACGCAGGTTGATCTGGAGACAACCGACGTCGATCGACTGCACGCCGCCTGCCTGCCGCTCGCGCACCCATTGCATCGCATCGGCCCGGCTGTCGAACAGGCGACCCGTTCCGGCGGCGTTCACCGCCCAGGGCCAGACTGTCAACTGACCGCCACGCGTCACGCCCGCCTCTTGCAGAGCCGCAAGTGCCAGACCGAGGGTGCAGCAGACCGCCCCACGCATCAGACTGACCCGCTGGCGATCAGGTCGAACACGGTGTCAGACAGTTTTTTCACCGTGCCGTAGATGAACGGGCTTGACGCAAGGAGCCCCAGAAAAATCGCCACGATCTTCGGGACAAAGGTCAACGTCATTTCCTGAATCTGTGTAAGCGCCTGAAAAAAAGCGATCACCAGCCCAACACCCAGCGCGATTGCAAGGATCGGACCCGACCCGATCAGCACGGTCACAAGCATGTCGGACAGGATCGCATATGTATCGGTGGCGTTCATTCCGCGCGATCCCTTGCTTTCATGGCGGATTCGATCGTCAGATCGGCATCCGCAGAATTTCCTGATAGGCTTCGACGAACTTGTCGCGCATGGCGACCACCGTCTTGACCGTCGATTCCAGTGCGAGCGTCGCCTCGACGGCTTCCTGCCGCCCGATCTCGCCGTTCAGGGCGCGCTGGGCCTGCACGTCACCGTCGCGGATCGTCTCGACCGCGTCCGCGGCGGCATTGCGCAGCATGTCCGCAAAGCTCGGGCCTTCCGGTCTATCCTTGGACTGAAGCGTGGCGCCGCCCAGTTCCTGAGAGCTGCGGTAGGCATCGCGCACACCATTTGCGGCGAATGACATCGAAGACGTTTCGATCATGATCAGGCCCTATCGCAGCAGGTCGAGGATCTGACCGCGCATCTTGCGGCCCGCCTCGAACATGTTCAGGTTTGCTTCGTAGCTGCGCGACGCTTCGCGCATGTTGCTCATCTCCAGCAGGGGATTGACGTTGGGCGTCTTCACGTAACCGTCAGCGTCGGCGGCGGGATGGGCCGGATCGTAGCTTCGTCCGAAGGGGGCTTGATCGCGCCCCAAATCGCGGATCTGGACCATCGACGCACCAGTTTGCCGGTCCACCAACTCTTCGAACGCGAGTGTCTTTCGCTGGTACGGGTCCGCCCCCGGAGTGGTCCCGGTCGAGCTTGCGTTTGCCACGTTTTCGGCCACCAGCTTGAGCCGCTCGCCCTGCGCGCGCATGCCACTGGCGGCGACCGTGCCTACAGATTTCAAAGGATCCATTGCAGTTCTCCTTTAGCGTTGCCCACCGACGGCAAGAGACAGCAATTGATGGCCCTTGCCGTACAGGAGCGTTGCAAGTTGGTAGCTTCCGCTGATTTCACTCGCCTTGAGCGTCTGTTGCTCGAGCGTGACCGAATTGCCGTCAATGCTGGTTTCCCATGCCGCTTCGTCAGTCATCACGCGCACGTCGCCAGAACCGCCGCTTCCCGCAATATGTGAGGCATGTGTTCTCTTGACGGCCCCGGTGCGGGACCCTTCGACAAGGTTCTCGAACGGGCTGACGTCACGCGCCTTGAAGCCCGGCGTATTGGCGTTGGCGATGTTTTCGGCAACGACCTGTTGGCCTGCGCCCAGCCACTGCATGCGCTTGGACGCAAGCTGAAAAAAAGTCATAGAATCGAGCTTCATTTCAGTTCCTTTCTGATTTATACATGCTTTAATGCAATCAATACTTGATTGCTAGGAAATTTATTCATGCATACAGCATTTTCAGTCTTGAACAACTGCGTGGACGGCATGACCCTGCGCGCGATCAAATCTGCCCCACCGGCTGCATTTGACCGGCGACGGGTGGGACAGCGCGTGGACACCGGCATCAAGGCCTTCGATATATTCACCCCCCTTTGCCAAGGTCAGCGCATGGGTGTCTTTGCCGGCTCTGGCGTGGGGAAATCGACGCTGATGGCAATGCTCGCACAGGGGGTCGAGGCGGATGTGGTCGTCGTGGGGCTGATCGGCGAAAGGGGCCGCGAAGTGCAGGATTTCATCCAGCGTGACCTTGGTCCCGAAGCGATGAAGCGGTGCGTCCTTGTGGTATCGACCGGGGACGAACCGCCCTTGATGCGCCGTCAGGCTGCCTGGACCGCGACCGCGGTGGCCGAGCATTTCCGTGATGCGGGGCTTCAGGTCCTCTTGCTGATCGACAGCGTGACGCGGTTCGCGATGGCGCAGCGTGAAATCGGGCTTGCAACGGGCGAGCCGCCCACCGCGAAAGGGTATCCACCTACCGTGTTTTCAGAATTGCCGCAGCTGATGGAAAGGTCGGGGCCCGGGACGGGTCAGGCAGGTGATATCACTGGCATCTACACTGTCCTGGTCGATGGCGATGACATGAACGACCCCATCGCGGACACGGTCCGGGGTATTCTTGACGGGCATGTCATACTTGACCGAAAGATCGCGGAACGCGGACGGTTTCCGGCCATCAATCTGTTGAAAAGCGTGTCCCGGATGCTGCCCGACTGCCACGCTCCTGCGGAATATGCCGTACTGACTGCGGCCCGAAGGGTCCTGGCAAAGTACGCCGATATGGAAGAGCTGATACATATGGGGGCCTACAAACCGGGGTCCGACCCCGCGATCGATGCGGCAATACGGTTCTCGGCCCCGACCGAAGCATTCTTGACTCAAGGAAAAGGTGAAAACTCAACTTCGGACCAGTCGTTTGCCAAACTTTACGCACTGTTGGGCGATGCGGGGATCAATGTGCCGCTTGCTGGCGAACAGTGAAGCAAAAGTCTGTCACACCGGCTGATTTTCAACAGGCGGCCTGAGGCGCGCGACTGTCAATTTGTTGGCATTTATCTTCAGGGCTGTAAAATTTATTTACAACTGCCTGCATAATTTCAAATTGCTTATTCCGTTCTCTCGCGCAGCCCATATGATCCCCCCAAAGTTGTGGCGGCGCAATCGCCGTATCAGCTTTCGGCCTCATAGAGGATGAGGCTGCGCAAGGGGGGATGATGAAATGAATAGTCAGACAGACAGCAGTGACGGCACGGGCGTAAATCCGCCATCGCCGGAGTTCTGCGCGCAGGCGAATATCGACGCGGCGCAATATGAGGAAATGTATGCCAGGTCGGTGTCCGACGCTGACGCGTTCTGGGCCGAGGCCGCGCAGCGGCTGGACTGGATGAAGCCGCCGACCCAGATCAAGGATGTCGACTTCACGCTGGGTCGCGTCAAGATCAACTGGTTCGCCGACGGCACGCTGAACGTGGCGGCCAACTGCGTGGACCGGCATCTTGCGACACGTGGTGACCAGACCGCGATCATCTTCGAGCCGGACGATCCGAACGAGGCGGCACGGCACATCACCTACAAGGACCTTCACGGCCACGTCTGCCGGATGGCGAACGTGCTGGAAAGCCTTGGGGTGCGTCGTGGCGACCGTGTGGTGATCTACCTGCCGATGATCCCCGAGGCCGCCTACGCCATGCTGGCCTGCGCGCGCATCGGCGCGATCCATTCCATCGTCTTTGCCGGATTTTCGCCCGATGCGCTGTCGGCCCGGATCAACGGATCGGACGCCAAGGTCGTCATCACCGCTGACGAAGCCCCGCGCGGTGGCCGCAAGACGCCGCTGAAATCGAATGCCGATGCCGCCCTGCTGCATTGCAAGGACAGCGTGAAGTGCCTTGTGGTCAAGCGCACCGGCGGTCAGACCACCTGGATCGACGGACGCGATTACGACTACAACGAGATGGCGCTGGAGGCGGACGATTATTCCGACCCCGTCGAAATGAATGCGGAGGATCCCCTTTTCATTCTTTATACCAGCGGCAGCACGGGTCAGCCCAAGGGGGTCGTACACTCTGGCGGTGGATATCTGGTTTACGCCGCTCTGACCCATGAAGTCACCTTCGATTATCATGACGGCGACGTTTACTGGTGCACCGCCGACGTCGGCTGGGTGACGGGCCATTCCTACATCGTCTACGGTCCTCTGGCCAACGGTGCGACCACGCTGATGTTCGAGGGTGTTCCGACCTACCCCGATGCCAGCCGCTTTTGGCAGGTCTGCGAAAAACATGGCGTCAACCAGTTCTACACGGCCCCGACGGCGATCCGGGCCCTGATGGGGCAGGGCGACGAGTTCGTGACGAAATGCGATCTATCATCGCTCAAGCTTCTGGGCACTGTCGGCGAGCCGATCAATCCCGAGGCGTGGAACTGGTACAATGACAAGGTGGGCGGCGGGCGCTGCCCGATCGTCGACACCTGGTGGCAGACTGAAACCGGCGGGCACCTGCTGACCCCGCTGCCCGGTGCACATGCAACCAAGCCCGGTGCCGCGATGAAGCCGTTCTTCGGGGTGGTGCCGGTCGTGCTCGACCCTCAGACCGGCGAGGAAATTCACAGCTCGCCCACCGAAGGCGTGCTGGCGATCAAGGACAGCTGGCCGGGGCAGATGCGCACCATCTGGGGCGACCACGATCGCTTCGAGAAGACCTATTTCTCGGACTACAAGGGCTATTACTTTTCGGGCGACGGCTGCCGGCGCGATGCGGACGGCGACTACTGGATCACCGGACGTGTCGATGACGTGATCAACGTCTCCGGTCACCGCATGGGCACGGCCGAAGTCGAAAGCGCGCTGGTGGCACATGCCAAGGTCGCCGAGGCCGCCGTGGTGGGTTACCCGCACGCGATCAAGGGTCAGGGGATCTATTGCTACGTGACCCTTATGAACGGGGTGGAGCCCAGCGATGATCTGATCAAGGAACTGCGCGGCTGGGTCCGCAACGAGATCGGCCCGATCGCGTCGCCTGACGTGATCCAATGGGCCCCCGGCCTGCCGAAAACGCGTTCTGGCAAGATCATGCGCCGTATCCTGCGCAAGATCGCGGAAAACGACACCGGTACACTGGGCGATACATCCACGCTGGCCGACCCTTCGGTCGTCGACGATCTGATCGCAAACCGGAAGGGATGATCGACATGGATGGCAGCAAGGCACCGACAACCGCGCCCGTGCTGATCCTGCTTGGCCCTCCGGGCGCCGGCAAGGGCACACAGGCCCGGATGCTGGACCACGCGTACGGCCTTGTGCAGCTGAGCACGGGGGATCTGCTCCGTGCTGCCGTCGCCGCAGGCACGGACGCGGGCAACGCGGCGAAGGCCGTGATGGACGCCGGCGGGCTGGTCAGCGACGACATCGTCATCGCGATCCTGCGGGACCGGCTGGCAGAACCCGACTGCGCGCGGGGCGTGATCCTCGACGGGTTCCCCCGCACGACCATCCAGGCCGAGGCGCTGGACCGATTGCTGTCCGAGCAGGGCAAACGGATCAATGCGGCCATCAGCCTCGACGTCGATGATGCCGCGATGGTCGCACGGATCGCGGGACGTTTTACCTGCGGCGGATGCGGCGAAGGCTATCACGACAGTTTCAAGCTGCCTGCGATCAAGGGCAAGTGCGACACATGCCAAAGCACCGCATTCAAGCGCCGCGCGGACGACACGCCGACAACGGTCGCGACGCGGCTTGCGGCCTATCATGCCCAGACCGCGCCCCTGATCGCGTTCTACGAGACACAGGGCGCGCTGGCCCGTGTGGATGCGATGGGCGCGATCGATGATGTCGCCACGGCTCTTGGCGCGATCGTCGCCAAGGCCACCGCCTGAGCGAAGGACGGCCGTCGCCGCACCACGACGGCGTATTGGATATGTGACCCGGCCGATCCGGGCACGTCAACGAGGAAGAGGAGAACCCGCCATGGCGGACCACACACCACATACGGAGCAGGCAGGCCAGAAGACCGATGCAGGCTACTGGGCCGCCAACGTACGCATCATCCTGATCAGCCTTGTGATCTGGGCCATCTGTTCGTTCGGCTTCGGCATCCTGCTGCGCCCCTTGCTGTCGGGCATCCAGGTGGGCGGCACCGACCTTGGCTTCTGGTTCGCCCAACAGGGATCGATCCTCGTCTTTCTGGCGCTGATCTTCTTTTACGCATGGCGGATGAACAAGCTCGATCGTGAATACGGCGTCGAGGAGGAATAGGACCAAATGGATCAATTTACCATCAACCTGCTGTTCGTGGGCGCGTCTTTCGCGATCTACATCGGCATCGCAATCTGGGCCCGCGCGGGATCGACCTCGGAGTTTTACGCAGCGGGCCGTGGCATTCACCCCGTCACCAACGGCATGGCCACGGCGGCGGACTGGATGTCCGCGGCCTCGTTCATCTCGATGGCGGGTCTGATCGCCTTTACCGGCTATGACAACTCTACCTACCTGATGGGATGGACCGGCGGCTACGTGCTGCTGGCGTTGCTGCTGGCCCCCTATCTGCGCAAGTTCGGCCGGTATACGGTGTCCGAATTCATCGGCGACCGTTTCTACAGCCCGACGGCGCGCATGGTGGCGGTGATCAGTCTTCTGGTGGCATCGCTGACCTATGTGATCGGTCAGATGACCGGTGTCGGCGTGGCCTTCGGTCGTTTCCTCGAGGTGAGCAACACCGCGGGCCTGCTGATCGGCGCCTGCGTGGTTTTCGCCTATGCGGTGTTCGGCGGCATGAAGGGCGTGACCTATACGCAGGTCGCGCAATATGTCGTCCTGATCATGGCCTACACCATCCCTGCGGTCTTCATCTCGCTGCAACTGACCGGCAACCCGATCCCTGGCCTTGGCCTGTTCAGCACTGTCGAATCCGGTGAACCGCTGTTGCAGAAGCTGGACCAGATCGTCGCCGAGCTTGGCTTCAACGAATACACGGCGCATCATGGCGACACGTTCAACATGGTGTTGTTCACACTGTCGCTGATGATCGGAACGGCGGGATTGCCGCATGTCATCATGCGCTTCTTTACGGTGCCGCGCGTGGCTGACGCGCGTTGGTCCGCAGGTTGGGCCCTGGTCTTCATCGCGCTCTTGTATCTGACGGCCCCCGCGGTCGGTGCGATGGCGCGTCTCAACATCACCGAACAGTTCTGGCCAAACGGCACGAGCGGTGAGGCGGTGTCGGTCGAGCAGATCGCAACCGATCCGGCCTATGACTGGATGCAGACCTGGCAGCAGACCGGCCTTCTGGGCTGGGAGGACAAGAACGGCGATGGCCGCATCCAGTATTACAACGATGCAAGTCCCGAAATGCAGGAACGGGCCACGGCAGAAGGCTGGGAAGGCAACGAGCTGACCAACTTCAATCAGGACATCCTCGTTCTGGCCAACCCCGAAATTGCCAACCTGCCCGGCTGGGTGATCGGTCTGGTGGCGGCGGGTGGCATCGCGGCGGCGTTGTCCACGGCGGCAGGTCTGTTGCTGGCGATTTCCTCGGCGGTGTCCCATGACCTGATCAAGGGACAGCTCAACCCCGGCATCTCGGAAAAGGGAGAGCTTCTGTCGGCGCGGATCGCGATGGCGGTCGCCATCGTTGTGGCCACCTATCTGGGGCTCAATCCTCCGGGCTTCGCGGCGGAAACCGTGGCGCTGGCCTTTGGTCTGGCGGCAGCGTCGATCTTCCCGGCCCTGATGATGGGCATCTTCACCAAGGTGAACAACAAGGGTGCCGTAGCTGGCATGCTGTCCGGTCTGATCGTCACGGTGGTCTATATCTTCCTGCACAAGGGCTGGCTTTTCATCCCCGACACCAACAGCTTTACCGATGCCGATCCGCTTTTGGGCACGATCAAGTCGACAAGCTTTGGCGCTGTGGGGGCGATGGTCAACTTCGTGGTGGCCTTCACCGTGTCGAAGATGACCGGCGCGATCCCCAAGGAGATCGAGGAGCTGGTCGAAAGCGTGCGGGTGCCCCGTGGGGCGGCTGCCGCGCAGGACCACTGAGCCATGTGGGGTGCCGCCAGCGCGGCGTCCCGTCTACACAGCAGTCCCGCGCCGGAATACCGGCGCGGGACTTTTCACAATAAAGTCCAGTATTTCATATGACGCTTTCGCCCTCATCCATCGCGCAGTTCCTGTCGGCTATTCATCCGTATGATGCGATGGCGCCGGCAGCGCTGCGGGCGATGATCGAAACGTTCGACGTGCGCGACTTCGCGGCGGGACACCAGATTTACGCAGTTGAAGACCCGCTTGACGGGCTCTTTGTCGTCTACGAAGGCGAGGTCGAGGTGCGGGACGCGCACGATATGCCGATCTCGTTGCTGGGGCCGCGCAATTCCTTCGGCGAACGCGGGCTGCTGCGCGACGGGAAAAGCCTGACATCGGCGCGCGCGGTCATAGATACGATCCTGCTGGTCCTGCCCGCAGAGCAGTTTCACAAGGCCATGGCCGAAGACCCCGCCTTCCGCCGGTTCTTTGACCGCAGCCGGACCGAACGGCCGAACAAGGCCGCTTTGGCCACCACTCAGGTCGCCGCGCTGATGGCGACGTCTCCGTTGACCTGTCCCCCCGAAACCGACGTTCAGACCGCCGCACGGCTGATGCGCGATGCACGGGTCTCGTCGATCTGTGTCACGCAGGACGGCACGCTTCTGGGCATCGTCACGATCCGTGACCTGTCGGGCAAGGTGGTGGGCGGAGGTCTTGGCCTTGATACGACCGTCAGCAGCATCATGACCACCGATCCGGTCACACTGCCCCCATCGGCCATCGGGTCCGACGTGCTGCACACGATGATGGAGCGGGGCATCGGCCATGTTCCCGTATCACAGCAGGGCAAGCTGGTCGGCATCGTCACCCAGACCGACCTGACACGGTTTCAGGCGGTCAGCTCGGCCGAGCTGGTGTCCGAGATCGCCCATTCCACCAGTGCCGCCGCGATGGCGGCAGTGACACGGCGCATCCCGCAACTGCTGGCGCAACTGGTGGCCGGCGGCAACCGGCACGAGGTCATCACCCGGCTGATCACCGATGTGGCCGATACCGCCACGCGCCGGCTTCTGTCGCTGGCCGAGGACAGGCTTGGTGCGCCGCCGGTGCCCTATCTCTGGCTGGCCTGCGGAAGTCAGGGGCGACAGGAACAGACCGGCGTCAGCGATCAGGACAACTGCCTGTTTCTGGACGACCGGGTGACCGATGCGGACCTGCCCTATTTCGAAGCGCTGGCACGGTTCGTCTGCGACGGGCTCGATACCTGTGGCTATGTCTATTGCCCCGGTGACATGATGGCCACCAACCCCCGTTGGCGTCAGCCCGTGCGCGTCTGGCGCGATTATTTCGCACGCTGGATCGCGACCCCCAACCCCGAAGCCCAGATGCTGGCCAGCGTCATGTTCGACCTGCGACCGATCGGCGGTGCGAAAAGCCTGTTTCAGGATCTGCAGGCAGAGACGTTGCGCAAGGCCTCGGCCAATTCGATCTTCGTCGCCCATATGGTGACCAATTCCCTGAAACATACGCCGCCCCTTGGCCTTTTGCGTGGCTTTGCGACGATCCGGTCGGGCGAGCACAAGAACACGATCGACCTCAAGCACAACGGGGTCGTGCCGGTCGTCGATCTTGCCCGCATCTACGCGCTGCAGAGCAAGCTGACGGTGGTGAACACCGCCGCGCGGATCGATGCGGCCATCGGCGACGGGCACCTCAGCATCTCGGGCGGCAAGAACCTGCGCGATGCCTACGATCTGATCGCCGAAACCCGGCTGGAACATCAGGCCGAACAGGTGCGGTCCGGCAGTATGCCCGACAATTTCCTCAGGCCCGCCGATGTGTCGGACTTTGAGCGAAGTCATCTTCGCGATGCCTTTGTCGTGATAAAGTCACTTCAATCAGCCGTGGGGCATGGGCGCGGGATGCTGAGCTGATACATATCGTTTGGGAGGACGCACCATGTTTTTTGAACTGATCGCGGTGATCGTCGCAGGCATTGCCGGGGCGGGCGCGATGATGCTGGTCGCGCGTATGGCCGGCGGGCGCTTGCCGAAATGGCTGATCCCGGTGGCGGCAGGTGTGGCGATGCTGGGCACGACGATCAGCACCGAATACAGCTGGTTCTCGCGCACGTCGCTTGCCCTGCCTGCAGGGCTGGAGGTGGTGCAGACCGCCGAGAACACCGCATTTTTCCGCCCCTGGACGCTTGTCGTGCCTTATACCGACCGCTTCGTCGCCCTCGATACCGGCAACGTCCGGGCCAATCGGAACGACGCCGCGCTGTTCATGGCCGATATCTATTTCTTCCGCCGCTGGGGCGCGGTTCAATCTGTTGAACTGATGGTGAATTGCGAAACCGGCATGCGGGCCGATCCGGGCCTGGGCGACGGTGGCGCGCCTGTCTGGCGTGATGCCCTGCCCGACGATCCCATCGTCACCCAGTTATGCGAAACGGGCTGACGCGATGCTGGCAAAGCTTGGCCTGCGTCTGCGCATCTTCCTGTTCTTCTGCCTGCTCGCGCTTGGCGGACTGGCATCTGTCGTGGTGGCGATCTGGGTCGGTTACGGCCGTGCGATCGAGACGACGGTCGCCGACGGCTTTACCTTTGCGGCGATCCTTGCAGCCTTCCTGATCCTCGGACTGACAGCGGCGGTCTGGCTGCTGTTCGATGAAAACGTGGCAAAGCCCATCGAACGACTGGCGGGACAGATGCGCAGCCGCGCCCACGCCGGCGTTGCGGTAGAGCTTGATACGAAAGCGGCGCGCTACCTCGGTGATCTGGCGCCGGCGGCGTCGGCTGTGGCGCGGCAACTCGATGAAAGCGCATTGAACACAGCGCAGACCGTCACGACGCAGACCGCCCGGCTGACCGCCGAGAAAGCGCGTTTGACGGCGCTTCTCACCGAAATACCGGTGGCGACGATCCTTGTCAGCCCGGGCGGACAGATCGTGCTGTATGACGGTCAGGCGGCCGAGATCCTTGCGCAGTTCAAGGTGCCACGGCTCAACGCGCAGATCACCGAATATCTTGATGCGCAGAGCCTCGGTGCGGCTGTCGCAAAGCTTGATGCCACCGGCAAAGAGGTGACCTGCACCACGCGATCCCAGGACGGCACACGCAGCTTCGACACCCGGCTGAAGCCGATGCAGGGCGGGGGCTACCTGATGGTGATCGACAGCCAGACGTTGGACCTGTCGCCCGATGCCTCCCGGCCCCTGATTTACGATTTCGACCTGCTGGATCTGCAGCATGGTGCTGCTGACGTGGACATTCTCGACAGGCCCCTGAGCGCGTTGTGCTTTTCGGTCTTCGACACTGAAACGACCGGCTTTCTGCCGCACAAGGACGATGTGGTGCAGTTGGGCGCGGTGCGGGTTGTGAACGGGCGCATCATCGAAGGCGAGGTCATCAACCAGCTGATCGATCCCGGTCGTCCGATCCCGTCCGCCTCGACCAAGGTGCACAAGGTCACCGATGCCATGGTGCAGGGTCAGCCGGATATCTGCACCGTCGCGAAGCGGTTTCACGATTTTTCCCGTGATGCGGTGATCGTGGCGCATAACGCGCCCTTCGACATGGCGTTCCTGCACCGGCATGCCAAGGCGACCGGGGTCACATGGGACCATCCGATCCTTGATACGGTGCTGCTGTCGGCGGTTCTGTTCGGTCCAAGCGAAACGCACACCTTGGATGCGCTGTGCAGCCGGTTGGACGTCACCATCCCGACCGCCATGCGACATACCGCGCTTGGCGATGCGCGCGCCACCGCGGAGGTGCTGGTCAGGATGCTGCCCATGCTCGAGGCGCGCGGCCTTTCCACCTTTGGACAGGTGATCGCGCAGACCCGCCGGAACGGCCGGCTTCTGAGGGATCTCAACTGACCGATCCGTCACCTGCTTTGGACGACATCCGGCTTTTCAGCCCTTTTTAACCGCCAAAACCCGTTCGTCCGGCACCGGAGGCGCCAAAGCCGCCACGCGAGGACGCGGTGGCTGCTGTCATGGGGGTTTTCCCGGCTGTCGTGGCCGGGCGGGTGAACTGCGATGTGTTCAACCTGGTCGACCCGCTGTTGCTCGAGAATGTGCTGGAGCGCGCGGCATTGGTGAACCGGCCATCCTGGGTTTTATAAAGCGGTTGCGCCGCGGACATCCCCGCCCGACCGCCAAGCATGTTGCCGATCAGGTAGCCGGCCATAAGCGGCATGAAGATACCCCCTGACCCGCCCTGCGTCGCGGTAGCCTCGGTGCCGCAGGCGTCTTCGCCGTGCTGCTCTTCGCACACGTCGAGAGTGGCATACCGGGGCGCGGATTCGACGTGGAGAGTTTCGGCCTCGGAAAAGGCGGTCTCGCAGTCCTGGGCGGTGAAGATCCCCCCGTCTGATGCGTCGTTCACGCAGCTTTGCAGATCGGGGTAGGCGGCGGCATCCACCGGTTCTTCGCGGCACCCCGCGAGGGTAAAAGCGGTTGCGCCAACAATCGTGATGGCCACCCGTCTGGAGCGTTTGATCATGAAAATCGTGCTTTCTGCCGCAATGGCGTTAAGTCGGACCTGTCAGCCGATGACATAGTGCGGTTTGAACCGGGACAAATCCTGGGTGATGCGCGAACGGTCTTCCCGCACGCCTATCCCGGCACAGACACCCCCGACGATCCATGCGCCAATCACCGGACGAAATCCGTCGAACCGGGGCAGGGGGGCATAGGCCTGAATGATACGGGGGTGCTCGGCGTAGTCGGTATTGTTCGCCTGCTCAATGACGCTGCCGGACTTGAAGATCGAAACCGATGCACCTTCGCGCGACAGGATCGGCTTGCTGACATGGCCGTCCAAAAGCTGCGCCTCGGCGCGCTCGAACGCTGCGGCGACTGCCGCATCCGGGGCGCCGTGGCCCGACATGGCATCCGCGACGTCAGCTTCAAAAAAGGCCGGCAACAGATTTGGATGACCCTCGAACATCTCCCACAGGACCGGCAGCAGCCCCTTGTTGGACAACAGGGATTTCCACGCAGGCTCGAGAAACAGACACCCCGATCCGGCGATATGGGCGGCATAATCATCGCGCAGCAGGTCTTCCCAAGGGTAGAGCTTGAACAGAACCGCGATCCTGCGATTTTCGTCGTCCAGAAACTGGCCATCGTCGCTGAGCGCGATCTTGTCGAGATCGCAGTAATGCGCGCCCAACCCGGCCTCGCGCGCGGCCCAACCCAGGGCTTCGACCGTTCCGTAGTCTTCCGGATTGCCGGCAACGGCGGTAAAGTGCAGGTCGCTGTCGCGCTCGAAAAGCTGGGCAAAGCGTGCGACCAGCGCCTCGTGGATGCCGTTGAACTGGTCCGTTTCAGGCGCAAGCACACCTGCTGCAAGCTGATCCTCCAGCCACTGCCACTGAAAGGCCGCACTTTCGTAAAGCGAGGTTGGCGTATCGGCGTTGTATTCCAACAGCTTGGCAGGCCCCTGGCCATCATAGGCAAGATCGAACCGCCCGTAGATGTCAGGGTCGTCCCGCCGCCAGCTGTCGGCGACAAGGTCGCGATGCGCGTCCGGAATGGCAAGACGGTCCATCAGGCTTTCGCTTGCGATGATACGGGTGACGGCTTCGCGACACATGGCGTGAAGGGCTGTCGCGGGATCCTCCAGCCCGTTCTCGATCTGATCGAGCGAAAACTCATAGGCCGAGCATTCATCCCAGTAGGGTTCGCCATGCATGTCGGCGAAGGTAAAACCGACCTCCTTGGCCTGAGCCCGCCAGTTGGGCCGCTCGGGTAGAGTGATTTTCCGCATATGGCTGCTCCCCGGCTATTCCGGAGCGTTTAGTGGATTTTGATGAAGGCAACCAGACACAGACTGTGAAGGGCGCCAGAAGGCCGCACCGCAGACCTTTTTAAAGGCCGGCTGTCCTTTGGATCACGTCTCAGCAACGTGCATCAGTTGCGAATAGGCAGTTTCGGCGGCGGCCAGCGCACCTTCGAGGAATCCGCCGTTTTCGGGCGCGGCCTCGCTTCCGGCGAACGTCAGCCGCCGGGTCGGGGGCAACGCGCGATAGGCCGGATGCCCTGCCAAGGGGGTTTGGTCGGCCGGGGTGGCCGTGTCAGGATCGATGCTCCAGTCCTTGACGAACAGCGCGTCGGGGGCCGCTGCGCTCTGTCCAAAGAGCCGCCCCAGCTGCGCCAGCGCCGCGTCCCGAAACCCCGGATCGCGCGCCGCGCCGGGATGGGCAAAGCCGAAAAGCGCCCCGGTGCCCGCATCCGATGGTGAGGCGTCGTGAATCTCGGCCAGCGGCCCGCGATGCGAGATCGCGTCGCCGCTCAGGCCTTGAGCGCGCCAGAAGGGTCCAGGATAGGTCGCCACAAGCTTGGCCTGACCGGCCATCCACGTGGGCACGTCGGGAACAATGACGCCCAGCCTAGCCGCCAGCCGGGGCGGGAGGGCCAGAACGACGCGGTCCGCCCGTATCGTGTCATGTGCGGTCGAGACGGTCACGCCGGTGGAGTCCTCGGTCACCCCGCGCACGGGGCAGGAAAGGCGCAGACTACCGCCCAGCTCCCCCGCAAGCGCATCAGTGACCCGCGCCAGCCCGCCGTCGATCCGCAGCGCGCCGCCCATGGTGGCGAAGTCGAGATCCCGCCGGATCGCACCGGCCGCATCTTCAAAAACAAGCCGCCCTGTCGCGTGTTGCGGGAAAGCGTCAAGGCGCAGCCGATCCAGAAGCGCCAGCATCCGGTGGTTCTGCGGCCAGATCCAGGACGGCCCAAGGTCATGGCCCGCCTGCGACAGCACCCGTCCGCCGGGCCGGTTCCGTGCTTCCAGCACCGTCACGGTGCGGCCGCCTGTGCGCAGCGCGCAGGCCAAGGCAAGGCCGGCCAGACCGGCGCCGATGATGCAGACCTCGCTGTCGTGGCTCACTCGGATGCCGCGGAGACATGGCGCAGATGCCCGGTCTTGATCCAGACCCGGGCACCTTCAGGGCCCGCCGTGGCGTCAAGCGTCGACCCCACCGGCAGCCGCAGCCAGTCCCATCGGCCAAGGCTGTCCGTGCCGTCGGATACCGTGCCGTCGATCACGAAAAGCTCGATCCCGCCCGCGCCATCAATGGCGCGCGCCGTGTCGGGGCCCCAGCGTTCCATGACCACCCGTTCGCGCGCATCCGCGTAAAGCGGCAACGTCGCGACCCCCGGTGCCGTGTCGGTCCACCGGGCGGATCCGCTGTCGATCTGGACCCCTGTGCGATCCTCGGGGTCGAACTGGTGCAGCTTGACCAGGATCGTCGCACCGTCGCGCGCGGCTGGAGTGTGCGAAGATGTCGGAGGGTTCCGCACGTAGGATCCGGTCGGAAAATCGCCATCCTCGTCCTGAAAAGTGCCGTCCAGCACGAGATATTCCTCGCCTCCGTCATGGGTGTGCGGGGAAAAGGCGCTGCCGGGATCGAACCGCACGATGCTGGTGGCGCGGGCCACCTCGGCGCCGATCCTGTCGAGCATCCGGCGCTGGACACCGGGCATGGGCGAGGCGACCCACTCACCCTCGTCAAAGCGCTCAAGCGCGCGCTGGCTGAAATCGGCGTTCAGGTGCATGTCCGATCTGCTCCTCTATAGTTTTAAGTTCACCGTATGAGGTAGGTGGTCTGGGATTGAGATGCTTCAAGACTTGCCATGCTTGGCACCACGTTTCGGGCGAAGAAACGTCTCTGAAACTGCCCGAAAGACCCGTGTGTCTTCGCAGGGTGCAGTTCGGGAAGGGTGATCGTGCAAGACCCGGCACATCGGGCCGATTACTGGCGTATCACCGCCATCTGCAATGTCGTCCCGCGTGTTTCGGATGCTGCCTGCAGGTCGCTTCCTGACGTCTCGGCCAGCGCCTTTCCGTCCCTGATCTGCATCTTCAGATGTGCTGCGCCGCGTCACGGCCGGTTGACCCAAGGGCTTGGTCCAGACAACTTGGAGGCAGATTGTAGTAGCGGCTCGATGGGGGCTGGAAGCTCTGGAAGCAACGGATGCTGCCAAGCAGCTCATCGGCAATGGGACTTGGGCAATCGCCGTCCCGTTTGCGCAGTCACCTTGTGCCGCTTTCAAATGCGGAAAGGCGCTTGGGATGAACAAACAGCAGAACACGACACAAAGGCTCGGAATCTTTCTGGCGATCCTGGGGATCGCGGGCGTCTTCCTTTACGGGTTCTATGTGATCTTCTGGTCGGGAGAACGCATCGCCCAGATCGAATTGGAGCCTGAGGGCCGCAGCTCGGAATTGGCGGTCGCGCTGGATCCCGAGATGAACCCGGTGCGCGCCGTGCTTCGGGTCGAATATTCAGGATGGCGCGGCAGACGTGTGGCCAGCTACGATATTGCAATCGGTGGTGACGATGATGTTCGTATCAAGGATATTTTCAACGAAAGCGGCATTGCCAGCGATTCAAGCGAAGAAAGCGGCCCGTCCAGCCGCACCCGCGGTCTCAGCATCAATTTGGGCACATTCGACGTGCCTCAGGCTGCCGGTTATCTGGTGCGCTCTGACATTTCGCCATCCCTCCGCATGGATGTGGAAACCGCGAGGATCACGCTGACAGCCAACAGCGCAGAATGGGACTTTCGGATCGTTGGCGCGTTGGCCGTCGCACTGGTGCTTGGATATGCAATGGGGATTGCAGGCAGGAATAAAGAACAGGAAAACTCCTAACTTCGTTTCGCTGGCTTCAAGAACCACAGCATCAGCAGCTTCGATGCGTGGCGCGGGGAACGAAATCCGCAAACTGACAAGTCTACTTTGCGCGGGCCGGGTTCGTAATCGCCTCGTCCTGCGCGTTTTGCTGCCACCGGGATACGGTCGTCACCGGCGAGCCGAACATGGCATTCGCGGCAGCGTAGTCGTCGGCGGTCTCGATCTCGGTCCAGTTCATCCCCGTGATGTCCAGCGCGTGGAAAGCCGTGCCGTTCGCGACCAGCTCTGCATAGGTGGCTTCGCAAGGATCCTGCCATTGCACAGCGCTGTCCATCGTCGCTTTCAGCGCTGCGAAAAGAAGCGGGGCGGTGGACGAGCTGATCTTTTCGATGCCGATGGATTCGCCAAGCGCGGTCGCCGGATCGACCGATTGCCCGATCTGGCTGATCCGCATCTGCTGGTCCGCCATGACCTTGACCTTTTCGCCGGTCAGTGCGGCATTGCCGTCGATGCAAAGAACATTGGTCAACTGACTGTCGACCAGGGCGCGCAGGATCTTGGCGTCGAACACCACGTCCGAATTGAACTTGATGAACTCGGTCGCTCCCACCACAGAGGATGCCAGCATCAGGGAATAGCCGGTACCTGTTTCGCGGTGCCGGTCGTTGACCACGTAGGTGACCCTGATCCCCCGAAAGGTCTTGTCGACGAACTGCCTGACCTCGTCCGCCCTGTGGCCCAGCACCAGCACGAACTGGGACATGCCGCAACTCAGGCAGTTGCGGATGATCCGTTCGAGGATGACAGACCCGCCAACCGGCAGAAGGCTTTTCGGGCTATCGTCGGTGAGTGATCCAAGGCGTGATCCTTCTCCAGCGGCGAGGATGACGGCCATCGGAGCGCGCTTCATTTCATTGCTCATGTCCTGCGTCCTTTTTGATATCCGGCGCAAACCGGGGCGGGGTTCAGCAACAAAAAGCTTGTCGCTTCGCTGCTATTGACCGGTCGGGCCGGGCGAAAAGAAAAATCGGACCATTGCCGCACTGGCATCCGGCCCCATCGCATCGGTATGGCTGCCGGCGGACTGGCCGCCGGACCACGCATGCCCAAGTCCTTCGACCGTCCATTGTTCGACAGATTCCTGCCCGCTGGCATCAAGGGTTGTGCGGCGGCTGAAAGACCGTTTGCCCGCCGCCCCGTCGAAGTCCTCGGCCTGACCCCGTTCCTGATCCCGGTCGAGCACGCCATTGGCGATCCTGTCGCTATTGGAGGGGCGCACGGTCGTGTCCGCACTGCCATGGAAGATGATCGTGCGCATGGCAGAGCCGTCCTTGCCGAGGTTGATGCCTTGTCCGGCCATCGCGGCAAGGGCAGTCGGAAAGGTGCGTGCCGCCCCGGCGGGCAGACCGGAGTGCGCGCCCACGGCGCTGTAGAGATCGGGGTAGGCGTCGCCCATGATGACGGCCATCGCGGCGCCGGCAGACAGACCGGCGATAAAAACCCGGTCGGCGGGGACGCCGTGAAACAGGATGGCCTGACGGGTCAGACCGGCGATGATCGCCGGTTCACCGCGATTGCGCCGCTGGTCCTTGTGGCTGAACCAGTTCCAGCAAGATTGCGCCTGATCGCCCCGCGACTGTTCCGGGTAGATCACGACAAAGCCGTGCGCCTCGGCCAGCGCATTCATGCCGGTGCCGAGTGCGAAGTCTTCTGGTGTCTGCTTGCAGCCGTGCAGCATCACCACCAGACCGGTCACGCCACGGCGGGCGCATCGGGGCACATAGGTGCGGTAGCCTCGGGTGCCAGCGGCGCAGGTGAAGACGCCGGATGTGAATGAATCGCCATCGGCCATTTCGTCTTCGCCCAAGGGCGCCGACAATCCGAACCATCCCGAGGCACATGTGAAGGGGAAAAGCCTCAGCCGGGTCATTGCCGCAGGGCTGGACGCCGACACGCGCATGTATTGCGAAAACGTGTGGGTGACGAAATCATTGGTGGCCTGCTGCATCTTGCAAGCGGCGCGTGTGACCGGATGCCATGCACTGTTGAGGTCGGTCATTGAGGCTGGCCTTTTCAGATAGGGGGCCGTTTTGCGGGTAAAGGGATCGCTTCATGCGATCCGGTCGTGCCTTACGGGCGGCGAACCGAGTTGCCCCCGGAAATGATGCCGTCAATCAAATCGGCCACGGCGCGATGCAAAGCGTCATTCTTGCCGGTTCCGGCGTTTTTATGGGCCTCTGCCGCATCTTGAAGGATCCCGACGATCTCTTTTTCCGGCAGGATGTTATGATCGTTCAACGCCAGTAGAAGCGATTCACAGATCGCGAGGGCGGCGGTTCCGGCGACGTCGTCGGCTGTCGTTTCGGGGGCGGTGTCTGATGGGGACATGAGCGGACGTGCCTTTGCGTTGCGGAAAAAACCGGCCTCGCATGCCCGGGGATGACACAGACATATACGATAATTTCCCAGCAAAGCTGATACAGGGCAGTATGGCCGCCCGAAACTTTGGTTATCCGGATGTCACCTGCCATGATGTTGAGACCGGTATAGGAGCCCCTATGGCTGTTTTGGAAAGCCCGCTGACAAGAAAACTTTCGGCTTTTGTCGCCTTGTCAGAGGACGATCTTTGCACGCTTGCGCGGTTCTACAAGAACCGTCGGAAATTCGAGGCCGGTCGTGACATGATCCAAGAGGGTGAAAAGAACGCCTCGGCTTTCATCATGGCCAAGGGCTGGGCCTGTTCCTACAAGCTGCAGCCGGACGGCAACCGTCAGATCGTCGACTTTCAGGTGCCCGGCGACTTTCTTGGCCTGCGCAGCATCCTGTTCCGCACATCGGATCACAGCACAGTCGCCATCACCGACATCGAAGCGTCCGAGGTCTTGTCGTCGGACATTTTCGATGCCTTCGAGAACGCCCCGCGTCTGGCCACAGCCGTGTTGTGGGCCGTTTCGCGGGACGAGGCGATGGTGGTGGAGCATTTGGTGAACCTCGGGCGCCGTTCGGCAGAGGTCGGCATGGCGCATCTTCTGCTGGAACTGGGCGCGCGGCTGACCCTTGTGGG
>JAIVHI010000250.1 GCA_020201155.1 Loktanella sp. | reverse complement strand
TCGTAGGCCGTCTCCAGCGCCTTGACCGAGCCTGCCAGCTCGATGGCGCAGTCGACGCCGCCCCCGGTCAGATCGCGCACGGTCTCGATCGTGGCTTCGTCCGCCTTGATGCAGTCTGTCGCGCCCATGCCGCGGGCGGCTTCCATCTTGGAGGCGAACGAATCGATGGCGATAACGCGCCCTGCGCCCGCCGCCGCCGCGCCGAGCACCGCAGACAGGCCAACGCCGCCCAGGCCGATAATTGCGACGCTTTGTCCCGGACGAATCCGCGCGGTGTTAAAAACCGCGCCCGCGCCGGTCAGCATGGCGCAGGAAAACAAGGCCGAAACATGCGCCGGCAGGTCATGCTCGACCTTTACCAGCGAACGGCGGTCCATCACCGCGTGCGTGGCGAATGCCGACACGCCGACATGGTGATTGACCGGCTGGCCCTCCATCGACAGGCGCCGCGCACCGGTCATCAACTGGCCCGCGCCATGATGCCTGGCCGCGCGTTCGCACAGCGCCGGGCGACCCTCGGCACAGGGGGTGCAGTTGCGGCACCCGGGGGCGAAAATGCATACGACGTGATCGCCCGGTTTCAGATCGTCGACGCCCGCGCCGACATCCTCGACATAGCCCGAAGCCTCGTGCCCCAACACCATCGGCAGGGGCCGGGGACGGGTGCCGTTGATCACCGACAGATCCGAATGACAGACACCGGCCGCGGCCATGCGGATCAGCACCTCGCCACGCTCCGGAGGGGCCAGATCGACCTCGCGAATCTCGAGCGGGGCCTCCTTGGCGAAATTCGACGTGATGCCGTCACGCATCAGCACGGCTGCGGTGATCTTCATGTGCTCTCTCCCTATGTGACGCGCGGCGCCGCCTTGGTTGTCGCCGACGTCGTTGCGCATCTCATCATTGCCCCAAGGCACGATACTAAGAAAGGGTTCCCGGTCCCAAGGGGTGTAGGCAAAAACTATATTGGCACAAGGCATAAACTATTAGGTTCGGCGCGCGGATCATGTTTATGCTCAAACATGTCATACTTTTGGGAGGAGTAGTGATGTCGTTTACAAGAATTTTTGCGGCTGCGACGCTAGTCACTTGCATTGGTGCCGGAGCGGTCGCGCAGGACGCCACCAACCCGGATTGGCTTGCATTGGTGCCGGAGCGGTCGCGCAGGACGCCACCAACCCGGATTGGACAAAGTCGAAATGGGGGCCGAATGACGAGATCGGCTCTGCCAACCTGATGACGCCCGAGCGGGTCAAATCCGCGGCTGGCCTCGTGACGGAAGGCAAGGTCTACAGTCTCGGCATGATCGTGGGAAGCGACACGCCCGCCTTTCCGCCGCGCAGTCTTTCGTTGACCGTCCTGCAGCCTAACCAGGTATCGACCAGCGGCCTCGGGGAAAATGCGTTCACATATAACGACGATATCTTCATGGGATGGCTTGGCATCGGTCCTCAGATTGACGGGCTGGGCCATGCCGGGATCGACCATGTGTATTACAATGGTCATTCCGATGACGAGTTCGCCGACGCTGCGGGCCTCAGCAAGCTCGGCCTCGAAAAGCTGCCGGGGCTTGTCGGGCGCGGTGTCATGCTGGACATGACCAAGCATTTCGAAGTTGACATGGTCGAAGAGGGCACGCCCTACACCGAAGAGGATATCAAGGCCGCCGCCGAGGCGCAGGGTGTCACCCTCGGCGAGGGTGATGTCGTCCTGTTTCATTCCAATTGGATGGAACTTCTGGATGGCGATGCGCCCGATCCCGAGCGGTTCGGCTCTGCCGAACCGGGTGTGGGCGTCAGCGGTGCGGAATATCTCGCCTCGCTCAACGTGATGGCGGTTGGCGCGGATACCTGGGGCATGGAAGTCGTGCCCGCCGAGGAGGAAGGGCAGGCGTTCCGCGCGCACCAGATCCTGCAGCCCGAGCATGGCATCTATATCCTCGAGAACATGGACACGCGCGAACTGGCGCGCGACGGCGTCCATGAATTCCTGTTCGTTCTGGGTCAGGCGCGGGTCGAGGGCGCGGTCCAGATGATCATCAATCCGATCGCGATCCGCTGATCGCATATCGTGCCGCCGGGGATATCCAGCGGCCGACACCGCAATAAGGGAGAGAGAACATGAAAAAACTGCTGATGGCCACCGCCGCCTGCGTATCCATACCGCTTGCGGCGTTCGCGCAGGACAAGCCCGAGTCGCTCAAGGTCGGCGTGAGCGCCTTCCTGACCGGACCGGCATCCGTCTTTGGCGTGCCAGCCAAGGATGCGGCCGAAATCCTGGCTGAAGACATCAACGCGGCGGGCGGCATTCAGGGCGTGCCCATCGAGCTGACCTTCATCGACGAGGGTGCGGGCACAGAGGTGCTGACCACGGAATACCGCCGCCTGGTCGAGAATGGGGCCGATGCGATGCTTGCCGCCATCTCGTCGGGCAATTGCAAGACGATCGCCCCGCTGGCCGAGGATCTGGAAGTCATCAACCTGATGTGGGATTGCGGCACTCAGACGATCTTCGAGGAGGACGACTACAAATACGTCTTCCGCACGCAGGCCCATGCCGGCACCGAGATGCTGGCGACGGTCGCCTATCTGCTCAAGACTCAGCCCGACTTCCAGACCATCGCCGTGGTCAACCAGGACTACGCCTGGGGCCGGGACAGCTGGGACATCTTCAGTGCCGCGCTCAAGGCGCTGCGCCCCGATGTCGAAGTTGTCGGCGAGTTCTTCCCAAAATTTGGCTCGCCAGACTTCTCGACCGAGATTTCGCGCCTGCAGGCCATGCAGCCCGACATCATTCTGTCGACCTCCTGGGGTGGCGATCTGGACACGTTCGTGCAGCAGGCATCGCAGCGTGGACTGACCAACACATCGACTTTCGTTTTGCCGCTGGCCGAAAGCTCGCTCGAGCGTCTGGGTAGCAGCCTGCCGGGGGGCCACATCGTGGGTGCGCGCGGCGATCACTACTGGAACCACCCCGAGCGGCGCGATGACGAGGATTTCAAGGCGTTCATGGCCAAGTTCGAGGAAAAGACCGGCTCCAAGGCGATCTACCCGGTGTTCCACATGAGCCAGGGCCTCGCCGCGCTGGAGGCCGCCTATGACAAGGCCGCCGAAGCCAACGGCGGCAACTGGCCGAGCGAGGACCAGGTGATCGCAGCCTTCGAAGGGCTGGAATTCCAGGGTCTTGGCCGCCCCGTGACGCTGCGCGAGGATCATCAGGGCATCGAGGCACAGTTGCTGGGCACATCGGTTCAGGGGGGCGACCTTCCCTTTGCCACGCTCGAAAACATCATGATTTTCGACGGTGCCGAACTGACGACGCCGGTGGGCGAGACATCGGTCGAATGGGTCGGCTCGCTGCAGCCGGGCTGGGTCGATACCCTGACCGTCGACTCCTACGAGAACTGATCGGCGACACCGCATGCATCGGGGCCTCCGCCCGCCGGAGGCCCCGTTCGCACCCCGACCGACCAATGCATACCGACCGCGATGGTCAGGGCAACGACGTGACGCCATCACGTCGCCGCCCTGAACCTTCTGCCACGAAAAAGTGTGTACCCACATGAACCTGACCTTGTTCCTGCTCGCCTTGTTCGACGGCATCGCCTACGCGGCGCTCGTCTTTATCGTCGCCGTTGGCCTGACGCTGATCTTCGGGGTGATGCGCATCCTCAACGTCGCGCATGGCTCGCTTTATGCCATGGGGGCCTATCTGACGGCGTCACTGACCACCTTTATCGTGGCGGCGGGATTGCCGCCGATATTCGCCTTTCCCTGCATGCTGGTCTCGGCCGTCCTGATCGGTGCGGTGATCGGCGGCCCGCTGGAATGGCTGTTGCTGCGGCGGATCTATCACAAGCCCGAGGTGCTGCAGTTGCTGGTCACCTTCGCAATCTTCATGATCCTCGAGGATGTGCAGCGCCTCGTTTGGGGCACGCAGCCGATCTTTCAATCGGCGGCGCTGCAACTGCTGGGCAACGTGCGTGTCTTTTCGGTCAATTACACGGTCTATCAGTTGATCCTGTTGCCCATGGTCGCGGTCGCGCTGCTGTTAGGTCTGCGCTTTTTCCTGCGCCGGACGGTGGCGGGCAAGCTGATCGTGGCGACGACCGAGGACCGGGAGGCGGCGCAAGCCATCGGCATAGATGCCGACAAGGTCTTTCTGCTGACCTTCATCGTGGGAGCGGGCCTTGCGGGGCTTGGCGGCGCTCTGGCCTCGCCGACGACATCGATCCTGCCGGGCATCGGTGCGGACATGATCGTGTTGTCATTCGCCGTGGTCGCCACCGCCGGTCTGGGCCAGATCGAGGGCGCGGCGCTGACGGCGTTGCTGATCGGTCTCGGGCGATCCTTTGCCGTCTATGTCTGGCCCGAAACGCAGGTTCTGGTTCCGTATCTGATCATGGTCGCGGTTCTGCTGGTGCGTCCTGAAGGGTTGTTTGGCAGCCCGGCCGCGCGCAAGATCTGAGGGGAGCGCCATGTTCATTCGTATCACGATCCCCACCCTTCTGCTGATGGTTCTGGCGCTGGTGCCGTTCGTTGCGCCGGGGATGCAGGTGTTGCTGACGCTGGCACTGGCCAAGGGCATCGCGGTGATGGGGATCACCGTCCTTTTGCGCAGCGGTCAGGTGTCCTTCGGTCACGCGCTTTATTTTGCGATCGCGGCCTATGGCGGGGCCTTCACCCTGATGCTGATGCCGGGGGCCGATCTGATCGTCGTGTTCGTCTTCGGCATCATCGCCGCTGTCCTGTCGGGGATCATCGTGGGCCTCTTTGTGGCGCGCTACCGGTTCATCTTTTTCGCGATGCTGAACCTCGCCTTCTCGATGATCTTCTGGTCCATCTTGGAAAAGTTTTATCACTACACCGGCGGGGCCGACGGCATGCGCCTGCCGCGCCCCACCGTCATGTGGATCGAGCTGGAGCGCGGGGCGTACGAGCTGGTCATGTTTTATCTCGCGCTGGCGCTGGCGCTTGGTCTCGGCTGGTTCTCGATGCGCTGGCTGGACTCGCCCACGGGGCAGCTCTTTCGCACGATCAAGACGAACGAGACGCGCCTGCAATACCTCGGGATGTCGCCGCAGCGCGTGATGCTGACCGGCTATGTCCTGTCGGCCCTCCTTTGTGGGGTCGGCGGGATCATCATGGGGCTGGTTCAGGGTGTCGTCACGCCGGAATACGCCTTCTGGGTCCGCTCGGGCGAGATGGTGTTCATCGCCGTCCTCGGCGGCGCGGGCTCAGTGCCCGGCGCGCTGGTGGGCGCGGCAATCTACGAGATCGTGCGCACCTACGCATCGGCCTTCGCGGGGGATATCTGGCAGTTGGTGCTGGGGACCTTTCTGCTCATCATCATCCTGTTTGCACCCGGGGGCATCGCCGGGATTTATAGTGGCGTGATGGACCGCATCGCCGGCAAGAAGGAGGAAGGCGAATGACCCATCTGCTTGAAACCAAGGGCCTCGAGATCCGTTTTGGCGGGGTTGTCGCCGCCGACAACATCACGCTGCAGATCGACGCGGGCAAGAACCTTGCCATCATCGGGCCGAATGGCGCGGGAAAGACGACGTTTCTCAATATTTGCACCGGATGGCTTAAACCGGCCAGTGGCAAGGTGTATTTCGAGGGCCGCGACGTCACGCCCCTGTCGCCGCGCGCGATCACGCGACTGGGTGTGGCGCGCGCGTTCCAGATCCCGCAGCTTTTTACCGAGCACACGGCGCTTGAGAACCTGCTGATCGCCACCGCCGCGCGCGACCGGTTGCGCAACCCGATCCGTGCGCTCAAGGACACGCGCCAGCGGGCCGAGATGATGCACTTGCTGGACATGATCAACTGCACCGATGCCGCCCACCAGCAGGTGGACGAGCTGTCCGAGGGTCAGCGCAAGCTGATCGACATCGCCGTGGCGCTGGCACTGAGGCCCAAGCTGCTGCTCATGGACGAGCCGACATCGGGCGTCGCGAGTTCGGAGAAGTTTGACGTGATGGAGATCCTCGTGAAGGCGCTGGCCGAGGCCGAGGTCACGGCCGTCTTCGTGGAGCATGACATGGGCATCGTCGAGAGATACGCCGACGAGGTCGCGGTCTGGAACATGGGCAAGATCGAATTGCGCGGAACGCCGCAAGAGGTGCTGGAGCATCCCGACGTGATCCGTGACGTCATCGGAGAAGTGGCCTGATGCTAAGCTTTCACACTGCCAATGCGTCGATCGGCAACATCCCCATTCTGCGCGATCTGGATTTCACCATTCCCGCATCCGGCACGGTTGCCCTGATCGGCCGAAACGGCGCTGGCAAGACGACGCTGCTGCGCTCGGTGATGGGCTTTACCAATGTCAGCGGCGAGATTCGCTTTGATGGGCAGGACATCACGGGCATGACCCCGGCCAGTCGTCCCGCTCTGGGCATCGGGTATGCCCCCGAGGATCGGCGCCTGTTCTCGGCCTTCTCCGTCGAGGAGAACATCCTGCTGCCCGCACAGGTGGCCCGGCTCGACGCCGCGACCACGCAGACGCGTCTCGACCGTGTCTATCACATCCTGCCCGAACTGCGCGAAATGGGGGGCCGCCCCGCCGGGCACGTGTCCGGGGGGCAGGGCAAGATGGTGGCTCTGGGCCGCGCGCTCATGCTGGGGACCAAGCTGCTCATGCTGGACGAACCGTTTCAGGGTCTTGCCCCGGCATTGGCCAAACGGTACGCCGACGCGCTGCGCGATCTGCGCGACACGGACCGGAACGTCACCCTCGTCATAACGGAATCGAACCCCGCGCTGTTGCGCGGCTTTGCCAGCCAGACCTTCGTGATCGAACGGGGTGCCGTCACGGAAGGATCGCTGGACGAAAAAAAGGAGCAGGCATGATGCCCGACGAGACAATGATTCTACCGAAACCGCTGAACCTGATCGGGGGCGCATGGGTGCCCGCCGCGTCGGGCGACGAGATGGATGTCCGCTCGCCGCTGGATGGCGAGGTTTTCACCACCATCGCGGCGTCGCAACCGTCCGACGTCGATGCCGCCGTCAAGGCCGCGCGCGCGGCGTTCGACACCGGCGCTTGGGGCGCGTTCACAGCCGCCGAGCGTGGCCGCCTGATGCAGAAAATGAGCCTCGCGATCCTCGACGAGGCAGAGCCGCTGGCCCGGCTGGAGAGCCGCGACAATGGCAAGCCGCTCAAGCAGGCCCGTGCCGACATCGCCGCCTGCGCGCGTTATTTCGAGTATTTCGGCGGCGCAGCCGACAAGGTGCA
>JAIVHI010000173.1 GCA_020201155.1 Loktanella sp. | reverse complement strand
TTTCAGCGTCTCGTCGTCGATGGGGAAGTAGCCGCAGGTGGCACCGTATTCGGGCGCCATGTTGCCGATGGTGGCACGGTCGGCCAGCGGCAGGTTGTCGAGACCGGGGCCGTAGAATTCGACAAACTTGTTGACCACACCCTTTTCGCGCAGCATCTGCACGACGCGCAGCACGAGGTCGGTGGCGGTGGTGCCTTCGACCATCTCGCCGGTCAGCTTGAAGCCCACGACCTCGGGGATGAGCATCGAAATGGGCTGACCCAGCATGGCGGCCTCGGCCTCGATCCCACCGACGCCCCAGCCCAGAACGGCCAGACCGTTGACCATGGTGGTGTGGCTGTCGGTGCCGACCAGCGTGTCGGGATAGGCGATTTCGGTGCCATGCTGATCCTTGTCGGTCCAGACGGTCTGGGCAAGGTATTCAAGGTTGACCTGGTGGCAGATGCCGGTGCCCGGCGGCACCACGCGGAAGTTGTTGAACGCCTTCTGACCCCACTTGAGGAACTGGTAACGCTCCATGTTCCGCTCGTATTCGCGGTCCACGTTCATCTGGAAGGCGCGGGGGTTGCCGTATTCGTCGATCATGACCGAGTGGTCAATGACAAGATCGACCGGGTTCAGCGGGTTGATCTGTTGCGCGTCGCCGCCCAGTGCGACGATGCCGTCGCGCATGGCGGCAAGGTCGACCACGGCAGGCACGCCGGTGAAATCCTGCATCAGCACGCGGGCGGGACGGTAGGCGATTTCGCGGGGGTTCTTGCCGCCCTTTTTCGCCCATTCGGCAAAGGCCTTGATATCGTCGGTCGTGACGGTCTTGCCGTCCTCGAACCGCAGCATGTTTTCAAGGACGACCTTGAGTGCTGCGGGCAACCTGGAAAAATCCCCCAACCCGGCGGCCTCGGCTGCGGCGATGGAGTAATAATCGACGGATTGCGATCCGACTGAAAGTGTCTTGCGTGTCTTGTTGCTATCTGTGCCGACGGTCACGGTCATGGCGGTCCCTTTCGGTTGGGGGGATGCGAAACTTGGCTTACCTGCTTTTTGCACGCTTGCGGTACAGGGTGCAAGATATGATTGTGTGCGACGGTATACAATTGGTGCGTGGTGCGGGGGTAACTGTCACAACCTCTCTCAAATCATTGATTGGTCATTGTCGCTGCTGCCGATTATCTGTGGACGACAACCACGCCCGGAGCTTATCGATGCGCACTGTCCTGACTGCCGCGGCCCTTGCGTCGGGCCTTTTGTCTTCTCCGGCTTTTGCGGATCGAACAGGTACGGTTGTCGAACTCTTCACGTCGCAGGGATGTTCCTCTTGTCCGCCCGCAGATCAGGTGCTCGCGGATCTTGCGGAGCGTGACGATGTCATCCCGCTGGCGCTTCATGTCGATTACTGGGACTATCTGGGCTGGCGTGATGATCTGGCCTCACCGCTCTTTACGGCACGGCAGAAAGCCTATGCCCATCGCCAGGACGCGGCGCATGTCTATACGCCGCAGATCGTTGTCGGGGGGGCGGACGCGCTGGTAGGATCGCACGGCATGAAGGTGATGGACCTGATCCAGAAGCACAACGCGCAGCCTGATCCGGTCGCGCTTGATGTGACCCGTGATGGCGCGGACCTGACGATCCGGGCGACGACCACAGCCGCAGCGGGCAGCGCCGTGGTGCAGGTGGTGCAATACCTGCCGCGGGCCGTGCGTGATATCGAGGGCGGCGAGAATGCCGGGCTGACCGTGACTTACGTGAATGCCGTGACCTCGTGGCGCACCGCGACACAATGGAACACGCAACAGCCGCTGGACATTCGTTTCGAAGCAGACCCCGAAATGCCTGTCGTCGTCATCGTGCAGGACGGGATCAACGGTCCTGTTCTGGGTGCTGTTCAGCTGGACTAAGGTCACCGGCCTTCCAGCGGCGATGTACCCAGAACCATTGCCCCGGATTCTGCGCGATGCGCGCTTCGAGCCGGGACGTGGCGTCGCGGGTCATCGTCACGGCGTCGGAGCGCGTGATGGGCTGTTCGATGTGAATATCGAAAGACAACCCATCCGGTCGCCTGATCCCGAAGTAGGGGATCAGCAGCGCGTCGAACTTCAGCGCCAGCTCGGCCGCCGATGTCGCCGTCATCGCGGGTTGACCAAGAAAAGGGATGGGCTCGCCGTTGACGGTATGAACATCGAACAGCAACGTTCCCATGCCGCCCTTCGCCAGATGCCGCGCGAAACCGATGGTGCCCCGACGGCCCTGGCTGAAGACCGGACCGCCCCAAGACGTCATGGTCTGCGCGTAATGGTCGTTGACGAAGGCATTGCGCATCGGCCGGAAAAGGCCGCCGACCGTATAGCCCTCTCGCGTCAGCACGTGGCGGGGGGCTTCGTGGTTGCCGAAATGGCCGGTGACGAAGACAACCGGACGTCCGTCCTTTCGGGCCGCGGCAAGCGGTGAGACGCCTGCCCCTTGCAGGGGTGTGCTTTTCAGGCGGGCCGCCAAGTCCTTGTGGCTGTAGTTCTCGATCAGCGTTCTGCCGAAATTGTCCAGCACATCGCCTGCAAGGATACGGCGGTCGGACGCGGACATGTCCGGCTTGATGAACCGCAGGTTCGTATCGATGCGCCGTCTGAATCCTGCGAGCGGTCCGATGGCGCGCCGCAGGGCAAGGTCGTCTTCTGTCCAGCCGTCGGTTCCGTCGGGTCGGGCGGGGATGACGATGTAGCGCATGTCGGCGGTGCTGTCGTGAACGCGGACCTCGGTTGTCTGGGGCAGGGTCACGCCGAATTCCGCCAGCACGGCGCGGGGTTCGCGCACGGTGCGCGACCGGTAGGCCCGCGATTTGTACCAGTCGGGCGGCAGCCCCAGCAGGTTACGCGGATAGCACGAACACAGCGTGCAGACGACGATGTTGTGTAACGTCCTGTCGTTGAACAGGGCGATCAGGTTCAGTGGTCCGATGTCAAACCCCATGTCGCGTGTCGCCGCTGCGGCGTCTTCCCGCAACGCTTTGGCAAAGACGGGGTCGCACCACGCGCGGGCGACGACACTGGCCCCGTTCGCGGGGCTACGACTGTCCATCGTGTCGATCTGGGCGGCCACTGCACCGGCCGTGGTGACGCCTTTTTCGATCAGCAGTTCGCGCACGGCGATTTCCAGCGTCTGCCAGTAGCTGAGGCCGGTATCCTGATCGGGGCGGTAGGGATGGCCCGAGGGCGACAGGTGGTCATGATGATCGTGCGGCATGCCTAAACCTCTTTGAGCCAGTGGGCGTAGATTTCAGCATCCAGCGTATCGGTCTGCTCGCTGTCCCACAGATCGGCGAGGCGGAAGGTCACGCGGTAAAGCGGAACCCGTTCGGCCTGAAGCCCGTAGGCCAGCGCTTCGGGGTTCGGAAATGCGCCGAGCGCGCGTTCGACCGTTCCCGTTTGGCCGCGCAGGTAAGCGGGCGTGCGCACATGTCCCGGCGGCATGTGGCAGGCGACGATGACACGGGTGCCGGGTTCAAGCATGGCTCGCCTCGCCATAGGTCTCGCCACGCTTCTGAACCTCGGACATTTTCTCGGCAAGCTCTGCCGTGGTGTAGGTGCCGGCCTCGATCAGGTTCTGGTTGATCGCCGCGATCCAGCGTTCGTAATAGCTCATGCTGTCGAAGGCGGTTTCGCCCATATCCTCGAGCACGCGGCGCAGGCCGTCGACGGTAAACAGGCCCGCGCCCGAGGCGAGGATCATCAGGGCGTCGACCCGTTTTTCCCAAAGGGCGAAGTCGTGGTCATCCTGCGGCACAGGGCCTGCAGGGTTGCCACCCATGTCGTGCCAGCGCCGACCGTCGAAAGGTTCATCTGTCATGCCAGCGAGAGTGACGTCACGGGCGGTCCCTGTCCAGTGTCAGCCGCTGTCTTCGGGATCCTTGAGGCTGATCGTTCCGGCGTCCGCAAGGTCGCGAATGGCGGCGGTGACCTCGTTCATGGCGGTTTCACCCAGTTCGGCGGAGGGTGGGCCCGATTCTGCGATATCATCCTTGATCTGGCCGCCCATACGTTGCGAGAGGTTCGCAAAGATGAATTCGGCCGTGGCGGCTGTCTTGGGGTCGGTCTGTGCATGTGCCAAGGCGCGGGTCATCACGTCACCGGGGACGACGCGCAGGGCCGCCGGTATGTCGGCGGGGGCAAGGCGGGCGGGGATGTCCGCGAATGTGAAAATGGCCTTGCGAACGTCGCGCGCAAAGGCCTGATCGGCCTGATCGAGGTCTGCGAGCAGGTCGTCGCGCAGGGCCGCCGGTGACGCGTTCAGGATCGACCCGACGCGGACCGGTGCAGGCTTTGCAAAGGCGGTGGGCAAGCTGACGCAATAGTCGGTCACCAGCGACATCCCGATCTGTCGCACCGTTTCGGGGGCGGTGTCCGTCGTACGCGACATGACCTGCGTGATCCGTCGGGCAAGCGGCCCGGGGCAAATGGACAGGGCCTTGGCCGCCAGCGCAACAGGCAGCTTCGACACTGTTATGGCCGCGACGAACGTGCTTTCCGACGACAGGATGGTTGCAAGGTCTTCCGGTTCCCGGTCAGCCAGAACGGCCCATGGATCGCGCCCGTCGGGCTGATCGACCCTTTGCCGCAGACGGTCGGCAAGGTGCGGCGAAAGATGCGCAGAAAGCGCATCGATCGCCGCATTCGCACCGCCGGGCGCCGAGAGGCCAATGGCGTCCAGCAGGTCCGCGAATTCCGATGCCACGCTTTCGACCGTCTGACGATCCACAAGCGTGATCGCGCCGAGTTCCTGCGCGAGCCGTTCCTGCACGGCGTCCGGAAGGGAGGAGAGGGGCAGCCTGCCACCGTCGCTGATCAACAATTGCACGATCAGTGCAGCCTTGCGGCTGTTTGAAAGTTCCAGCGGGGGGGCTGCTGGTTGCGAGGGTGATGAGACGGCGGTGACGGACTGCATGACCCGACGCTAGCGCGCAAGCCTGAAGAAACGGTTACTCTTCTACCGAATGGGTATAGCGGATCGACATTTGCCGCAGCTTTTCGCCCGTTGTGTCCGACAAGGCGGTCAGTTGGACGGTTTCGTCGTGCAGTCTTTGCGCCAGTTTCTGCAGGATTTCGCATTCCGCAGGTAAGAAGTCGCGATCGCTGCGGGCAAAACTTCCGATGCTGCGGGTGCCTTGCGTCTCGGTGCTCCAGGTCAGGCCGTAGACCAGCCCGTGATCCGCTGCCTTGCGCAAGACGCCCGTGGCGTCGGCGTCATCCAGATCGGACCAACGGATAAGACCGGTGTTCTCGAACCCCCAGTGAACCGTCGGATCATTCATCACGAGCCCGTTTTCGGAGTATTCCTTGAGCCACTTCGGAGGATAGGTCTGGAACAGCAGTTTTGGCGAGTTGAAGCCGACGTGAAGCGCGACTGCAAATCCGGCAGTTGCAATGTCCTTGATTTCCGCGAGCAGAGTCTGGACGAGCTTGTCGTCGTTGGTCATGGTCTACTCGCTTTTAGGTTGCTGGTCGTTAAAACGTCGTTAAGATACTCGCAAACCCAAACAGAGGCACATACTTGTTTGTAAATAATTGCAAAGGAGTTGCGCCACCACAAGGAAAAACAATGTCCGTTGTCTTGGACTTGCACAAAGTCGAAGACCTGTCGCCAGCGGGATTCTACGTTGCCCTGCGCCTTGGTTTCGCTTTCCCGGTCGAGGAAATCAATCAGCTGCCGCCAGACTGGGTCGCGCATTATACCAAGCACAGGTTCATGCTTTCTGACCCCATCATTCGCTGGGTCTACTCTCATACGGGCATCGCTGAATGGTCAGAGCTTGCCAACAACGACCCCAACGGCGTGATTCGGCAGGCCAAGACCTTTGGTCTGCGTCATGGTGTCGTGATCTCGGTCTTCGACAACAATCCCGAAGGGCAAAGGTCGTTCGGTTACTTTTGCCGGGGCGATCGGGATTTTGAGGTGGCAGAGGTCAATGCTTTGCATGCCTTCGTTCTGCAGCGACATCGCGAGATGGAGCCGCCAAGGAATCTGACTCAGGCCGAAATCGAAGCGCTTATCGGGGTGAAGAACGGCAAGCGCCTGAAAGAGATCGCCTATGAGCTGGGCGTCAGCGAAGGCGCGGTGAAGCAGCGGTTGAAGAACGCCAAGTCCAAGCTGTCTGCCAACACCAGCACGCAGGCGGCGGCGATTGCATCGTCTTACGGGTTGATCTGATCGGCTGACCGCCACAGACCTGTTAAGAAATCCGACACTCTTTGCGTTCAATAATATTCCGTTTAATTACAATTTAAGATAAATCTTCTTATCGTTGACTCGCCACATAGGAGAGCCAGCATGGAAAATATAACTTTTGCCTTCACCCGATCCCACACCTACGGCCCTGCGTTCTTTGATTTTCTGGCGCTGAGAAAGCGGTTTTTCGTCGATACGCTTGGTTGGGACATACCGCACGACGCGCGCTACGAGATGGACCAGTACGACAATCCCACTGCATTCTATTCGCTTGTGCTGAAGGATGGTGTGGTTGTCGGCGGCGCAAGGGCCCAGCCGACCACGGCCCGGTGGGGCGATCACACCTACATGCTGCGCGATGCGCTGCGGGGAAAGTTGTGCGACATACCGCCCGAAGTGATGGGATCGGATGTTGTGGATCAGAAAGTCTGGGAATGCACGCGTCTCGTCATCGACGACAGTGTTGCAACCCACTCGGATCGCAGCACCTGCCTGCGGCTGATCGTTCAGGGTCTGATCGATACGGCTGCGGGACAAGGGGCGGAACAACTGATGTCGCTTTCACCATTGGCTCTGCTGCGGGCGCTTCGGCAATTGGGCTTTGGCGCACAGCGGTTGGGAACGCCATACCTCAATGACGGTGACGGACGGCGCTATGCCGTCCTGACGATGCCGACACCGCCGACCGGCCAGATCGCACCGGCGGCCACGCATCGGCTTCATCAGCCGGAAGTCGTCCACGCACCGGCTGTCTGATGTCGGTGTCGCAGTGACGCGCCCGCATCGGGGCGCGTCAATCTTGTTATCCGGTCACGATCGGTTCGCAGACGCCGGTTTCGGCATCGAGCTTCGTGCCTTCCGCGCAGTTGATCTGCGCCGTATCGCTTTTCATGCCCATGCAGGATGCAGCCGCAAGGCCGGGAACAAGCATCAGGGCGAGGGCAGCCAGTGTCGTCTTCAAGGTCTTCATGTGGTCCTCCTGAAGGTTTGGGACTTCAGGGTAACACAGGTTGACGCAAAGTCACTCTGCGGCGTCACGTCGCGCCGAAAACCCGCGCAAAAATCGTGTCGACATGCTTGGTGTGGTAGCCCAGATCGAACTTTTCCCGGATCTCGTCCTCGGAGAGGGCCGCTTTCACGTCCGCATCCTTCAACAGCTCTTCCTGAAAATCGGCGCCCTGTTCCCAGACCTTCATCGCGTTGCGCTGGACAAGGCGGTAGGCGTCCTCGCGGCTGACACCCGCTTGGGTAAGGGCCAGAAGAACCCGTTGCGACATGACCAGCCCGCGAAACTTGTTCATGTTGGCCAGCATCGTTTCGGGATAGATGACCAGTTTTTCGATCACGCCGGCCAGACGGTGCAGCGCGAAATCGAGATGGATCGTGGTATCGGGACCGATGGCGCGCTCGACAGAGGAATGCGAGATATCGCGCTCGTGCCAAAGCGTCACGTTTTCCAGCGCGGGCGTCACGGCCATGCGGACAAGACGGGCGAGGCCGGTCAGGTTTTCGGTCAGTACGGGGTTGCGCTTGTGCGGCATCGCGGAAGAGCCCTTCTGACCCTTCGAAAAGAACTCCTCGGCCTCCAGAACCTCGGTGCGTTGCATGTGGCGGATTTCGGTGGCGATGTTCTCGATCGAGCTGGCGATGACGCCCAGCGTGGCGAAGAACATGGCGTGCCTGTCGCGCGGGATGACCTGCGTGCTGATCGGCTCGGGCGTCAGGCCCATCTTGGCGCAGACATGTTCTTCGACGGCGGGGTCGATGTTCGCAAACGTGCCGACAGCCCCAGAAATCGCGCCCGTGGCGATTTCGGTCCGCGCCGCGCGCAGGCGGGCGCGGCCCCGGTCCATTTCGGCATAGAAGCGCGCGAAGGTCAGGCCCATCGTCGTGGGTTCGGCGTGGATGCCGTGCGACCGTCCGATCCGGACGTCCATCTTGTGCTCATGCGCGCGGGCCTTGAGGGCATCGCAGACGCGGTCCATGCCGTCCAGCAGGATATCGGTGGCCCGCACCAGTTGCAGATTCAGCGTCGTGTCCAGAACGTCCGAGGATGTCATGCCCTGATGCACGAAACGGGCTTCGTCGTTACCGATGATCTCGGCCAGATGGGTCAGGAAGGCGATGACGTCGTGCTTGGTGACCGCCTCGATCTCGTCGATGCGGGCGACGTCGAATTCGACGTCCTTGGCTTTCCAGACGGCATCGGCGTTCGCTTGCGGAATAACGCCCAAGCTTGCCATGGCGTCGCAGGCGTGGGCCTCGATTTCGAACCAGATGCGGAACTTCGTTGCGGGCTCCCAGATTTGCGTCATTTCGGGGCGAGCGTAGCGCGGTATCATGGCGAGCCTTTCGGATGTCTCTGTTTCGCGCGGTTTAGCGTTCACGTCACGGAAAGGGAAGGCAGGGCAATAAGGGACAAGTGATTGGCTTTGGCCTATCCGGGCCGCTAGGTTGCAAAGCAGGAAAAGGGGGCACCGCATGAGATGGGTCGCACTGATCGTAGCACTGACGCCACAAACGGCGCTGGCGTGGGAAAGACTGGACGGTGCGGGAATAGAGGCGGCCCTGGCCGACCGGCGCGTAGTTTTCGATGACTATACGCAACAGACCTTCACCTCTCAGGGGCGCACGCGATACGTGACCGAACGCGCCGCCGACGGATACTGGCAGGTGGATGGTGCATTGTACTGCGTCTCTTGGCCGCCGTCATTGATCGTGGAGTGCTATGCGCTGGAGATCGAGGGGGACAAGCTGCGGTTCACCTCGGCCGATGGCGTGTCCAGTGTCGGAACCTATGCGGCTGAGTGATTTCGCCGGTGACTGGGACCTGACCCGCCGGATCGACGATGCGCTGACCGGGCAGCAGGGGCGGTTCACGGGCACGGCCACGTTCACGCAGCAAGCGGACGGGATGGATTACCGCGAGACCGGCACCCTACGGCTGGGAGGCTCGCCCCCCATGACCGCCGTGCGGCGCTATGTCTGGGCCGACAGCGGTGATGCGATTGCCGTGTTTTTCGACGATGGCGCGCCGTTCCATAGCTTTGCCAAAGACGGCGATGGTGTCGGCACGCCGCACCTGTGCGGGGCCGACCTTTATCGGGTACGCTACGATTTCCGCGACTGGCCCGTCTGGCAGGCCCGGTGGGACGTAAAGGGACCGCGCAAGTCCTATTGTCTGGTCTCGCGTTACGCGCCGCTGACGCGCTAGAAGCCCCAAGGCACGTCTCTTGCGGCAAAGGCGGCGCCGATCCAGCCGGGCGAGGCCGTCATGACGACGAAGGCAAGAGCCGCCGCGACACCGCGAAACAGCCAAAGCAATATCAGCCGGGCGATACGGTCCATCGGGGACCGGTAAGTCTGCGGTGACACCCTGCGTTCCGTCAGCCCGCGGGTCTGGATGCAGGCGATCGGTGTGTCGTCGATCCGGCGAATGGGATGCCGGATGCTCACAGGTCGCCCGATCGGGCGCTTGGCCGTCGCGCCCCCCAGAATGGCGCGTTCGGCCAGTCGGGCGCGGTGGTTGGTGCGGTCAAGGGACGGTCCTGAAAAGCTGGGAAAGTTGAAGCTCACGCTGCGGTCCTCTGTCTGATCTGGCGATCAGGAGAGAGGGCGAATGTGGCAGGAATGCGGCAGCAGGTCGGTCCGGAAACCGGTCGCGTCAGACTGTGGCTCGGACGGCGCAGTCGACCCTGCCAGCTTGTTGTTGGCGCAACGAAAAAGGGCACCCCCAAGGGTGCCCTTTCGCTAGAAGATAACGCCGGATCAGCAGCTGTAGTACAGCTTGTATTCGATCGGGTGCGGCGTGTGCTCGTAGGCGTAAACCTCTTCCCACTTGAGCGCCATGTAGCCTTCAAGCTGGTCCTTGGTGAACACGTCGCCCTGCAGCAGGAAGTCGTGATCCTTTTCCAGCTCGTCCAGCGCCTCGCGCAGCGATCCGCAGACGGTCGGGATCGCGGCCAGTTCTTCGGGCGGCAGATCGTAGAGATCCTTGTCCGACGAGGGGCCGGGGTCGATCTTGTTCTTGATCCCGTCAAGGCCGGCCATCATCAGGGCCGCAAAGCACAGGTAGGGGTTGGCGGCGGGGTCGGGGAAACGGGCCTCGACGCGCTTGGCCTTGGGGTTCTCGGCCCACGGGATACGCACGCAGCCCGACCGGTTGCGGGCGGAATAGGCACGCAGAACCGGTGCCTCGAAGCCCGGGATCAGACGCTTGTAGGAGTTCGTGGTCGGGTTTGTGATCGCGTTCAGCGCCTTGGCGTGCTTGAGGATACCGCCAATGAAGTACAGTGCTTCCTGGCTGAGGTCCGCATACTTGTCACCCGCGAAGAGCGGCTTGCCGTCCTTGAAGATCGACATGTTGACGTGCATGCCCGTGCCGTTGTCGCCCGAAATGGGCTTGGGCATGAAGGTTGCGGTCTTGCCGTAGGCTTCGGCGGTGTTGTGGATCACGTACTTGTACTTCTGGATCTCGTCCGCCTGATGGGTCAGCGTGCCGAAGATCAGGCCCAGTTCGTGCTGGCAGGACGCCACTTCGTGGTGATGCTTGTCCACCTTCATGCCCATGCGCTTCATGGTCGAAAGCATCTCGCCGCGCATGTCCTGTCCCGCGTCGATCGGGTTGACGGGGAAATAGCCGCCCTTGACGCCGGGACGGTGGCCGGTGTTGCCCATCTCGTATTCGGCGTCGGTGTTCCAGGACCCGTCGATGGCATCGATTTCGAAGGACACCTTGTTCATCGCGACCGAGAACCGGACATCGTCGAAGATGAAAAACTCGGCTTCGGGACCGAAGTATGCCGTGTCACCGATACCGGAGGCCTTGAGATACTGCTCGGCCTTCACGGCGGTGCCGCGCGGATCGCGATCGTAAGGTTCCAGCGTGTCGGGCTCGACCACGTTGCAGTGAATGCAAAGTGTCTTTTCGGCATAAAACGGGTCGATATAGGCGCTTTCGTTCTGCGGGATCAGTTTCATGTCGGACTGGTCGATGGATTTCCAGCCGGCGATCGACGAGCCGTCGAACATGAAGCCTTCCTCAAGGAAGTCTTCGTCGACGAGATCGGCGACGACAGTCACGTGCTGCAGTTTGCCGCGCGGATCGGTGAAGCGGATATCGACGTATTCGACTTCCTCGTCCTTCATCATTTTGAGAACGTCTTTGTTGCTCATGTCAGGTCCTTCTGGGATTGGGTTTTCGTGTCACCCGGCAGGCCGGGCAGTGTTACAGTCGGGGGTCAGATCGCGTCTTCGCCGGTTTCGCCGGTGCGGATGCGGATCGCCTGTTCGACAGGAGAGACGAAGATCTTGCCATCGCCGATCTTGTCCGTCTTGGCGGCATCGATGATCGCGGTGATCGCCGCATCCACCTGATCGTCCGACAGGACGACCTCGATCTTGACCTTGGGCAGGAAGTCGACGACGTATTCGGCCCCGCGATAGAGTTCGGTGTGGCCCTTCTGGCGTCCGAAGCCTTTGACTTCGATCACGCTCAGACCTTGAACTCCGACGTCTTGCAGCGCCTCTTTCACTTCATCCAGCTTGAACGGCTTGATGATCGCTTCAATTTTCTTCACGAGCGCGACTCCCCTTTGATAAGAATGCGTGAGATCATTTTCACCCAAGGTGAACAATTCCGCCCCGATGGTCCAGCCGGTGTCTGCAGGGGAAATTGATTGGTTTGATGAAAAATTAGGCAACGGGCCGCAATATAGTGCGGTTTGCGAAGCGAGGCTGATTGCAATGACGGACCTGCTGACCTCTGCGCAAATGAGAGCGCTGGAGCAGAGTGAGATCGCCGCGGGACGGGTCTCTGGGCCCGAGCTGATGGAGCGGGCGGCGCGTGGCTTTGTGGCCGCCGTGTTCGACCATTACCCCGACCTTGGCGCGGACAGACCGGCCGGCGCGGTGCCGCCGCATGCTGTCGTCCTGTGCGGACCCGGCAACAACGGCGGCGACGGCTTTGTCGTGGCGCGGCTTTTGCGGCAGGCCGGCTGGACGGTCGAAGTCATCTATACAGGCGGGTCCGGGGACCGTCCGTCTGCGGCGCGGTTGGCCCACGGGGGCTGGAGCGCGCTGGGAGAGGTTCAATCGCTGGACAGGGCAGGCAACGGGACACGGCCCGACCTATTGATCGACGCGCTGCTGGGCATCGGCGTGTCACGCCCGTTGACGCTGGAGTGGGCGCAGGCCTGGCAGGCGGTCAAATCGCGCGCCGGTGATGCGCCGTGCCATGTGGTGGCGGTGGACTGCCCGTCGGGGTTTGACTGTGACGCGGGTGGTTTCATCCTGCCGGACGTGCCTGATGATGCCCAGAGCGCGGCCCGTTTCCGGGCGCAGGACATTCTTCCGCGTGAACTGTTTTGCGATCTGTGCGTGACCTTTCATGCGCCGAAGGTGGGGCACTACCTGGCCGAGGCTGCGGGTAACGGAACCCGGCCCGCCGTGGTGGATATCGGGTTGCCGGGCGGACCATGGACCAGTGATCCCGGTCGGGATTCGCAAAGTGATGGTCTGAGCCGTTTGATTGCGCCCGAACCGGGTTTGCCGCCACAGGCGCTGCGCATCTGGCTGGAAAACGCTGCATACCCGCAAATGACCGGGTCGAGCCACAAATACGACCGTGGCCATGCGCTGGTTCTGGCCGGTGGGCCGGGGCGTGGCGGGGCAGGGCGGTTGGCGGCCCGCGCCGCCCTGCGGATCGGGGCGGGGCTGGTGACCTTGGGCGTGCCGCAGGCGGCAATGGTCGAAAACGCGGCGCAGCTGAACGCTGTCATGCTGGCGGTGATCGACGACGCCGAAGCCCTGGCCGAGACGTTGCAGGACGACCGATTGTCCGCCGTTTGCATAGGGCCCGGTCTGGGGATCGGTGACCGCACGCGCGCGCTTGTCGCGGCGGCCTGCACGGCGCGCGCTTCGGATCGCACCGGTGAGCGTCGGCGCATAGTGCTGGACGCCGACGCTTTGACCAGCTTTGCCGATGCGCCGGATAGGCTGTTCGGGATGGTGCATGACGGTGTCGTCCTGACCCCCCACGAAGGCGAATTCGCGCGGCTGTTCCCTGACCTCTCTGCCCGTGGTGCGCCGCGTATGTCGCGGGTCGATGCAGCACAGGCTGCGGCGCGGCGTGCAGGCTGCTTCGTTCTGTTGAAAGGACCGGCGACCGTGATCGCGTCCCCCGACGGGGTCACGTCGATCCACGCCGCACTCTACGAACGACGGGTGCCGTGGCTGGGCACGGCTGGCGCGGGGGACGTGCTGGCAGGGCTGATGACAGGCTTGCTGGCTGCGCCCCTGTCTGGTCAGAGGATGCAACAGATTCTGGAGGCTTCGGCCTATCTGCATGTGGAAGCGGCCCGAGAGATCGGGCCGGGATTGATCGCAGAAGATCTGCCGGACGTGATACCGCAAGTGCTGCGGCGTCATGGGCTGTAAGTGTCAAGGCCACAGGCTGGCCTTGATGCAGGATCTTGCCTCTGACCTCAGACCGCCGAAAGCAGTTCGACGCCGTCGGCGTAAAGAATGTGCTGCCGGTCGAAGACCAGTTCAAAGACGGTCACTTCGCGTGCATCTTCTTGGGACAGGAATTCGCCGTCGACGAGTTTGAAGGCGGGGACATTGGCCGATGTGGCTCCGAACAGGGCCTCGGCGCGCCAGTCGCGAATGTGCAGCTGGGCATGCGGGACCACCACCATGTCACGGTCCGGGCGAGAATGTCCAAGGCTGCCTGCCTTGATCCGCACGGCCTGAAGCTTGGTGTGAACCCGGCGGATGTCCTTGACCACCGCCATACCGCTGTCGCGTGTAATGACGCGATCACCGGGGGCCAGATGCTCGACCGGCATTTCGCCGTCGAGCGTCATGATCGTGGTGCCGGTCAGAAGCCCGGTCGTGGTTGCGCTGTCGGTCGCGACGACGGCCGCGTCCTTGATAGTTCCCATGTGCATGGCGTATTCCCGCTCTTGCTGATGTCTGCCTCAAGTCTTGTTTGAAGATTAAGGCGCAAAAGCGGCACTGTCTTGCCTTTTCTACGATGTTTTTTGCACTCGCATCCCGGTGTGACCTTTGCTAGACACCCGCCAACTCTGGGGGGTAGCTTCACTGCCCCCTTTTCATATGCGGGTGTGGCGGAATTGGTAGACGCACCAGATTTAGGTTCTGGCGCCGCAAGGCGTGGGGGTTCGAGTCCCTTCACCCGCACCAGATAACGGTCGAGAAGGACATATAATGCAGGTCAAAGAGACCCAGAACGAAGGCCTCAAGCGCGGCTATGCCATCACCATCACCGCGGACGAGCTGGACGCCAAGGTCAGCGAGAAGCTGACCGAAGCCCAGCCCGACATCGAGATGAAGGGCTTTCGCAAGGGCAAGGTGCCTTTGGCGCTGCTGCGCAAGCAGTTCGGCCAGCGGCTGTTGGGCGAAGCGATGCAGGAAAGCATTGACGGCGCGCTGAACAAGCATCTGGAAGAGACCGGCGACCGTCCCGCGGCGCAGCCCCAGATGAAAATGGCCAACGAAGACTGGAAAGAGGGCGACGACGTCGAGGTCGAGGTTTCTTACGAAAAGCTGCCCGATATCCCCGAGACCGATTTCTCGGATATCGCGCTCGAGCGGATGGTCGTGAAGGCCGATGAGGCCTCGGTTCAGGAAGCGCTGGAGAACCTTGCCAAGAACGCCCAGAACTTCAATGACCGCGAAAAGGGTGCCAAGGCGGAAGAGGGCGATCAGGTCGTGATCGACTTTATCGGCAAGATCGACGGCGAACCCTTCGAGGGTGGCACGGCAGAGGACTATCCGCTTGTGCTGGGCTCGAACTCCTTCATCCCCGGTTTCGAGGATGGCCTGATCGGCGTGACCGAAGGCGAAGAGAAGAACGTCGAGATCACCTTCCCCGAGGACTATCAGGCCGAGCACCTCAAGGGCAAAGCCGCTGTCTTCGAGACGACCGTCAAGGCCGTCAAGGCACCTGCCGATGCCGAGATCGACGACGAGCTGGCCAAGCAGTTCGGGGCCGAGGATCTGGACGCGCTGAAAACCCAGATCACCGAGCGTCTGGAAGCCGAATACCAAGGCGCGTCCCGCGCCGTGACCAAGCGGGCGCTACTGGACGCGCTGGACAAGGCCGTATCCTTTGACCTGCCCGAAAGCCTGGTCGAAGCCGAGGCGCAGCAGATCGCGCACCAGCTTTGGCACGAGGAACATCCCGAGGTGGAAGGTCACGACCACCCCGAGATCGAGGCTACCGAAGATCACAAGCAGCTGGCCGAGCGGCGCGTCAAGCTGGGCCTTCTGCTGGCCGATGTCGGTCAGAAGAACGACGTCAGCGTTTCGGATGCCGAGTTGACGCAGGCGATCATGAACCAGGCGCGTCAGTATCCGGGTCAGGAACGTCAGTTCTTCGAGTTTGCCCAGCAGAACGCGCAGTTCCGCCAGCAGGTTCAGGCGCCGATCTTCGAAGACAAGGTCGTGGACCACATTCTTGAAGCGGCGAATGTCACCGAGAAAGAGGTGTCCAAGGACGACTTGCAAAAGTCTGTCGAGGCGCTTGACGACGACGCGTAAGCCGACACGCAGCGAATTTGGAACAGGGCGCCTTTCGGGCGCCCTTTTTCGTTGGTCCTTCTGTGATTACCGGACGGGGCATTGCGCTGGTCAGCGTTGGATTTCGAAAAAGGTCTGCCCAATAGAAAAGGGCCGCCCCGAAGGACGGCCCTTGATCTTGCCACAAGCGGGACGGCTCAGTCGTTCAGCTTTTCGTCCAGTTCGGACTTTTCCTGAACGGCGGGTTCGCCGGTGCGTTGTTCGTCTTCCGACTCCAATTCGTCCAACTGGGCGCCGCCCAGATCGTCGAACAGCTCCTGAATTTCGAATTCGGCGGCCGCTTCTTCTTCCGCAGCCAGTTCCTGGATGGACTTGCCGGCGGCCTGAAGCTCGGCCTCTTCGCGCGAGCGTGCGACGTTGAGCGTGATCTTGGCATCCACTTCGGGGTGCAGGTTCACCATCAGGTCGTGCAAGCCAAGCTCTTTGATCGGACCGGTCAGCACGATCTGCTTCTTGTCCACGCTGAAGCCTTCTTCGGTCGCGGATTCGGCAGCGTCACGCGGGGTGACCGAGCCGTAGAGCGAACCGGAGTCGGATGCAGAACGAATCACGATGAACTGCTGTCCATCGAGCTTGTCGGCCAGCGCCTGCGCTTCTTTCTTGGTTTCCAGGTTGCGGGCTTCAAGCTGGGCTTTCTCGGCTTCGAAACGGGCCATGTTGGCCTGATTCACGCGAAGCGCCTTGCCTTGCGGCAGCAGAAAGTTGCGGGCGTATCCCTCTTTGACAGAGACGATTTCGCCCATCTGACCCAGCTTGGCCACACGTTCGAGAAGAATGATTTCCATTATATCGGCTCCTTACTTCACGGCGTAGGGCAGAAGGGCCAGAAAGCGCGCGCGCTTGATCGCCTGGGCGAGCCTGCGCTGGTTCTTGGCACCGACGGCGGTGATACGGGCGGGGACGATCTTGCCACGCTCAGAGATATAGCGTTGCAGGGTCTTGGTGTCCTTGTAGTCGATCGCGGGGGCGTTATCGCCCTCGAAGGGATCGGACTTACGGCGACGGAAAAACGGTTTGGTTCCCATAATTTACGGTCCTTTCCTGATCTGATTAGCGGCGTTCGCGACGGGTGTCGCGTTCGTCACGTTTCTGCATTTGAACCGAGGGGCCTTCCTCGTGGTCGTCGACCTTGATCGTCAGAACGCGCATCACATCGTCGTGCAGGCGCATCAGACGCTCCATTTCCTGAACGGCGGAGGCGGGTGCATCCGTGCGCAGGAAGGCGTAGTGGCCCTTGCGGTTCTTGTTGATCTTGTAGGCCATCGTCTTGACGCCCCAGTACTCGTTCTCGACGACCTTGCCGCCGTTGTCCGAGAGGACCGAGGAGAAGTGTTCGATGAGACCTTCGGCTTGCGTGTTGGACAGGTCCTGACGCGCAATCATCACATGCTCGTAAAGCGGCATGGCATTCCTTTTCATATATCGGCGCACTTCAAAGACCAAAGCAAACCCTGCCGCGCCCGGTCACGAGAGGCTGCGCAGTTCATCAAATCCTGCGGCAGGGATGGGGCCTTATACGCATGCGCCGCGGCGATGCAACCCGTGCCGGTCCTGCGGCAGGGCGGCAGTGTTAACCATTTCTCAACTTTACCTCGGCCCTGCCGCATTGACGCCCGGTTTCGCAGGAGAACTGCAGCGCAAGGACACACCAAGGAGTTGCTGGCCACATGACCGATATAGCGCATTTTCAAAGGGGCGGCGCGACGCGGCGCAGGGGACGGGCCGCAGGGCCTTCGTTTTGGGTCAATGAAACATTCTGGGGGTATGTGGTGCGGGCCGAGGGGCGTCCGTCGCCCGTGGTGCTTGTGACGCAGGCCCTGTCGATGCTGATTGCGGCGGCCATGATCGTGGTGGCGTTTGGCCTTTGGCTGTCACCCGCCAGTTTTGTGGAATCCTCAGATCTTGTGTTTCGGGGCGTGGCTTCCGTCACGCTTGTGGCGACGGCTGCCGTGCTGCTGTGGCACGCAAGCCGCGGGACCAAGGTCGAGCTTCAGGTCGACCTGAACATGGCCGAAGTCCGCGAGGTCGTGAACAACCGTGCGGGACGCGCCACCTTGCTGGGCCGGCACGGGTTCGACGCCATCGGCGGTGTCTTCATCGACCGGTCGCGGGGTCGCGGCGCCAGCACCCTGTGCCTGCGCTATCGCAACACGTCGCAGATGCTTTTCGTGGCCAGCGGCGATGACGCGGATCTTGAAGGGCTGTGCGGGCGTCTGGGGCGCGATCTGGTTCTTGATCGGCGCAAGTCCGCCTGACGCGGTTACCCGACGCACGAACAGAGTCTGTTCGCAAATGTCCGGTTGAGAGTGCGGGGGAAATCTTATGTTTGGGTCCAGCAACCCAACAGGAGATATCTCATGAAAACGATCGCATCCACCGCACTTGCAGCCGCACTGGTCCTGCCCGCGACAACAGCCCTTGCAGCACCAGTGGCCTACACGCTGGATTCCAGCCACAGCCAGGTGATCTTCGACTACGAGCACCTTGGCTTCTCGACGACCTACGGTCTGTTTTCGGGCTTCGAGGGCGACATCATGTTCGACGCCGAAGAGCCTGCGAACTCCTCGGTCGACGTGTCGATCCCCACGCGTTCGATGCTGACAGGCTGGGAAGCCCGCTTTGAACACTTCATGTCCGACGATTTCTTCGGCGCGGATGAAGACGACATGGTGACCTTCACCTCGACCGAGATCAACGTGACCGGCGAGAACACCGCCGAGATCACCGGCGAACTGACGATGAACGACATCACGCAGGTCGTGACGCTGGACACCACGCTGAACCAGGCGGGCGAGCACCCGATGGAAGGCAAGCCGTGGCTGGGCTTTGATGCCACGACAACGGTTCTGCGTTCCGATTTCGGGATGGATATGTTCACACCCTTCGTCAGCGACGAAGTGAACGTCGTCATCTCGCTCGAGGCGATGCAGGCCGAATAAGCCGGTCGACCAAAGACAAAGGGCGCGCCAAGCGGCGCGCCCTTTTTCGTGTCCGGACGAGAGTGTTCTAGTCGTCCCGCGTCGCCGTCAGGGCGACGTCGATCGCGACGTCGAAGCCCAGCGTGTCTTCGTCGGTCTGACCCTCGCCGATGCCATAGGTCATCCGGTCTGTCCGTGTGCTGCCCGTAACGGTGGCGGTGCCATCGCCAAGGTCGAGCGTGAACGGCAATGCCACGTCCTGTGATTGGTCCCTGATCGTCAGCGTGCCGTCCACGCGGTAGCCGTCATCATCGGCCACGATGGGGCCTTCGTAGGTTGCGGTCGGGAACTCCTCGGCGTTGAAATAATCCGAACCCATCGCCTGATCGGTGACCGACCCAAGCGACAGCGACCCGATCGCGACGGTCACCGAGACAGAGCCGAATTCGGGACCTGCGTCGGGGTCAAAGGCGATCTCGGCGGTCCAGTCTGCGAACTGTCCTGTCACGTCGCTGCCGAATTGCGACACCGTGATCTGCAGATCGCCCTCCTGCACCACCCAGTCGGACTCGGCCTGCGCCAGCGGGGCCGCGCTTGGGGTCTCGGCTGCCTCGGGTGTCGTCAGTACTGCCGCAAGGGCACCGCTGCCTGCGAAAAGCAAGCCCGCGACAGCCGGGGCGAATGCCTTGCTGCGATGGGGTTGCACCGAGGGGACTCCCTTGGTCTTGAACCACATCCGGCGCAGCGTCGCGTCCTTGTCGATGAAGTGGTGCTTCAAGGCGCCGACAATATGGAGCGCGAGTGATGCCATGAGGATTCGCGTCGTGATGATATGCAGCGTCGCCGTCCATCCGGCCAAGGGTTCGGATTGCGGCACGAGCGGGAGGGACTGACCGAATGGCCACCAGATCGGCGCAAAGCCACTTGTGGCCGCGTGGTGGACCCAACCCGACAGGGGCACGACGACAAGCGATCCGTAAAGCAGCCAGTGCACGATATCGGCCAGCGTCGTCTCGCCTTTTCGCTCGGGATGAAGCGTTCCGGGTTTGGTTTGCGACAGCGCCCAGAGGATGCGGGCGAGGGCCGTGGCAAAGAGAAGAACGCCCACCGTCTTGTGCAGCGAAAAGAACCACGCTTTCGTGGCCAGCTGTTCGCCGGTGTCATAGGGCAGCCGGTTCGCGATCAACCCCAGCGGGATAAGCACGAGGATCAGGGCGGCGGTCAGCCAGTGAAAGGTCTTGGTGACGGTGCCGTAGCGAGAGGTGGTATTTGCGAGGGCCATGGGAGACTCCGTTATTGGTCTAGGCTGAGCTAACGCTTTCCCTGCCAATGACCATTTGCGATTGGCGCATGGCAGGTCATTCGCTGGGCGAATATTCGGCGCTTGCGGCGGCTGGCACCTTTACCATCGCGGATACGGCGCGGCTTTTGCGCATTCGCGGGGATGCGATGCAAAAGGCCGTGCCGGAAGGTCAGGGTGCGATGGCCGCGATCCTCGGTCTTGATCTGGATGCCGTGGTCGAGGTGGCCGCGGCTGCGGCGCAGGGCGAGGTTTGCGATGTGGCCAACGAAAACGATCCCGGTCAGACGGTCGTTTCTGGCGACCGTGTGGCGGTCGAGCGCGCCGTTGTGCTGGCAAAAGAGGCCGGGGCGAAACGCGCCTTGCTGTTGCCCGTTTCCGCGCCTTTCCATTGCAGCTTGATGCAGCCTGCGGCGGACCGCATGGCGCAGGCGCTGGCGGATGTCGAAATCCAGGCCCCGAAAGTGCCGGTCGTGGCGAATATCAGGGCAGAGGCGGTCGATGACCCCGACACGATCCGGTCTCTTCTGGTCGAACAGGTCACCGGACGCGTGCGCTGGAACGACAGCGTCGCTTGGATGGCCGCGCAGGGTGTCACGGAAATCTACGAGATCGGTGCAGGCAAGGCGCTGTCGGGCATGATCCGGCGCATCGCCAAAGACATCGCGTGCAAGGCCATCGGCACCCCGGATGAGGTCACGGCTGCCGCAGCGGCGATCAAGAAATAAGGAAGCAAGACAGATGTTTGATTTGACAGGAAAAAACGCATTGATCACCGGCGCGTCCGGTGGGATTGGCGGGGCGATCGCCAAGGCGCTGCATGCGCAGGGCGCGACGGTGGCCCTGTCGGGCACCCGCACCGGGCCGCTGGAAGATCTGGCCGCAGAGCTGGGTGAGCGGGCCCATGTGCTGCCCTGCAACCTGGGCGACGCCGAAGCGGTCACCGCGCTGCCCAAACAAGCGGTCGAGGCGATGGGATCGCTCGATATTCTGGTCAATAACGCCGGGATCACCCGCGACAATATCTTCATGCGGATGTCCGACGAGGAATGGTCGCAGGTGTTGGAGGTCAACCTGACCTCGACCATGCGGCTGTGCAAAGGCGCCATTCGCGGCATGATGAAAAGCCGCTGGGGACGGATCGTGAATATCTCGTCCGTCGTCGGCGCGACGGGTAATCCGGGGCAGGCGAATTATGCTGCCTCGAAGGCCGGTATGGTGGGCATGAGCAAATCCATCGCCTACGAGGTCGCGAGCCGCGGCATCACCGTGAACTGCGTCGCGCCGGGGTTCATCAGCACCGCGATGACCGAAAAACTGAACGACGATCAAAAGAGCGGTATTCTGGGCCAGATCCCCGCTGGACGCATGGGCGAGGCCGATGAAATCGCTGCTGCAGTGGTGTATCTGGCAAGCCCAGAGGCCGCCTATGTGACCGGCACCACCTTGCATGTGAACGGTGGGATGGCCATGCTTTAACCGGTTTTACTGACGATGCCGAAACCGTTTGCGCGGGCTGCAATCTCTGCTATAGGCCACGCAGATTTGATCAACGGGGGCCTGACTTGGCCCTCACTCCCGGGCGAAGTCCCATAGAAAGTACGTGAGGAACTGTCATGAGCGACGTTGAAAGCCGTGTCCGCAAGATCGTGGTCGAACACCTGAGTGTTGAAGAAGATAAGGTCGTCAGCAGCGCGTCCTTCATCGACGATCTGGGCGCAGACAGCCTGGACACCGTGGAACTGGTCATGGCCTTCGAAGAGGAATTCGGCATCGAAATCCCCGATGACGCAGCCGAAACCATCCAGACTTTCGGCGATGCGCAAAGAACGAAAGGTGTTTGGGCATGCGCAGAGTCGTCATCACGGGATTGGGAATGGTCACGCCACTGGGCGATGGCGTCGACACGACCTGGAGCCGGATCCTGGACGGCCAGTCCGGTGCCGGTCCGATCACCGGGTTCGACACCGAGGGTCTGGCCACGACCTACGCCTGTCAGGTGCCGCTGGGCGATGGCTCGGACGGGACATTCAACGCCGACACCTACATGGCGCCCAAGGAACAGCGGAAGGTCGATACTTTCATCCTGTTCGGCATGGCGGCGGCGCAGCAGGCGATCGAGGATTCGGGCTGGATGCCCGAGGACGACGAAGGCCGCGAGCGGACCGGCGTTCTGATCGGCTCCGGTATCGGTGGGCTCAACTCCATTGCCGATACCGCCGTGATGATGGCCGAAAAAGGGCCGCGCCGCGTATCGCCGTTCTTTGTGCCCGGTGCGCTTATCAACCTGATTTCCGGTCAGGTCAGCATCCGTTACGGGTTCAAGGGGCCGAACCATTCGGTGGTGACGGCCTGTTCCACGGGTGCCCATGCCATCGGTGACGCCAGCCGCCTGATCCAGCACGGTGACGCGGACGTGATGGTCGCGGGCGGGGCCGAGGCGGCGATCTGCCGGCTGGGCATCGCCGGCTTCAACGCCTGCAAGGCGCTGTCGACCAAGTTCGCCGACGACCCGACCAAGGCCAGCCGCCCGTGGGATACGGACCGCGACGGGTTCGTCATGGGCGAGGGCGCGGGCATCGTGGTGCTGGAGGACTACGACCACGCCAAGGCCCGCGGCGCCAAGATCTACGCCGAGGTCAAGGGTTACGGCCTGTCGGGCGACGCCCATCACATCACCGCACCGCCCCCCGATCACGAAGGGGCGGAACGTGCGATGCGCGCCGCCTGCCGCAACGCAGGGATCGAGCCCGCGCAGATCGACTACGTCAACGCCCACGGCACATCGACCATGGCCGACACCATCGAACTTGGCGCGGTCGAGCGGCTGGTCGGCGATGCGGCCAAGGACCTCAAGATGTCCTCGACCAAGTCCGCCACGGGCCATCTGCTGGGGGCTGCAGGCGCGATCGAAGCGATCTTTACCATTCTTGCGATCCGCGATCAGGTCGCCCCGCCGACCATCAACCTCGACAATTGCGCTGCCGACACGCAGGTCGATCTTTGTGCCGGTGAAAAGCGGCCGGCCAGGATCGACATCGGGCTTTCCAACTCGTTCGGGTTCGGCGGCACGAACGCCAGTGTGGTCTTCGGGAAGGTCGACTGAATGTGGCGTCATATCGCCTCTAATGCGCTGACCTTTCTGGTACTGGCGCTGTTCCTGCTTGGCGGCGTGATCGTCTGGGGCACGCGCAGCTACGAGGCCGAAGGGCCGCTGGCGGATGCCATCTGTCTGCGGGTCGAAAGCGGATCGAACATGCGCCGCGTGTCCGAGGATCTGGCGGCGCAGGGTGCCGTGACCTCGCCCGCGATCTTTCGCATAGGCGCGGACTATTCCGAAAAGTCGAGCCAGTTGAAAGCAGGCGCCTTTCGCGTCGATCAAGGCGCGTCGATGGCCGAGATCGTCGATGTCATCACGCGGGGCGGGGCGAATACCTGCGGTACGGAAATCGTCTACCGGATCGGCGTGAACGGCCAGCTGGTGCAGGTGCGCGAACTCGACCCCGCGACGAACCGGTTCATCGACCTCGCGCGGTTCGACCCGGAAGACGAAGACATGCCAGAGGAATATCTGGCCGCACGCGAAAACACGGATACCACCTACAACGTCGTCTTTGCCGAAGGCGTCACGTCTTGGCAGGTCGTGAACGGGCTGAACGGGCTCGAGGCCATGTCGGGAGACTTGTCCGAGATTCCCGACGAAGGCTCGCTTGCGCCACGGTCCTACGAATTCGACCCCGGGACCGATCCCGCGACGATCATCGCGCGGATGCAGGCCGATCAAGAGCGTATCCTGTCAGAGGCTTGGGCCAACCGGGCCGATGATCTGCCGTTGAACAGCCCGGAAGAGGCCTTGATCCTTGCCTCTATCGTCGAAAAGGAAACCGGCATCGCGGAGGAGCGGCGTCAGGTGGCCAGCGTTTTTGTGAACCGGCTGAACCGGGGGATGCGGCTGCAGACCGATCCCACGGTCATTTATGGCATCACCGAGGGCGAAGGCGTGCTGGGGCGCGGATTGCGTCAGTCGGAGCTGCGTGGCGAGACGCCCTGGAACACCTATGTGATCGACGGGCTGCCACCGACGCCCATCGCCAATCCCGGTCAGGCCTCTATCGAAGCCGCGCTGAATCCCGACGAGACAGAATACGTGTTCTTCGTCGCCGACGGCACCGGCGGACACGCCTTTGCGACGAACCTTGACGACCATAACCGCAACGTCGCGGTCTGGCGCCGGATCGAGGCCGAGCAAGCTACAGCCCAAGACGAATAAGGTTAACTCTTTCCGATAGTTACGCCCTCTCCGCCGGTGCTGCGCGTCGTCGCGTCGATCCAGAAAATTCAGGCCCAATCCATCATCACGGACGAACATTTCGCCAAGCGCAACGGGACGATGACCGATGACCGAGCCGACCACCACGCCCGTCTCCGCGCTGAAATCGGCCGCGCGCTTGATCGCATCCGCGAAACCAAGGCAGCGGCTGTCGTTCCTGAATTCTCTCGATGACGGGGAACTGATCGCCCTGCGCTATCTCTTTCCGTTCTGGGCGATGCCGCACCAGATCCCGCCCGAAGGCGACTGGCGCGCGTGGGTGATCCTTGGGGGGCGCGGGGCGGGCAAGACCCGTGCCGGTGCCGAATGGATCCGGTCGCTGGCCGAGGGGCCGACGCGCACGGAGGCAGGCGAGGCCCGGCATATCGCGCTGGTCGGGGATACATTCGATCAGGTCCGCGACGTGATGATCGAAGGCGAAAGTGGTCTGCTGCGCGTCTCGCATCCGTCGCAGCGGCCCGACTGGTTGCCCAGTCGCAAGCTGCTGAAGTGGCCGAACGGGGCCGAGGCGCATGTCTTCACCAGCCGCGATCCCGAAGGGCTGCGCGGGCCGCAGTTCGATGCGGCCTGGGTGGACGAGTTGGCGAAATGGCCCAAGGCGCAGGACACGTGGGACATGCTGCAGTTCGCGTTGCGGCTGGGCCAGAGCCCGCGGGCCTGTGTGACCACGACGCCCAAGAACGTGCCCGTCCTGCGGCGCCTGCTGGACAGGCCGGATACGGTCACGACCCATGCCACCACCTTCGACAATGCGGCCAATCTCGCACCGGCCTTTCTGGATGCGATGACCGCGACATTTGCCGGGTCGCGCATGGGGCGACAAGAGCTGGACGGGGTGTTGCTGGCCGATGTGGAGGGGGCTCTCTGGACGACCGACATGCTGGCGCAGGCGCTGGTCGACCACGCGCCTGTGCTGGACCGCGTGCTGGTCGCGGTCGATCCACCGGTCACGGGGCACAAGCGGTCGGACGCCTGCGGGATTGTGACCGTCGGCGTCACC
>JAIVHI010000172.1 GCA_020201155.1 Loktanella sp. | reverse complement strand
AAAGGCGGTTGGAGAAACCGAAAGGCGCGGCGGGAAAATCCCGCCGCGACAAGGATTTGGGTTAGGCGCCCGGGTTGCACTCGCCCAGATCGCCACCGGCGAACATGGGATGGTCGGCTTCGTATTCGACCTGTGCCCGCGGTGTGACCTCGACGATTTCAAGCGTGTCGAATTCATTCGACGCATCGGACTTGCCGCGCATGACAAGAACGTCCTTGAAGCACTGGTGGTCGGATCCACGGTAAAGGACGGAACCGTTGCCCATGCCGTCGAACTCGAAGTCTTCGAGAGCCTCGACGACACCGCAGGGGTTGAACGTGCCCGCACGGGTCACGGCGTCCGCGTAAAGCAGCGTCTGGACATAGCAGGTGTGTGCGGCGCCCGAGGGGGGGAAGCCGTACTTTTCGCCGAAGGACCGGGTGAAGGCCTTGGTGCCTTCGTCCTGCAACTGCCAGTTCCAGTTCATCGAGCCGAAGACGCCTTCGATGTTGGAGCCCGCACCGGCCGCCATCAGTTCCGAGTAGAGCGGCACGATGATGGTGAAGTCCTTGCCGTTGACGACCTTGTCCTTGAGACCGAACTGCACGGCCTGGGTCAGCGAGTTCACCATGTCCCCGCCGTAGTGGTTCAGGATCAGCGTATCCGCACCCGAGTTCAGCACCGGTGAGATGTAGGACGAGAAATCGCCGGCGCCGACGGGTGTCAGCACGTTCTGAACGGTGTTCCAGCCGAGGGACTCGGTTGCCGCCTGAATCGACTCCTGCTGGGTCCAGCCCCAAGTGTAGTCGGCAGTCAGGTGATAGGCGTTCCGGTCGTTGCCGTATTCATTGCCCAGCACGGGGGCAAGTGCTGCGCCCGACATGTAGGCGTTGAAGAAGTGGCGGAAACCGTTGCGCTTCTTGTCCTTGCCGGTCGTGTCGTTCGAGTGGGTCAGACCCGCCATGAAGATCACGCCGGCTTCCTGACAAAGACCCTGCACGGCCACGGCGACGCCCGAGGACGAACCGCCGTTGATCATGATGCATTCGTCTTTCTGGATCATCGACTGCGCCGATGCACGGGCCACGTCGGACTTGGTCTGCGTGTCGCCGGTCACGAATTCGACCCGCTTGCCCAGAATACCGGTGCCGTCGAGGTTCTTCTGGCTGAAGGTGTTCAGCATGCCGCCGTCACCCTCGCCGTTGAGATGCTCGACAGCCAATTCCTGTGCGCGCAGCTCGTCCAGACCTTCTTCGGCGTAGGGGCCGGTTTGCGGAACGTTGAAACCGATCGTTACGGTGTCGCCCTGCGGGGCATTGGTGTAACCGGAATGCGCTTCGGCGCGCAGGTAGGTTGGCAGCATCAGGCCGGCACTGGCGACAGCACCCGTCTTCAGAACGCCACGGCGCGAAAAGTTTGATTTAGACAATGGTTGTCCTCCCTTATGTTGGTGCGCTGCGGGCCTCCCAGCATCCGCAGCGTACGACACCCAAGCTGGTGCTATCGCCAGATTGGCGGGCAATGACCCACCTGCCTACTGTGGGTTCCGGCGGATTTTACTATTTTGTAAAATTATGGACAGACATGGTTCAAAGACTGTAAACAAAGCCATTCGCGTTTGCAGAAAGGTCCTGAACTCCTTGGCTATTTCAGACAGTCATCACCAGGTCCGCCCCGGTGCCCGCCTGCGGGATCTCCGCATTCAAGCCGGTCTGAGGCAGGTGAACCTTGCTGAAACGCTTGGGATTTCGGCCTCCTACCTGAACCTGATCGAACACGACCGCCGCAGAATCGCGGGCAAGCTGCTGGTGCGTGCGGCAGACGCGCTGGGCGTCTCACCCGCCCGATTGACCGAAGGGGCCGACCCCGATCTGGTCGCAAGGATGCAGACAGCCGCCGCGGGCATGGACGATCCGCCCGACGCGGCCTCGGCCACCGATCTTGCGACGCGCGCGCCGCGATGGGCGCATCTGATCGCCCATCAGCATCGTCAGATCGCAGCGCTCGAAAGTCAGGTGCAGGAACTGGGGGACCGGCTTCACTACGACCCTGACCTTGCAAGCACCCTTCACGATGTCATTTCGACCGCGACGGCGATCCGTTCGACCGCGGCCATCCTGACCGAAGATGAAACACTCGACGCCGACTGGCTGGCGCGGTTCCACCGTAACATCCACGAGGATGCGATCCGTCTTGCGGTCTCCAGCGACCGGTTGATCGCCAAACTCGATCCGCAAGGGCGGGAAGGGCAGCCCAGCCCGCCGCTGGAAGCCCGCCCCTTGCCGCAGGCAGACGCCGACGCAAAGGCCCTGCGGACGGATCCCTTTCTTCGTGCCGCGCGCGAGGCGGGGTTCGATCCTGCCAGACTGGCGGGTCTTGCACCGCCTGCGCAACTTCTGCGCCGCTTGGCGAGCCTGTCCGTGGACGATGGCGCCCCGAAGATGGGGCTTGTCGTCTGCGACGGGGCGGGTGTCGTCACGCATGCGGCGGGCGTGCCGGGGTTCGATCTGGCCCGGCAGGGCGGGGCCTGTGCCCTTTGGCCGGTCTTCACCGCGCTGGGCCAGCCGGGACGGGTGGTCGAAGCGACGGTCGAATTACCCGGCGATCCGGCCAAGCGCCTGCGGTGTCACGCCATCGCCGAGGCGCGCAGCCCCGCCCACTTCGGGCACCCGCCTGTCATCGAAGCGACGATGCTGGTGCAATTCGACCCGCCCGAGGGGTCCAGTGCGCCGCTGCCCATCGGTCTGACCTGCCGCATCTGCCCCCGTCACGCCTGCGCGGCACGGCGCGAACCCTCGGTGCTCTAGACTCTGCCGTTCAGTTTCGGGCATTGTCGCACAGCGGTGCGGGAGGGCACTGCACAGGGGAGGAAAACGCCGTGGGGAAAAAAGTCCTGCTGGTCGAGGACGAGCCGAACATCATCGAGGCGATCAGTTTCATCCTGTCGCGGGACGGTTTCACCGTGCACACGCACGAGGACGGCATGACCGTGATGGACAAGCTGAACGTGCAGACACCTGACATGATCATTCTCGATGTCATGCTGCCGGGGCGGTCGGGGTTCGACATTCTGCGCGATCTTCGCGCCGACCCCCGGTTCGAGACCCTGCCGGTCCTGATGCTGACCGCGCGCGGCCAGACCCACGACCGCGAATTGGCGCTGCGGCTGGGGGCGAACCATTTCATGACCAAGCCCTTTTCGAACAGCGACATCCGCGACCACGTGCGCGAGACGCTGGCAAGCTGATGAAAAGCCCCGGAACCAACCGCTTTCTGGATCGTCCAGCCTATCGGCAGCGGCGGCTGCGGGACGCGGCGCGCATGCTGCCCGTCGCAGGGGCCGCATTGTGGATGGTGCCGCTTTTGTCCCAGGTCGATCCCGAGGGCTCGACTGGTGCCGCGGGAAGCATGATCTATGTCTTCGGCGTCTGGGTCGTCCTGATCGTGGCGGCGGGTCTGATCGCCCGGCGGATGCGCCACGACGATGCAGAGTCGCCCCCTGCGGCCAATTCCGGGGCCAGTCCGGGGGGCGATCAGTGATGCCGCGGCTGCGGGGCAGGCCATGCTGAGCTTCAATCTGCTGATCGCGGTCTCCCTGACCTATGTGGCCTTTCTCTTTGCCGTCGCCTTTGCCGCGGACCGGGATGCCAAGCGCGGTCGGGCCGGGTGGGTTCACTCACCGTTGGTCTATACCCTGTCGCTGTCGATCTACTGCACGGCGTGGACGTTTTACGGCGCTGTCGGATATGCCGCGCGGTCGGGGATGGAATTCGTGACGATCTATCTGGGTCCGACCCTGGTCATGGTGGGATGGTGGTGGGTCCTGCGGCGGCTCGTGCGGATCGGACGGGCGCAACGGATCACGTCGATCGCCGATCTCATCTCGTCGCGCTTTGGCAAGTCCCGTCGCCTCGGCGTGATCGTCACGTTGATGGCGGTCGCTTCGGGCACACCCTACATCGCACTGCAGCTTCAGTCGGTCACCCTGTCCTTCGGCGTCTTTTCCGGAACCGGCGACGATGGCGACCCCTATTCCATGGCCGTCTGGGTGGCGGTGGGGCTTGCCATCTTCACGGTCCTTTTCGGCACCCGCAAGCTTGATGCGAACGAGCGGCACCACGGGATCGTCATGGCCATCGCGGTCGAGTCGGTCGTGAAGCTGCTGGCACTGGTTGCCGTGGGTGTTTTCGTGGTCTGGGGGCTGGCTGGCGGGCCTGCCGAAGTGCTGGACATGATCGATGACGCGACGCTGCCGGAGTGGGACCTGCGGCCGGGCCGGTGGGCGTCACTGATCTTTTTGTCCGCTGCCGCCTTCATCTGTCTGCCGCGCATGTTTCAGGTGCTGGTGGTCGAGAACGCGGACGAACGGCACCTTTCCGTCGCAAGCTGGGCCTTTCCCACCTATCTTTTCCTTATGTCGCTTTTCGTCATGCCGATCGCGGTTGTGGGTCTGAACCTAATGCCTGAAGGCGCCAACCCCGACCTTTTCGTGCTGACACTGCCGCTGAGCCAAGGGCAGAACGGGCTTGCGACGCTGTCCTTTCTTGGCGGGTTCTCTTCCGCGACCTCGATGGTGATCGTGGCGACGATCGCGCTGGCCACCATGGTCAGCAACCATATCGTCATGCCGCTGTGGCTTGCGGCCTCTGGGGGCGAGGGGCCGGTGCGGTCCGGCGATGTGCGCAGCGTCATCGTCCTCAGCCGTCGTTTGTCCATTGCGGGCGTTCTGGCGCTTGGATATTTCTACTACCGCATTTCCGGTGGTGGGTCTGCCCTGGCCGCCATCGGTCTGGTGTCGTTCACCGGGGCGGTGCAGGTGCTGCCCGCGCTTTTGGGCGGTATCTTCTGGCGGGGCGCCACGCGGCGCGGTGCTGCGGCCAGCTTGATCGTTGGCTTCAGCCTGTGGGTCTGGACGCTTTTCCTGCCCAGTTTCGGGATGGGGGCCATCCTGCCCGAAACGGTCATGCAGAACGGTCCCTTTGGCATCGGTTGGCTGCGGCCCGAGGCCCTGTTCGGGATAGCGGGGCTGGATCCTTTGTTGCACGGCATGATGTGGTCGCTGGCCCTGAACGCGGCGGCGTTCTTCGTCTTTTCCGCGACCAGTTTCCCGACCCCGATGGAGCGGTTGCAGGGCGCGCAGTTCGTCGATGTCTATGCCCATTCCGCGCAGTCGGGGGCTTGGCTTGGCTCTGCCGCGACCGCAGAGGATTTGTTGATCATGTCCCAGCGTATTCTGGGCGCGACACAGGCGCAGGCCCTTTTTCAGGCCGAGGCCGCCGCTCAGGGCAAGGGCGGATATCTGCCCGACGTGACGCAGCAATTCGTCCAGACGCTCGAGCGCGAGCTTGCCGGGTCGGTCGGGGCCGCCACTGCGCATGCGATGATCGGGCAACTGACGCAAGGCGCCAACGTGACGGTCGAAGACCTGATGGCCGTGGCGGATGAAGCGGCACAGATTCTCGAGTATTCGAACCGGCTGGAAGCGAAGTCTGCCGAGCAGGCCCGCACCGCCCGCGCGCTTCAGGACGCGAATGAAAAGCTGACGGCCCTGTCCGTGCAAAAGGATGCCTTTCTCAGCCAGATCAGCCACGAATTGCGGACACCGATGACCTCGATCCGGTCTTTTTCGGAAATCCTGCGTGACGAAGACATGACTGCGACGGAAAAGGCCCGTTACGCCGGTATCATCCATGCCGAGGCGCTGCGCCTGACCCGACTGCTGGACGATCTGCTTGATCTGGCCGTTCTCGAAAACGGGCAGGTGCAGATCTACCGCCAGACCGGCACGCTGTCGGATATCCTCGACCGTGCGGTCACCGCTGCGGGTGTGCCACGGACGAAGCTGAAGATCGAACGCAAGCGGTCACGCGAAGACATCGTTCTGACGACCGATCTGGACCGGCTGGCACAGGTTTTCATCAACGTCATCACCAATGCGGCCAAGTATTGCGACGCCCCCGATCCCGTTCTTCGAATCGTGGTGCGGCAGGGTGGTTCCGGCCATACCGTCGATTTCATCGACAACGGCAGCGGCATACCTGTCGTGAAACAGGCGATGATTTTCGAGAAGTTCTCTCGGCTGGGCGGCGAATCCCGCGAGGGCGGCGCGGGGCTTGGTTTGGCGATCTGCCGCGAAATCATGGAACGACTGGGCGGATCGATCACCTATCTTCCGGGTCAAGGGGGCGGAGGGTTTCGCGTGGTTCTGCCCGCGTCGATCGCGCTGGCCGCGCAGTAGCGTTTACGATCCCTTCAGTCCTGCCGTGTAAACCCGACGCGTGAGATCCTTTCTGGCCTTGGGGTGATATGACTGTGCTGCGCCGCAAATTGGGCAAGGGTCCGCAGGATGCGCCCCCCGTTCCGCTGACGGCAAGCCGCGCCATGCGGCTGGCGTTGTCCCGCGCGGCCCAACAGGCGGCGGGCCTGTCGCTGTCGGTCGGCGGCATCGCGGTCGATGTCGTGCCGCTGGATAATCTGCTGGGTGACCTCTCGGACACCATGCTGCTGCAACACCTTCGGTCCAAGGACGGGTTGGCGGGGGTTTGTGCCCTTGATCCGTCGCTCGTGCAGGCGCTGGTCGAGGTCAGGACGACAGGCAAGCTGCAACTCGCAACAACCGACGACCGCCCCATTACCGGGACGGATGCGCGGTTGGCCCAACCGATGGTCGTGGGGCTTTTGTCCGAATTGAACGCGGCGGCGACCGGAACGGTTCTTGACGGCTGGGTGGACGGGGTGAGTTGCGGCGACCGCACGCCATCGGTCCGCAGCTTGGGGCTGGATCTGCCAGACACCGGCTATAGATGCCTTTCGGTCGAAATCGATCTGGGCGTGGATGGACGACAGGCACGGCTTGTTCTGGCACTTCCGGCACCGGGCAAGGTGGTCAAGGACACCCCGGCCGCGCCCGCGCCGCCGCAACTGGACTGGTCGGACCGGTTTCAGGCGGCTGTCCTGCCTGCACCGGCGGCGCTGACCGCTGTCGTGCATCGCATGACCCTGTCGCTGGCAACCGTTCAGGCGCTACACGCCGGACAGACAGTGAAACTGTCCGGCTGCACGACCGGTTCGGTCAGGCTGGAAACCGTGAAAGGCCAGCTTTTCGCCCGCGGGCGGCTGGGGCAGATGGCCGGAAAGGTCGCAGTGAGGCTCGAACCAGACGCTGGCCCTGCGATGGTCGATATGCCGCCACGTCGCGAGGTGGCTCAGCTCGCGCCCAGTGACACGAGTTGAGGCCGCATGCCCCCCAGATCATAACCGGCCTTGGAGGCCGCGCTCAGAATGTCGTCTGCCTTGCCGCCGACGGCCTCACCCAGGGCCCAGACGATCGTGGACCGGGTGCCGGATGCGCAATAGGCCAGCGTCTTGCCGCCCGCCCGCGCATCGCTTTGTGCATGCACCATTTCCATGTTCAGGCCCTGGTGCGTGACGGGGTTGTCCACGAACGCCAGCCCCGCCGACTCTGCGGCTGCCTGCATCGCACCGGCGCGATGGCTCGGCGGCACTTCTGCATCGGGGCGGTTGCAAATGATGGTTGTAAAGCCCGCGTCCTTGATCGCCGGAATATCCTCCGGGTCGATCTGAGGCGAGACAGCGTAGGTCGGGGTGATCGCGCGTATATCCATGGAACCGTGGTAGCGTCAGTCGGCGGTGTGGTCCAGCCTCGCAGATCGCGCGACTGCGGCTTCACGCGGAAAGATCAAATCTGCCACAGCCTCAGGCACGACCACAGCCATGCCACGTGACGGGCTAGGACAGCAGAATTCCGACCATCACCATCATCAAGCCAATCGTCGACAGAAAAAGCGCCCCAAGGTTCAGCGGCAGGACACGGCTCAGCCGGGCCCGCAGTTCTTCGTCCGACAGCCCCGCGCGCCGCGCGCGGATGACTTTCACGACGCTGACGCCGATACCGGCAAGCCCCAACAGCGACACGATCGCACCGACCCAGATCAAGATTTCCACCACACGCCCTCCGCTAGGATCAGACGTCGCCTAAAGCGCCGCAGCGCGGCTTGCAAGGGCAGGGACCTGCGGCTAGGACGGGGTTTCAGATCAGCCAAGGAGCTTTGCGCATGTCCGACACCGCCACCAACGCCGACAGTCAGTCCGTCGCAGGCGCCGAGCTGCGCCAGTTCATCGAGCGCTACGAACGCCTCGAAGCCGAGAAAAAAGACATCGCCGACGGCCAGAAAGAGATCATGGCAGAGGCCAAGGGTCGCGGCTACGACACCAAGGTGATCCGCAAATTGCTGGCTATCCGCAAGCGCGACGCCAATGATCTGGCGGAAGAAGAAGCCGTGCTTGAAATGTACAAGGCCGCTTTGGGCATGAGTTGAACCCAGCCCGGGTTTCCAAGAGCGACGTTTAAATCCCGACACCTTGTGATGTCGGGATTTTCTTTTGGTGCGAGCAGCCCGCAGGGGGGCGCGACTTCAAAGTGCTGCGCATGTCCAGATGGCCTGTCCATTTGGCCAAGTGGCGTCGGTTCTCTCAAGTCGAATACAATCATGACGATACCATGATCTGACACCCCTCGAATGCCTTCGACAAGGCACGAGTCGCCTGCCACAGAGACCGCATTTCAATGACAAGTCCCAAACCCTGCGAAGGGTGCCGCAATGGCGCCTCGTTCCACAAGCCGATCTCGATGGCGTTTCAGCCCATTCTGTCCTTTCAGAACAAAGATGTCTTTGCCTACGAGGCGCTGGTACGGGGCACCGATGGCAGCGGCGCGGCGGCTGTGTTCGAAGAGGTTACGACCGACAATGTCTATCTGTTCGACCAAGTCTGCCGCAGCACCGCGATCGGACTGGCCGCGCGTCTTGGTGTCGCCGCAACCGGCGCATTGTTGTCGATCAACTTCCTACCGAACGCGGTTTACGACCCGCGCGCCTGCATCCGTGTCACTTTGGACGCGGCAGAGCGGACGGGATTTCCGGTTGACCGGATCATGTTCGAGTTCACCGAAACCGAAAAGGTCGATCCAAAGCATCTGCTGAACATCCTGAGCCACTACAGGAAGCTGGGGTTCCTGACGGCCATCGATGACTTCGGGGCGGGCTTTGCGGGAATTGGATTGCTGGCGGATTTCGTGCCGGATGTGGTCAAACTGGACATGCACCTGATCCGCAACTGCGACACCGACCCGACGCGCCGCGCGATCCTCCTCCATACCGTCGCGATGCTGCATGATCTTGGATCCAAGGTCATCTGCGAGGGGGTTGAGACGGTCGGAGAGGCGACCGTTCTTCAGGATATGGGGGTCGATCTGATGCAGGGCTACCTGTTCGCAAAACCCGCGTTCGAGGCGCTTCCCGAAACGGCATGGCCCGAATTGCCCGTCGCCAGAAAGGCACACGCCACGACCCGGGCGGCGTCTGATGTCCGACAGCGCGTATCATGAGCGTTTTGGGAACGCGCTGACACTTCGAGACGATCCCAAATTTGAGATCATGGCGCAGTGAGCGACCGTGCAAGTCCAGCCACGCCCGAATGACTTCGCGCGCGGCTTCCAAGCTTCAGCCGGGGGCACCGCCCCGTTCTGACTGCACTTACATCTGCTCTTTCTGGGCACCGCTGTCTTTGCGGGCTTTGCCGAGATCGGGCTTTTGTCCGAGCGGTTCCGGTGTGCTGACGACCGAAAACTCGGATCTTCCGTCAAGTGAGGGTCCGCTGGTCCAGCGGCCTTCCGGTGTCTCTTCGTCGAGAGACGTGTTGAGGAAGTAATAGCTATGTTCGGTGGCCTCGTGGTCCTTCGGCGTCGAGTTGGGGATGGGTAAGGCGGCTTCCATCCCTCCGAGTTCCTCGATCGCTGCGAGCCATTGCTGTTGGTGCATGGTGTCGCGTGCAATCAGGAAAGACAGCATGTCCTTCATGCCCTTGTCGTCGGTCATATTATAGAGCCGCGACGCCAGCACCCGCCCGGATCCTTCTGCCATGGCATTGGCTGTCATGTCGGCGGCAAGATTGCCGGTGGCGTAGACATGGCTCATGTCGAAGGGCGTGCCATTCGAGTCCACCGGCATTGCGGAGAGGCCCGAAGAAAGGATGTGCCGTGGGTTCATCCCGCCCATGATTGCGTTGACGATCGGATCCTTGGCGGCGTCCTCTTGCACGGTGACGGGGGCACCCTCAAGGTTCAGTGCGACGGCGTGGCCCAGAAATTCGATATGGCTCAATTCTTCTGTCGCAGTCATCATGAGCATATCGCGGTATTTGCTGTCGCCGCGGGCACCCATGGCCTGAAAGAAATATTGCATCGCGACGCGGATCTCGCCTTCGACGCCACCGATGGCTTGTTGAAGGTACTTTGCAAACTGCGGATCAGGCGTGTCGACCTTCACGTGGTATTGCAGCTTTCCGGAATGATGAAACATGGGTTCCTCCTATTTCGTTCGAGAATGCCGTCGGCAAAGCAGTGCGCCGAGACAGGAGGTCAAGCCGACTTTCGATCGGTTTGTTCCGTTGGAACCTTTGGTATCTGGTTGTTTGCTGCGTCAGTTTTACTCGGCCGAGTTGCAGAGCGCTGGTGTCGTGCACGCCCGACGTTCCGTCATCCGCGATGGAAAAGCGGTCGGCCGATGATCATCCCACGGCGAAGGGCAAACATGTCAAAGCGGTGGCGTTTCACCGCCTATGTCGTTGCCGAAGACACGCGCCCAACCGACTTCGATGACGACCTGCATTGCGGCTCTGGCCGCAGCTTCGTCCCTTGACGCAATGGCATCGGCGATGCGCTGGTGATCGTTGCAGATTTTGACCTGCTGGCCCGGTTTGGGTTCGGGGGATGATCGCCGCAACAAAGAGAGCAGCGCCGCGCCGACCAGTGACACGACGGAAAAGAAAAAGGCATTGCCCGCGGCATCGAAGATCGCCTGATGAAATTCGAAGTCGGCCAGCGAGAATTCGGCTTCTCCTTCGGCAGAGCGCATGGCCACCAGACAGGCTTGGATGCGGGCGATATCCTCGTCCGTTGCATCGCGGGCCGCCAGTGCGGCGGCGTGGGGCTCGAAAGCCAGGCGCATTTCGAACAGCTGCTCGTAGAAACTGTCGCTGGGTTCACCGTCAAGATGCCAGCGCAGGACCTGGGCGTCGAACATGTTCCATTCGTGCCGGGGCTGGATGCGGGTGCCGACACGGGCCTTGGGGGCGACCATGCCCTTGGCGGCAAGCGTCTTCATCGCCTCGCGCAGGACGGTGCGGGAAACACCGAATTGCTCGACCAGTTCCTCGTCGCGCGGCAGAAGCTCGCCCGGGGGTGGTTTGCCTGCGACGATCGACCGCCCGATCCCCTCGACCACCCGACCGTGACTACCGCTGCTCTCGCGCTGTCGCGGATCGATCTGGCCGAAAAGTTGCTTCATGTCAGGTTGGAGAACTTCGCTGTCGTTGTCCCAATGTCAGGAGACCCTTTTGAAGCAAAATAAAGAGAAGTAAAAGCAGTCCGATGACGATTTTGGTCCACCAGCTTGAAAGTGATCCGTCGAAAACGATGTAGGTCTGGATCAGCCCCATCGTGAGAACGCCGATCAACGTGCCGAAGACATAGCCGGACCCCCCCGTCAGAATCGTCCCGCCGATGACCACCGTTGCGATGGCGGTCAGTTCGGTGCCGACGGTCGCCAAGGGGTAGCCCGATCCGGTGTAGACCGAAAAGACGATCCCCGAGAGGCCGGCCATGAAGCCCGAGAACGCGTAGATCTTGACCGTCGTCAGACCGACGGAGACGCCCATGAGGCGGGCCGTATGCTCACCCCCGCCAAGGGCGAAGACGGACGTACCGAACCGGGTGCGATGGGCGATGATCATGCCGGCGAAGACCGTGACAAGCATCACGACCCCGATCAGGGTAAGACGGCCGCCGCCGGGCATCCGGTAATAGGCATCCAGCACATCGTAGAAGGCATGGTCGATCGGCACGCTGTCGATGGTCAGCATGTAGGCGGCGCCGCGTGCCAGGAACATGCCAGCAAGGGTGACGATGAACGCGGGCATCGCAAGGCCGTGTATCAACGCCCCCATCGCCGCGCCGAAGCCCGTCGTGATACCCAGCAGCAGGGCAAAGACGATCAACGGGTGCAGGTCGGTGTCGCGCAGCATCACGGCGACGAAGACCCCCGAAAAGGCGATGACCGATCCGACGGACAGATCGATGCCCCCCGACAGGATCACCACCGTCATTCCGACGGCGACGATGCCCAGATAGGCATTGTCGGTCAGAAGATTGCCGACCACGCGCGTCGACAGCATTGCCGGGAACTGGATGTAGCAGATCAGGTAGGCGATCAGGAAAATGACGATCGTGGCGTAAAGCGGCAGGATGCGCGCGTTCATTCTGTTGCCTCCTTGGGGTCACGGGGCGCGCCTGTGCCGCGGGCGCGCTTTAGCCGGCGCGACAGTTGCGGACTGAGCTTGGGCGATTGCAGGACAAGGATGACGACAACCAGACCGGCCTTGATCACGAGGTTGAATTCGGACGGAAAGCCCGCAAGCAGGATGCCGGTGTCGATCGTCTGGATGATCAGCGCGCCCAGAAGCGACGCTGCGATGGAAAAGCGCCCGCCCAGCAGGGATGTGCCGCCGATGACCACGGCGAGAATCGCGTCGAGTTCAAGCCAGAGCCCCACGTTGTTGGCATCGGCCCCGCGAATGTCCGCGGTGACGATGATACCCGCGATGGCGGCACAAAGACCCGATGCGACGTAGACGGCAATCAGCAGAACCCGCGCATTCACCCCGGCCAGCGCACTTGCAGGACGGTTGATACCGATGGATTCGATCAACAGCCCAAGGGCCGTGCGCCGGACCAGAAGCCCAAAGGCGATGCCGGTGCAGATCCAGATCACGATCGGCGTGGGAACCGCCAGAACGTTGCCGGCCCCGAAGAAGGCAAAACCTTCGTGGCTGAAGGTCAGGATGCGTCCTTCGGTGATCATCTGCGCGATCCCGCGCCCGCCGACCATCAGGATCAGCGTGGCGACAATCGGCTGGATGCCGAAGACAGCCACCAGAAGCCCGTTCCAAAGCCCGCAGAGAACCCCCGCGCCAAGCCCGATCGCAAGGGCAGGGGCCAGCCCGTAGCCGCTTGTGATGGCCCAAGCGGATGCGGCGCCACAGATCGCCATGACCGCCCCGACGCTCAGGTCGATGCCGCGGGTGGCGATCACCAGCGTCATGCCAACGGCCAGCAAGGCGACCGGCGCCCCGCGCTTCAACACGTCGATCGCACTGCCGACCAGTCGCCCGTCGGACAGTTCGACGGACAGAAAGCTGGGGAAATAGGCCGTCACCAGCGCGATCACCGCGATCAGGGTCAAAAGTTGCGGCGCCAGCCGGCGCAATCTTGGGGTCATGACATGGCCCTTTCGGCATCATCGCGGGCGGCGATGGCGTTGATGATCCGGTCGGTGTCGATTTCTTCACCGACCAGTTGCGAGACATGATGCCGGTCGCGAACCACGATAATCCGGTCGGAGGCGGCGATCAGCTCATCGAATTCGGAAGAGATCAACAGGATCGACATGCCCTGATCCGTCAGCTCGCCGATCAGCTTGAGGATTTCGGCATGGGCGCCGACATCGATGCCGCGTGTGGGTTCGTCAAGGATCAGAAAGCGCGGGTTCATCGCAAGCCAGCGGGCCAGAACGACCTTTTGCTGGTTGCCGCCCGACAGATCACCCACCGCCTTTTCGGCACTTGATGTGCGGATGTCGAGCTTGCGGATATAGTCCTCTGCCAGCCGCTTCTGTTCGGCCTGCGGGATCGGATTGGCCCAGCCGCGCCGGGCCTGAAAGGCCAGTGCGATATTCTCGCGGACGGACAGGTCGGCGACGATCCCGTCGGTCTTGCGGTCCTCGGGTGCGTATCCGAAGCCCTCTGCAATGGCGGTCCGGGGGGTTGAAAGGTTCAGCTTGCCGGCATCGTCAGTGGCTTCGCCCTGATCGGCGGGGGTCCTGCCGAACAGCACGTCGGCTGTTTCGGTCCGGCCCGAGCCAAGCAGACCGGCCAGACCGATGACTTCGCCCGCGCGCACATCAAGATCGAAGGGTTCGATCTTGCCGCGACGCCCGACCCCCTTGAAGGACAACAGGTTCGCGCCGCCCTTGCGGGCCGCGTGGCGATGTTCGGCAGCGACCAGTTCGTGACCCAGCATGTGATGGATCAGTTCGACGCGATTGGTCTCGGGGGTCTTTTCGGTCACGATGTGCCGGCCATTGCGCAGCACGGTCAGCCGGTCGCTGAGCGAGAAGACCTGATCGAGGAAATGCGAGATGAAGATGATCCCCAGACCCCGCTCGCGCAGGTCGCGCACGACCTTGAACAGCGTTTCGGTCTCGCGGGCGTCAAGGCTCGCGGTAGGCTCGTCAAGGATCAGCACCTTGCCCGACAATGCCACGGCGCGGGCAATCGCGACGATCTGCTGGACCGCGACGGAATAGCTGCCCAACTCGCGCGAGACATTGACCTGATCCAATCCGTAGCCGGCCAGCATCTCTTCGGCGTCGGCGCGCATGCGGCGCCCCGAAACAAGTCCAAGGCGCGTGGGCTGGCGCCCGAAGGTCAGGTTTTCGGCCACGGTAAGATTGGGCAGCAGGTTCACCTCCTGGTAGACGGTGCCGATCCCGAGTTCTTGCGCGTCATGGGTCGAGGTGGGTGAAATGGGCTGACCGTCAAGTTCGATGTGGCCGCTGTCGCGGGCATGAACGCCGGTCAGACACTTGATAAGCGTCGACTTTCCAGCACCGTTCTCGCCGAGAAGCGCATGCACCTCGCCGGCAGCAAGGTCGAGCCGGACATTGTCGAGCGCCAGTGTGCCGGGGAATGTCTTGGTCAAGTCGCGGACGGTAAGAAGCATCCGGTGCCTTTCTGAAACGATCAGTGCGGCGCCCCGGGGGGCGCCGCTTTCGGGGCAGTCATGCCCGGTTTTCAGATAAGATCAGTAGCCGAGATCCTTGCGGGCCTCGTATTCGGCCATCGGATCATCGTCCTGCGTGTAAAGCGCGGACTCGGTCTGGATGAACTTCTCGGGCTCGGTGCCGTCGGCCATGTAGGCTTCCAGCGCGTCGAAGGCCGGGCCTGCCATGTTCGGCGTCAGCTCGACGGTCGCGTTGGCGTCGCCCTCGGCCATCGCCAGAAAGATATCCGGCACGGCATCGATCGACACGATCAGAATATCGTCGCCCGGATCGATCCCGGCTTCCTTGATGGCTTGGATCGCGCCGATGGCCATGTCGTCGTTATGGGCATAAAGCGCGCAGATATTGTCACCGCCGCCTTCAGCCTGAAGAAAGCTTTCCATCACTTCCTTGCCGCCCGAACGGGTGAAATCACCGGTCTGGCTGCGGACGATTTCGATCTCGTCGTTGCCTTCGAGCGCGTTGCGGAAACCCGTCGCGCGGTCGATCGCCGGCGACGATCCGGTGGTGCCCTGAAGCTCGACCACGCGGCATTCGCCTTCGGGCTTGTTGTCGGCCAGCCACTGACCGGCAACCTCGCCTTCATGCACGAGGTCAGAGCCGACAGCCGTCAGGTAAAGATCCTCGGAACTGTCGACCCGGCGGTCAAGCAGCACGACCGGAATCTCGGCCTCTTGCGCCTCTTCGAGAACCGAATCCCAGCCGGTCGCCACGACGGGGGCCAGCAGGATGGCGTCGACACCTTGGGCCACGAAGGACCGGATGGCGGCGATCTGGTTTTCCTGCCGTTGCTGGGCGTCGGAAAACCGCAGGTCGATGCCGCGTTCTTCGGCCTCTTGGCGGGTTACGGTCGTCTCGGCGGCCCGCCAGCCCGATTCCGATCCGATCTGCGAGAATCCGATCGTCTGAGCGGTCGCACCTGTCGAGAGCGCAGCAAAGGCTGCGCTTAGCATAAGTTTATTCATGATGTCCTCCCTATTTCGGCCGAAGCCTGATTCGATAAAGTCATATAGTATTACTTAATGCAAGAGGGGCAGATTTCGTTTCACCTTGAAATTGATGCAGAGCAAGCATCCTTGACGGTTCGGCTTTGGTGCGGATCGCAGGACGTCGGTCGTCTTGGCGAATTCGGACGCCACGACAGCGTCTTGCGCAATCAGCGCCAGGCGCCACCGCTTTGCTGCCAAGGGTCGCGTCAGGCCGTTCGGAACCGGATGTGGGGCCTGTCTTGACCTGACGCCGCGCTTACATCGGCGTCGACCCTGAAAACATCGCGCAACAGCTTTTGGGTCAGCACGGCCTTTGGCGTTCCGTAAGCCCTGACAGCACCTGCCTGCAGAACGACGATCCGGTCGCAGAACATGGCGGCAAGATTGAGATCATGCAGCGCGATGATGCTTGTCAGGTCGAGGTCGCGCACCATGCGCAGGATCTCGATCTGGTGGTGAATGTCGAGATGGTTGGTCGGCTCGTCGAGGAACATGACCTGCGGGGTTTGCGCCAGCGCACGCGCGATATGGACGCGCTGACGCTCGCCCCCCGAGAGGGTCTGCCAAGGCTGCGATTTGTGGCCGGTCATGTCGACGCGGTCGAGCGCCGATGCCACGGCGGCTTCATCGACCTCGGACCAGCCCGCCAAGGCGGACCGGTGCGGGATCCGCCCAAGGCGGACCACGTCACGCACGGTGACATTCGTGTCCGTGGCGGCGTTCTGCTGCACGAATGCCACCTGCCGCGAGAGCGCGCGGCGGTGGACGTGCGCGATATCCTGTCCGTTGATGTGAACCCGTCCCGACTGTGGCTTTCGCAACCCTGCCAACAGCCGCAACAGCGACGACTTGCCCGACCCGTTCGGGCCGATCAGGCCCAGCGTTTCGCCCGGCGCCACGGACAGAGAGACGTCCGACACGATTGTCTTGCGCTTGACGCCCCAGCGCAGGGTTTCGGCGATGATGCTCATGCTTGCGGCCTTGCGCGGTAGAGGATGATGGCAAAGAACGGCACACCGACCAATGCGGTGACAACGCCGATCGGCACCGTTTGCTGCGCGGTGATGACCCGCGAGACGATATCGGCAATGACCATGAAAACCGCCCCCACGACGGCGCAGGCCGGTAGCAGTCGCAGATGCAAAGGCCCCACGACATACCGTGCGGCATGGGGCACGACGAGCCCTACAAACCCGATCGCCCCGACCATGCTGACGATTGTCGCGGTCAGCAATGCCGTTACCCCGAATAACAGCAGCCGGATCCGGGCCACCGGCACGCCCAGCGAAGCGGCATCCTCATCCCCGAATGTAAAGGCGTCCAGCGCGCGGCCCATCCAGATGCAGATCGACAGACCGACGATCACGACGCCCAAGAGAAGCTGGAAATCCGGCCAGCGCACCCCGCCGAAACTGCCCAGCAGCCAGAACATGACATCCCGCGCCTGTTGGGCATTGCCCGATGTGGTCACGATATAGGACGTCAGCGCGTTGAACAGTTGCGATGCCGCGACGCCTGCCAGAATGGTATGGTTGGGCCCGCTGGTCGCCCCGTTGGACAAGAGCGCAACCAGGCCGAAGGCCGCAAAGGCACCGACAAAGGCACCCAGCGACAGCGAAAGGCTACCGGCCCCGATGCCAAGGACGATCACGCAGACCGCGCCGGTGGACGCGCCTGCCGATACACCCAGCACGAAAGGCTCGGCCAGCGCATTGCGCAGCAGCGCCTGAAGGATCGCACCGCAGATCGCCAGACCCGCCCCGGCCAGCGCGGCCACCAATGCGCGGCTCAGGCGCAGGTTCCAGATGACGCTCTGTTCGATCGGCGCGATCTCGGCGTTGGTCAGGCCCAGTTCGTTCGTGACTGAAAGGGCGACTGTCCGAAGCCCGATGTTGTAGTCGCCGATCGCCGTCGCGGCGGCGATGGCGAAGGCAAGAACCAGCAGGGACAAGCCAAGAAAGAGGGCGAAACGCTGTGCTCCGCCCTCTGCTTCGTCGGACACGGTCACGGCAG
>JAIVHI010000249.1 GCA_020201155.1 Loktanella sp. | reverse complement strand
CGGTCAGGTGAAGGGTTTTGAGTGTCGGGAGGCAATACCCCGGTTGTGTCGAAGCCGTCCTGTTCTTCACCGTTCTCGTCACCCGGCACCACCGGATCATCAACTTCGCCCCCATCAACGGCATCCTCTACTTCCTCCATCTCGTCATTGAAGAACGGTTGCCCGTCGCCGCATGCAGCCAGCACCAGAAGCAAAGGCAGGGTCTTGAGATACGGCGTCATAGGCGGTGGTCCCCGATCGGTATATGCGTTTTGCGGATCATTCCGGTGCCCATCCTGCGAGTCAACGCTTCATCCCGCACAGACTGCGGAATTTCCGTGCATATGGAGGGTGTGCCACGCCACGCCCCCCAGATATAGTGGTCCTCGGAATCAAACACGCAGCCCAAAGCCCAATCAGGAGCCGCCCATGCCCATCTCGCCCGAACAGCAGGCCGAAATCGACGATCAGCGCGCCAATCCGCGTCCCACGCTGCGTGCGGTGTCCGAAGGGATGGAAAAGCATCTCTACACCGCGCACGAGGTGCTGGATCACGGCTTCATCCGGGTCATCGACTACATGGGTGACGATGCCGCGATCTGTCAGGCCGCCCGCGTGTCCTACGGGCGCGGCACCAAGTCGGTGCAGAACGACGAAGGGCTGATCCGCTACCTGATGCGGCACTGGCATTCGACCCCCTTCGAGATGTGCGAGATCAAGCTGCACGTCAAACTGCCTGTTTTCGTGGCCCGCCAGTGGATCCGGCACCGCACCGCGAACGTCAACGAATACTCGGCCCGCTATTCGATCCTCGACCGCGAATTCTACATCCCCGAAGAACGCAATCTTGCCGCGCAGTCCGTCGTCAACAACCAGGGCGCGTCTGCGCGCCGACGCCCACGCCCAATACGAAATCCGCGTCTACGCCGACGCCATCTGCCGCGTCGTGGCCGACTGGGTCCCCGCCGCCTATTCCGCCTTCGAGGACTACCGGCTGGGCGGTGCCGTCCTGTCCGAAAAGGGCGTGCAATGCCTCAAACGCATGCTGGCAGGCGAGACGGTCACGCAGGAGACAAGCGGGATGAGCAAGGGCGAATGGCGGGAATTCGAAGGGGTGTTGGGGTGAGGCTTGAACTTGGCCGAAATGAAAAACGGCATGTAGGTCGGGCTTAAGCCCGACTCTTCCTCGCCCTGAAACCGCGGTCTGCATTCATCTCAATGGCGGGATGAACCCCGCCCGACGAATGTCGCGAGAAAATCGGGCCTTGATCGCGCCGACGCGGGTCGAGATATCAGCGTCCCCGTCGGGCAAGCGAAAGATGGCGTGGAAATGGTCTGGCAGCACGATCCAGGCGTCGATCCCAAAGGGTCGCTGCTGGCGCGTCGCAGTGACCGCACCGCGCAGTATATCGATATGCTCGGTCAAGGTCGTCGTCCCGCGCCTTGCGAGATTGACGGTCACGAAGATGCATGAGCCGGGAAGGTGAAGGCGGCGGTAGTGCCACATGCCCCAGCTTGCCGCGCCGGGGTTAATGCTGCGTGAAGAAACGCAATGGCATTTGAATCAAACCCAACCCATTGTTTCGCATGCGAAACTTTTCGGTCCACACAAGGCCCGTCACTCCAGCCCTACAGCCGACAACCTCAGCCTTCCGGTTGCATTGCCTGCCGCGACTGTCGATAGAAGGCAGGCACATCAGGACCAAACAAGCGAGGACAGCCATGCGCGTGATCGGTATCAAGACCTGCTCGACCTGTCGGCAGGCGATGAAGGACCTTGCGGCCGACGGGAAAGACCCCGTGTTCATCGACCTGCGCAAGGATGGGTTTGCGGACGCGCTTCTGGGCGAAGTGCTCGCGGCGTTCGGCGACACCGCCGTCAACCGCGCCTCGGCCACCTGGCGCGGTCTGGACGAGGCCGAGCGCAGCCGCCCCCCGCAAGAGCTGCTGGCCGATTACCCCGCATTGCTCAAACGTCCCGCGATCCTGGCCGAGACGGGCAACACGCTGGGCTGGAAGGACGACGCAAGGGCCGCGCACCTTGGCAAATAGCTGACCGGTACTTACCTCACCACAAACGGGCAGGAGAGACATCATGCGCAGCGCCGCGGGAACACTGGGCCTTATCGGGGGGCTGATCGGGATCATCGTCGGGCTGTTCGGCTACGGATCGGCCACGCTGATCGAGCGGAACGCCGACCTCCTCGCTGCTCTCGATTTCTGGGACAACCCGGGCTTCATCAAGTTCGCGAGCTTCATCGCCCCGCTTCTGGCGATCGGTGGTGGCGCGATGGCCCGCGACCGCGCCCTGATTGGCGGCGTGCTGATGCTTCTGTCCGCCTTGGCCTTCTATGCGGCCTTCGGCATCAACCTTGGCACGCTCTTTCCCATCGGGTTCGCCGCCGCGGGTGGCATCTTGGCGATCATATCGCGGCAACCGGATACGCCGCGCGCCCATTGATACGAAAACGCCCGCAGGGCTGAAACCTGCGGGCGCCTTTTCAAATCCGAAATCCCGGGTCCGCTATGACTGGTCGGGTGGAGTGGCTTCCTTGGCCAGTTGATCCGCAAGCGCGTCCAGCGGCATGACAACCGACTGTTTCTCGCCCAGCCGCCGCACGCTGGCCGTCCGGTCTTCCACTTCGCGCCCGCCGATGGCAAGGATCACAGGCACCTTGCCGACCGAGTGTTCGCGCACCTTGTAGTTGATCTTTTCGTTGCGCGTATCCGCCTCGGCCCGGACACCGCGCTTGCGCAGCAGGTCCACGACTTCGGTCACGTAGTCATCGGCGTCCGACACGATCGAGGCCACGACGACCTGACGCGGGGCCAGCCAGAAAGGCAGCTTGCCTGCGTGTTCCTCGATCAGGATGCCGATGAACCGCTCGAAGCTGCCCAGCGTCGCGCGGTGCAGCATGACGGGGCGGTGCTTGTCGCCGTCCTGCCCGATGTAGGTCGCGTCGAGCCGCTCCGGCAGCACGAAATCGACCTGCAGCGTGCCGCATTGCCAGTCACGCCCAATGGCGTCGGTCAGCACGAATTCCAGTTTGGGACCGTAGAACGCCCCTTCGCCGGGGTTGAACCCCGGCTCGATCCCCGCCGCACGGGTCGCGGCCAGCAGGGCACTTTCGGACTTGTCCCAGACATCGTCCGCGCCCGCGCGCGTCTCGGGGCGGTCCGAGAACAGCACCTTGAAATCGGCAAAGCCGAGGTCGCGGTAAACGGCAGAAAGGAATTCGATGAAGATGCGTGTCTCTTCCTCGATCTGTTCTTCCGTGCAGAAGATATGCGCGTCATCCTGCGTGAAGCCGCGCACGCGCATGATGCCGTGCAGGGCGCCCGAGGGCTCGTAGCGGTTGCACGATCCGAATTCGGCCATCCGCAGGGGCAGATCGCGGTAGGACTTGAGGCCCTGGTTGTAGACCTGCACGTGACAGGGGCAGTTCATCGGTTTGAGCGCGTTGACGGCCTTTTCGCGGGCGTGTTCCTCGTCTACCTCGACGATGAACATGTGGTCCTGATACTTTTCCCAGTGACCCGAGGCTTCCCACAGCTTGCGGTCGACGACCTGCGGCGTGTTCACCTCGACATAGCCGCCGCGGCGCTGCTGGCGGCGCATGTAGTCCTGCAATTCGGTGTAGATCGTCCAGCCGTTGGGGTGCCAGAAAACCTGACCGGGGGCCTCTTCCTGCATGTGGAACAGGTCCATTTCGCGGCCCAGCTTGCGGTGGTCGCGCTTGGCGGCCTCTTCCAGACGGTGCATGTGCGCCTTGAGGTCTTCCTTGTTGCGGAAGGCGGCCCCGTAGATGCGTTGCAGCATCGGGCGTGTGCTGTCACCGCGCCAGTAGGCCCCCGCGATGGACATCAGCTTCCACGAATCGCCCGGCACCTGTCCGGTGTGCTGCAGGTGCGGCCCGCGGCACAGGTCCTGCCAGTCACCGTGCCAATACATGCGCAGCGGCTCGTCGCCGGGAATCGAGTCGATCAGCTCGACCTTGTAGGGCTCGCCGCTGTCCTTGTAGTGTTGGATCGCGCGGTCGCGGTCCCAGACCTCGGTGCGGACAGGATCGCGCGTGTTGATGATCTCTTTCATCTTCTTTTCGATGACGGCGAGGTCGTCGGGCGTGAACGGCTCTTTGCGGTCAAAGTCGTAATACCAGCCCGTGTCGATCACGGGGCCGATGGTGACCTGTGTCTCGGGCCAGATCTCTTGCACCGCGCGCGCCATGATGTGGGCGAGGTCGTGGCGGATCAACTCCAGCGCAGGGGCGTCGTCCTGCATGGTGTTGATGGCGATCTGGGCATCGGCGTCGATGGGCCACTGCAGGTCCCAGTGCTGGCCGTTCACGGTGGCGCTGATGGCCTTTTTGCGCAGGCTCGTGGAAATGCTCGCGGCCACGTCGCCGGGTGTCACGCCTTCGTCGAAATCGCGCGCGTTGCCGTCAGGAAATGTAAGGGAGATCTGGGCCATGTCGGCTCCTCGTCGGTTTGGCGCCCACGGAACGCCCGGTTGCAAGTTATGTCTGGGCGCGGTGATGACGCCTGCGGCGGGCAGTGTCAATTCCGACCTCTGCAGGGCTTGAAAGTTCCCGCCCTTCAGCTGGACCAATGATGGCCGTCTTGCAGGGTTGTAGCTGCGCCATGGCTGGATTTTGCCAAGTCGGGGCTATCTTTGCCCGAGACGAAGGAGACGCCCGTGACTGACGCCGCAGATGAATTGTTCGAAACGCTGGTCGAAGATCCCGATGCACCGGGTGGTCTGAACGATACGGCGCAGACGCGCGAGGCGGGCAATTTCCTGCGGCATGTCGTCAGCCTGTCGGCCAGCAAGGTGGCGGACGGGCTGCTGAACCCCAAGCTGGTGCTGTCGTGGCTGCTGATGAACTTGGGCGCGGGATCGTTCCTGACCGGGCTGCTGGTGCCGGTGCGGGAAAGCGGGGCCTTGCTGCCGCAGCTTTTCACCACGCCCTACATCACCTCGTCGCGCATCCGGAAATGGTATTGGGCCGGCGGGTCGATCGTGCAGGGGGTCTGCGCGGGCGGGATCGCGCTGGCTGGGGTGACCTTGGAGGGGCCTGCGGCGGGTATCGTGATCGTCTTGCTGCTGGGGCTGCTTGCGCTGGCCCGGTCGGTCTGTTCGGCAAGCTACAAGGACATCCTTGGCAAGACGGTCGGCAAGTCGCGGCGCGGAACGGCGACCGGGTTCGCCGCCTCGGCGGCCTCGGTGGGTGTCATCGCGTTCGCTGTCCTGCTTTTGCTGGGCCTGATCGACCGCTTCACGCTTGTGATCGCGGCCATCGTGCTGGCATCGGTGCTGTGGATCACCGGCGGGCTGGTCTTTGCACGCATGCGCGAGGTGGAATCCGAGCCGGAGGATGGGGAGGGCATCGGCCTTGGCCAGTTCAGCCTGTTGAAAGACCGCCCGCAGCTGACACGGTTCATCCTTGTCCGCAGCCTGTTGGTCGGGACAGCACTTGCGCCGCCCTATCTGGTGCTGCTGCAACCGGACGGGGCGCTGGGCGCTTTGGGCGCGCTGGTGCTGGCCTCGGCCATCGCGTCGCTGCTGTCGTCCTACGTCTGGGGGCGTTTGTCGGACCGGTCCTCGCGCCGTGTGCTGCTTTATGCGGGGATCGCGGGCGGCGCGGTTCTGGCGGCGATTGCGGCGATGGGCTGGCTGGGTCTGTCGGGCGTGCCGCTGCTGGTGCCGGTGATGCTCTTTGGCCTGATGATTTCTTACCATGGCGTGCGGCAAGGGCGGTCGACCCATCTGGTCGACATGGCCGGACCCGAGGATCGCGCGAGCTTCACCGCCCTGTCGAACACGCTGGTCGGGATCGTGCTGATCGTGGCGGGGGTTGCGGCGGCGGGCCTGTCGGCGCTGAGCGTGCCGTTGACGTTGCTGGTCTTTGCCGGAATGGCGGCGGCGGGGGCTTGGCTGGCGCTGGGACTGGACGAGGTGCAGTCGGATGCCGGATAGGCTGCACACGCCGCAAGGGCGGCAGATCGCATGGGAGGCCGTGCCGGGGGCCGGGCCGACCGTAGTCTTTCTGGGCGGGTTCCGGTCGGACATGACCGGCAACAAGGCCCGCCATCTCAAGGCTTGGGCGCAGGACCGCGGGCAGGGCTTCGTCCGGTTCGACTATTCCGGCCACGGGCAAAGCGGCGGCGATTTTCTGGACGGATGCATCGGGCACTGGCTGGCGGATGCAATGGCGGTGCTGGACCGGGTCGAGGGCAGGGTGGTTCTGGTGGGGTCGTCCATGGGCGGCTGGATCGCGCTTTTGCTGGCGCGGGCGCTACCGGCGCGGATCGCCGGGCTGGTCACCATCGCGGCGGCCCCGGATTTTACCGAAGACGGCAAATGGGCGGGGCTCGATCCCGCGCAGCGCGAGAGGCTTGAAGCGGATGGGGTGGTCTATTTACCGTCGGCCTATGGTGATCCCTACCCGATCACGCGGCGGCTGATCGAAGAGGGGCGCGCGCATCTTGTGCTGCGCGATCCATTGCAGTGTTCGTGCCGCGCTTCTTGACGCTTTTCGTGCTGGGGCGATCTGAATTGGCGTCGATGAAATCCAGCACCAGCGGGCGGATGTTGTTGCGCCAGCTGCCACCGGCGAAGATGCCGTAGTGACCTGCGCCGGGTTCGAGGTGCGCGGCCTTCTTGGAATCGGGCAGGCCCGTCAGCAGGGGAAGCGCCGCAAGACACTGGCCGGGGGCCGAGATATCGTCTTTCTCGCCTTCGACGATCTTGACGGCGACATCCGTGATCTTGCCGATATCGACCATGTGACCGGCGACTTCGAACCGGTTCAGCGCTATGTCGCGATCCTTGAAGATACGCTCGACCGTCGAGAGGTAGAACTCCGCGGGCATGTCCATGACGGCCAGATATTCATCGTAGAAGGTGTTATGGCGGTCGTGGTCCGAGCTTTCGCCCTTGGCCGCACGGATGATCTGGTCGCGGAAGGCCGTCGCATGTGTCTCGCCGTTCATCGAGATGAAGGACGACAGTTGCAACAGGCCCGGGTAGACGGGGCGACCGACGCCCTTGTGATTGAAGCCGACGCGCTGGATCATCGTATGTTCAAGCTGGCCCATGGTGACCGAGTGGCCGAAGTCGGTGACTTCGGTCGGGTTGGCATTGGGGTCGATGGGGCCGCCGATCAGCGTCAGCGTCCTGGGCTGCGCCTTGGGGTCTTCCTCGGCGAGGTAGGCGGTGGCGGCCAGCGTCAGGGGCGCGGGCTGGCAGACGGCGATGACATGGATGTCGTTGCCCAGTTCTTTCATGAAATCAACGAGGTAGAGGGTGTAGTCCTCGACGTCGAACTTGCCGGCGCTGACGGGTATGTCGCGGGCGTTGTGCCAGTCCGTCACGTAGACGTCGGCGTCGTTCAAAAGCGAGATGACGGTCTTGCGCAGCAGGGTCGCGTAGTGGCCGGACATGGGGGCGACCAGCAGGATGCGGCGCGGCTTGGGCTTGCGCCCGGACACGTTGAAATGGATCAGGTCGCCAAAAGGCTTGGACATGACCGTTTCGACATCCACGACGTGGTCCTTGCCGTCCTCGTTCGAGATCGACGGGATCCCCCAGTCGGGCTTGACGACCATGCGGCTGAACGTCCGCTCTGTGACTTCACCCCATGCCCGCAGCCAGTCCATCGCGGGGTTCGTGCCCCAGGACATCATCGGATAGCTGGCGAAAGCCCGCGCGCTGGACCCCAACCATTGATTTGTGTTGCGGACCGATTCCATGAAATCATAGGTCATCATATTTTTCATGGGGTTTAGCTCCTGAAAATTTCTGCGGTAGCAATGCTGCGTGTGCAAGGTAGGGTGAGGATTAGCATATGACAACTGACGATGTCTCGGACGCTCAAGCGACGGGCGAAAACCTTGCGAAGCTTGAAGCAAATATGGAACGGGTCGAGGAGCTGACCCAGCGGCTGTTGGTGGCGATGGGTCAGGGACGTGCGGTGCCGCCGTCGCTGCAGGGGCCGAACCAGGATCTCTACCTCAAGGCGGTGACGGGATACTGGCAGGAAATGATGAACAATCCTGCAAAGCTGCTCGAACATCAGATGGGCTTCTGGACGGAAAACGTAAGGCATTTCGTGGAAGCCCAGCACAAGCTGGCGCAGGGCAAGCTGGAACCCGCGACGGACGACACGCCCAAGGACCGGCGTTTCGCGCATGAAATGTGGGAGACCCATCCTTATTTCAATTACATCAAGCAGCAGTATTTGCGAAACGCCGAAGCGATCCGCACCGCGATCGAGGACGTGTCCGACATGGACCCAGCCGAGAAAAAGCGCCTGCGCTACTTTGGCCAGCAGATCGTCGATCTGTTCAGCCCCACCAACTTTCTGGCGACGAACCCCGAAGCATTGACCCTTGCCGCGGAAACCGACGGCGAGAGCCTTGTCAAAGGGTTGGAGAACCTTGTTCGCGATCTCGAGGCGAACAACGGCGATCTGGTCGTGACGCTGGCGGACCGGGATGCCTTCAAGGTGGGCGAGAACCTTGCCACGACACCGGGATCGGTGGTCTTCCGCAATCACCTGTTCGAGCTGATCCAATATGCGCCGACGACCGAAAAGGTTCACAGCACGCCGCTGATCATCTTCCCGCCCTGGATCAACAAGTTCTACATCATGGACCTGAAAGAGCAGAACAGCCTGATCAAGTGGATCGTCGATCAGGGCTATACGCTTTTCGTCGTGTCCTGGGTCAATCCCGACGTCAGCTACAAGGGCACCTCCATGTCCGACTACGTCGAGGATGGTTATCTGACCGCGATCGAGCAGGTGCAGCAGATCTGCGGCGTCAAGAAGATCAACGCCATAGGCTACTGTATCGCGGGGACGACTCTGTCGCTGACGCTGGCCCTGTCGAAAAAGCGCAAGGCGAATGCGGTCAAATCCGCGACCTTCTTTACCACGCTCACGGATTTTTCGGATCGTGGCGAGGTCGGCGTCTTTCTCGAAGACGATTTCATGGCCGGGATCGAGCGGCAGGTGGAAGAGGATGGCATCCTTGACAGTTTCTACATGTCGCGGACCTTCAGCTACCTGCGGTCGCGCGATCTGATCTATGGCCCCGCGATCAAGAGCTACATGATGGGGCAGGCCCCGCCGGCTTTCGATCTGCTGTACTGGAACGGCGATGGCACCAACCTGCCGGGGTGCATGGCGATGCAATACCTCAAGGGGCTGTGCCGCGACGATACCTTCGCAAACGGCACGGGCTTCGAGATCTGCGGTGAAGTCGTTCACCTCAAGGATGTGGACGTGCCGCTTTGCGCCATTGCCTGCGAGACCGACCACATCGCCGCCTGGGACGCGTCCTATCGCGGGGTGCAGGGGATGGGGGCGACGGACAAGACCTTTATCCTGTCGGAATCGGGCCATATCGCGGGGATCGTGAACCCGCCGTCCAAGAAGAAATACGGGCATTACACGCATGATGACCTGAGCCTGTCGCCCGAGGACTGGCGCGCGGCGGCGGACCGTCACGACGGTTCGTGGTGGCACCGCTGGGAAGAATGGCTGCGCAAGCGGTCGGGCGCGAAGGTCAAGGCCCGCGCGCCGGGAACCGACAGCCATCCGGTCTTGTGTCCGGCACCCGGAACCTATGTCACGGCGCAACCCTAGGGTTATTGTGCAACTGCAGCATTTCGGAAGGTGAGTCGTTGGCGCGCCTATTTTCCGGGCATGTCGAAAATCGAAAAACGTCAGTAAATACTGGCGTGTGAGGCAGGTGACCCTAGGGAAATTGCGTAGAATCAATGCGTTGTGATGTCGTCGCAAATTCTGTGCTGCAGCGCAGAAAAACCCTTGCAATGCCGCGATGCAGCATCTACATTCTGGTCAAGAATTGAACAGGGCCTGCCGGCCCGAAAAGCGAAACCCGAAAGGATCACGACAATGGCCAAGACACAAGATTTCACCGCTGCATTCAAAGACGTCATGGGCTCTTTCCCCGTGGACACCAAAGCCATGGAAGAGATGTTCAAGTCGCAGACCACGCTGGCTGAGAAGATGTCGACCGTTTCCATCGACGCCGCTCAGAAGTCGACCGAACTGTCGGCCAAGTGGGCACAGGACACGCTGGGCAAGATGCAGGCACTGACCGCCGCCAAGACCGAGCCTGCCGATTACGCCAAGTCGATGACCGATTTCGCGTCGGCCTCTGCCGAAGCCGCAGCCGAGCACATGGCCGCCTTCGCCGAGATCGCCAAGTCGGTCCAGACGCAGACGCTCGAACTGATGATGGCTGCCGGCAAGGACATGTCCGAGGACATGACCAAAGCCGCCAAGAAAGCCACCGACGACATGAG
>JAIVHI010000248.1 GCA_020201155.1 Loktanella sp. | reverse complement strand
GCCGCCACCGACCACTCGCAGCGGTCTTCACACCAGTCACCTGCCTGAAGCGAGTTTCACCGGCTGACAACCGGCTGCCCGGGCATGTCAACATGTAGAGGAACCGGTTCAAGAGGGATAAGCTTTTTTCGATTGCTTGAAATCACCCCGGAGGAGTTCGGCAATCGACCAGACGAAACTCCCGAGGCTCTTGATATCATTGCTGCTCATCACCGTCCCTGACTTTTCTTTTTCAGGATGAGCGGTAAGCCTCGGAGGTTCAAGTGTCGATGCGTCGGGTGCAGGAATCCGGGCGTCGGAACATTCCGGGTATCACGGCAGTAATGGTGCGCGCGCATCCGATGTGATGAAATCGGCGATCCGCGATATGATGAGATCTTGGTCATAATCCAGCGTGGCAACGTGCCAGGATCTACTCAACCAGCAGAGCCTTATGTCAGCTGATGACACGCTGCATGCGATCCGTTTTGCGTTTTCGGGATCGACGACGTGATCCGTCCTCGATTGAATGATCAGGATCGGTTGCTGCAGGAGCGGCAGAAGCGCACCGGTTGCATTGGTGAGAATAAAGCGGTCCTTCAGAGTGCTTCGTGGGATCACTTTGTAGCAAATCTCATGCGCATCGGGATTTGCAATATCGGAGCCAATGCCAGCCACATGTTCAGGACCGTCGAGGTCATAGAGCGGCGCGACCACTTCGGGTTTGTATAGCCCCGTCGAACCGTTGATGCTGATGACGGCGCTGATACGCTCTGGCATCCTCGCGGCGAGATTGAGGGACAGAGTCGCCCCGAGGGACAGGCCGCCGATCACTATGCGCGAACAGCGCGTCTCCAATTGATCCAGCGCCGTCTCGGTCGAGCGCACCCAATCCTGTTGGTCTGTTGCCGCGAGGGCTCGGGGTGTTTCGCCGTGCCCTGCCAGCATCGGACAGAAAACGGTTGCGCCGGTCAGGTCATGCAACCGTTCGCCCACTTGGCGAACACTTTGCGGGGTGCTGGTGAAACCGTGCAGTAGCAGGAGTCCCGTCTTTGATCCTTTAACAAGGAACGGTCGGGTCTCAGGCGCGTCGAAATCTGAGGCTGTCGTGACGGTCATGCTGTGCATGAAGAAACGTGCAGCCCGGATCAGGCAAATAGACTTGAGGCATCATCTGATAATCAGACGCGATCAGATGAAATACGTCCGAAAGCTGCGCAAGAGACTGGTGTCAGCTTTGGCGTCCCAAGCGATTGCAATGCTGGCCTCTGGCAGGAATCCTTCGACCGGCACGAGTTCGAGCGCGGCAGGGATGCTGCTTGCCGCACTCATCGGGAAAAGCGTCACGCCCCGTCGTTCGGCCACCCGTTGCAGGATGACCTGGACGTCCCACGCTTCTTCCACGACTTCCGGCTCGAACCCGACCTTCTGACACGCCGTATCGAGCAACGCCCGCCAGGAGCGCCAGTTTTCCCGCACACCGAGGATAAAGGAAGCACGGCTCAGCTCGTCTAACGTTCGGGGCGCCTCTCCTTTTGGGGCGACCACACCGATCCGCGAGGACCAGACGGGGATCTGGTCGACATCCGGTGCATCTACCGATGGATGTGACAGCAGGAATCCCAAGTCTATGGTGGCGGATTTCAGGGATTTGAGCATGTTGTCGGTAGACATGACATGCATCTCTGCCTGAACGCATGGCACGGCCTGAAGGAAGCCGTCGAGGCCTTCGGAAATTTTACGCGACATCGCCAAGGCCGAATAACCGATGATGATGTGCCCGCGAGCCCCTTCGCTGTTTTGTATTGATGCCCGTATGACGCGTTCGAACATGGCCACGACTTGTCGGGCATCCTCCAGAAAAACGCGACCCTCCTCGGTCGGCAGGACTGTTTGGCCACTCCGGTCGAAGATGCAAAATCCCAGATCGGTTTCGGTATCCTTGACGGCTTTCGATATCGCAGGCTGCGCAATGTTGAGCACGTCTGCGGCGGCTCGGAAGCCCCGCGCATCCGCAACGGCCAGCGCGTAACGCATATGTCGAAGGTCGAGCCGTGTTGGATTCATGCCTGGTCAGTCTCTGATCGCGTTTCGCGATCACTCGATCAAGCATCGCTATTTGTCAACCGAAGGCCGCTTCGAAACTGTTTGCCAACGAAATGCAGGTGTAAGACCGGTATCGCAAAAGGAGGGAGGCCTGATGCTATTACTGTTCAACAGGCTTTGCGCCACATTGATGTTTATTGGTGGTCTTGGCGTGGTCGCCATGATGCTCAACATCGTGGCGGATGTGCTCCTGAAGCTTATCTGGAACGCGCCAATCCAAGGCACGGTCGAATTCTCCTCATATTACTACATGGTCGTTCTGGTCATGTTGCCGATGGCTTTCGTCGAGATGCGTGATGAACAAATCTCGGTTGATCTGCTGTTCAACCATTTTCCCGACTGGCTGCAACGCATGTCTCTCGCCCTGTCCTGCCTTGCAGCGGCAGCGATCCTTGCCGTGATGACATGGCGCACCGGCCTCGATGCCATTCGCGCGATCTCTGTTGGCGAAGTCGTCATGGGCAGTCGCGAGGTCATCGTCTGGCCATCGCGCGTGATCCTGCCTGTGGGTTTCGGCCTGGCTGCCATCGCCGCTCTGATACGGTCGATCATGGCGCTGCGTGGATTTCCGGTCACCAAGGCCGAACATGACTGGAGCGCCTCATGAGCAACCTGATGATCGGCTGGGTCGGCATGGGGGTGCTCTTCGTGCTGCTGGGCTTCCGCATGTCCATTGGGACCGCACTGATGGCCGTGTCTTTTGTTGGCATCACGGTAATGTTCAACCTTCAGGCGGCCCTGGGCATTGTCAGCGCGATGCCGTTCAGCCTGATCGGGGACTGGTCATTGACCGCGATCCCGATGTTTCTGTTCATGGGCTTTGTCGCCGCCAATACTGGCCTGACAGCAGGTGCGTTTGATCTTTTGCGGGTTCTGCTTGCGCGGGTTCCGGGCGGTCTCGCTTCGGCTAGCGTTGGAGCCTGTGGGCTGTTCGCGGCGGCCTCCGGATCCTCCATCGCCACGACTGCTGCGATGGCGCGGATCACTGTGCCGGAGATGCTGCGCGCAAACTATCACCCGTCGCTGGCAACCGGCGTCGTGGCAGCTTCCGGCACGCTCGGGTCGCTTATCCCACCGTCTATCCTGATGGTCCTCTATGGCATCTTCACCGAACAGTCGATCGGCCAACTTTTTGTCGCTGGCCTGATCCCTGGCGTCCTGTCGGCACTTGTCTACATGGCCATGATTACCACTCGTGCGGCGCTTGATCCCAACTTGGCACCCCCCGTCAAGGCACGTATCGACCGTGCCAAACTGATGGGCCTGATCTGGTCGGTGTGGCCCTTTCCGGTCCTGGTGCTGGGCGTTTTGGGGGGGATCTTCGGCGGCTTTTTCACCCCGACCGAAGCCGGCGCGGTCGGCGCATTCCTTGCGCTCTGCGTGGCGATCCTGCGTGGGTCATTGACATCGGGTGCTTTTCGGCAGGCGATCCGGCAGACGACGCTTGCCACCTCTTCAATCTTCTTTCTGTCCATCGGCGCAGTGATGTTCACGCGGTTCATGGGCCTTTCCGGGGTGCCGAGGTCGCTGACGGACATGATGCTGGCCGTGTCGGACAATCCGATCATCATCATCCTGATGATCTCGCTTCTCTTTGTGGTCCTCGGCATGGTGATCGATTCCATCGGGCTCATCCTGCTGACCTTGCCCATCCTGCTGCCGGTTCTCGAGGCCGCGGATATCAATCTGATCTGGTTCGGGATTATCTGCATCAAACTTCTTGAGATCGGACTGGTCACGCCCCCGGTCGGGCTCAACCTCTACGTCCTGCACGGCGCTCTGTCCGGCGAAGTGAGCCTGCGTGACATAATGTCGGGCACCACCTGGTTCATTGCGATGGACCTCGTGACGCTCGTTCTGCTGATCGCCTTTCCCGCGATCAGCCTGTTCCTGCCCTCGCTCATGGCGCAGTGAGGCATCAATGCAAACTGGAGGAAAGAAAGACATGACAATGAAGACCGCTCTCATGGCGCTGACGGCCTGCGGACTCGGCACTGCGGCAGCCGCGCAAAACGCCAACCACTTCTTTGCCGAGCGCCATTCCATGGTGCGTGGCCCTTACGTCGAATTCGCCGAACGTGTGGCCAAGGAAACAGAGGGTGCCTTGAGCTTCACGGTGTTCACAGGAGGTTCGCTCCTGCCGCCGGCGGCGTCTTTGCAGGGTGTGCGCGACGGCGTGGCACAAGTCACCTACCATGCGGGCACCTACACGCCTGCCGAACTTCCCGTGGCCAATCTCATCGGCAACGCGGCCTTCTACAATACCGACCCGATGGTGATGGCGTTCGCATCGACCGAGTTCGGACTGACCAACCCGGCCGCGCTCGAGGAATGGCGCAGGAACGGCGTGGTTTTCGGCGGCGGCTATTCGACGTCCGAATACGTGATGATGTGCAATACCCCCGTCGAAACCCTCGAGGACGTGCAGGGCAAGCGTCTGCGCATGGCCGGTGGCGCATGGTCGCGCTTTGCCGAATTCGTGGGTGCCGTGCCGGTATCGATTCCGTCGAGCGAGATGTATACCGGCCTTGATACCGGTTCGCTCGACTGTGCTGTGGCGGCGGCTGACGCGCTCGACTCCTTTTCGTTGTCAGATGTCGTGACCCATATGAACACGCTGGCCGTGGGCAATTATTACTCGGGCTTCGAGTGGGGCTACAACCGGGCCTTCTGGCAGGACTTGCCACCAGAACAGCGTGCAGTGCTCTTTGACCAAATGGCCTATTACCTCGGCCAGCACCGCGTGGAGTTCGACAAGGATGTGGACAAGGCCGTTTCCGCCGCGATTGATGGCGGGATGCAGGTGTTCGAGCCAGATCAGGCGCTGACGGAGGCTTTGGCGAATTTTGTGCAAGCTGACGAGGCCGTTCTGATCGAAAATGCGAAAAGTCGTGGTGTTGGCAATCCCGAAGAGCTTCTCGCGGACTACAAGCGCATGGTCGACCGCTGGGACGCCCTTCTGGCAGAGGTCGATCATTCGGACGCCGAAGCCCTGGCCGAACTCGCTCGCACCGAAATCTATGACAAGCTTGACCCAGAAGCTTACGGCGTCGACTGACCGTCGACATACCAGCAGCCAAGGAACGGCGTATAAACGGGTGGATTCACTTCCGCCCGTTCTTCACATGCAGCCGTGTTTTTTCAATTTCATCAACAAGAGGGAACGCCGGTCGCGTCCCAGAAGAAATAAAGCGGCGGATTGGCATAGCGCTTCTGGCTGCTTCGCGACACATGCACGCCGCCGGCAGGCCCGAAGGTGAAGTTCTATTACCCGCACCGGAAGCGCTTGCCGATGCGCTAGGTTGCCCGTAATCCGACCTTGGTTTCACCATGTGGCAGGTCGGGATGTGCAGCGCACAAGTAGATGGACAGGTTCGCGGAAAAAAACTGGCGTCGGCCTCCAGGGAATTATTCGAAGCGGGTGCGCTCGAAACGGGACCGCCAGACGAGAGCTTTGTGCGCCGACTGAACACCGTGATGGCCCGGCGGCGGACGGACATGGAGAAAAGCATTCCCGCCACCCTCGCTGAGGCGATCAACACCGAGGGCGAGTTGAGGAAGCAGGGCGAGTTGGTCGTATTCGGGAACTGGCTGATCAATGGCCGACTAGGTGCGAAATCACGACCCAGGCGGCAGGCAGATCCGAAGAAAATCCTGAAATGCGTCGCGGCCATCATGGCTGAGATCAAATGGGCCGCCCTGAAGAGGAAACACGCTTTTGAGGAGGGCAGACGAGAAAGCCGCAAACAGGAAATTACGAAGCACGCCCTTGCCGATCAGTGGGAGCTTCTTTTTGACGAGAAATTCGCACCTTCGCGTTTCGATGCCTCTCTACGCTCCGTCAGGCACATTCTATCGGACAAGACTTATCCCTTTAGTTCCGGAGGGCCAACATATAGATGACCGTGTTGCGACGAATCCTGTGTTCATGTATTGTTCTATCATTCCTGCTCGCTGGTCATCAGATCGCCCCATGTCGCGCCAAGAGTTTGAGGCGCGTTTTCCCGACGAGGATGCCTGCGCACGGCATCTCGTCCAGCGCCGCTGGCCGGACGGCTTCGTCTGCCCG
>JAIVHI010000062.1 GCA_020201155.1 Loktanella sp. | reverse complement strand
CGGTGTCGATCTGATCGCAGGCGGCACGCCCGACGCGATGAGCTATGACCTGACCGCGGATCAATACGCCATCATCCTCGACAGCATCGAAGGCAGCACGCCCGCGCCCGAAGGCGATTTGCGGGTCGCGATGAACAACGTGACCGGCACCTACGCTGTGTCCGGCGACGACCTGCGCGACATGAGTTACGATCTCAGCATCGATTCGGTCGATCTGCTGGCCGATCTCACCGAGGCCGAAACCGACACGACCGTTTTGATGAGCGGCAAGATCAATTCGCTTCTTGTTGACGCGAACGTCACGATGCCGCCTGACGCGGATTTCGAGAATGCGCCGGATGACGCCTTTGCGCAGGGGCTTGCGATGGCGGCCAACTACAGCATCGAAGGGTCGGACTACATCTTCGACATCACCGAAACTGGCCAGTCCACCAGCGGAACCATCAGCACCGGCGAATCGATGGTCGATGTATCGCTCGACTCCGATGCCATGCTCTACGACGTCAACGTCAACGGCGTGCAGATGCAGATCGAGACGCCCGATCTGCCCTTCCCCGTCGATGTCTCGCTGGCCGACTACGGCATCCTGATCGACATGCCGCTGGCCTCCACCGAAGAGGCACGGGACTTTGCCCTGGGTCTGAACCTGTCAGAGCTGACCGTGAACGAAGAGGTGTGGTCGATGATCGATCCGGCTGGGCAGCTGGATCACGGCCCCGCCACGGTTGCGCTCGACCTGACGGGCGAGGGCAAGTTGTTCTTCGACCTCATGGACCCCGAACAGCAACAGGCGGCGGCGATGGCCGGAATGCCGGGCGAGTTGAATACGTTGACCCTCGAAAACCTCTTGATCAGCGCCGTTGGCGCGAACGTCACCGGGTCGGGCGGTTTCACCTTCGACAACACCGACCTGCAGACCATCCCCGGCGTGCCGCGCCCCGAAGGATCGGTCACCATCGACATCTCGGGTGCGAACACGCTGATCGACAACCTAGTCGCGATGGGTCTGCTTCCGGATGATCAGGCCATGATGGGCCGGATGATGATGGGCATGTTCGCCCGCTCTACCGGTGACGATCAGTTGCAATCGGTGATCGAAGTGAACGAGCAGGGCCACGTCCTCGCCAACGGGCAGCGCCTGCAATAGGGCCTGCAACAGACAGACCGGATCGCCCCGCACGGACCGACCGTGCGGGGCTTTTTCATGTCCCGACACCGGAACCGGCGTTGCCTTTTTTTCGGCGTTCCGCTCTGATCCGGTCTGGTTGTGTTTCGTTTTTCCGGAGATTGTTATGTACCGTTTCGCCCTTTCCCTGACAGCGACCCTGCTGTCGTCGACCGCATTTGCCGCCGTGACCCCCGAAGAGGTCTACGAGATCAACCGCGAGGTGCTGACGCGACTGGGCCTGACGGTCGTGGCCGACACCAGCCGCACGGGTGACACGCTTTCGGTCGCGGGCGGCACGGTCAGCGTGACCTTCCCCGTCGTGGGCGGCGGCATCACGATAGACCTGCCGGCGCATGACTATGTCGATCTGGGAGATGGCCGCGTATCCGTCGTCTGGCCCCGCGATATCGAGATGGGCGTGACTGTCGATACCCCGGACGAGACGGCGGCCTTTTCTGGAGAATTCCGAATTACGAGCGGCGGGTCCGAGACGATCGTGACAGGCACTCCCGATGACATGACCTTCACCACGACAGGTGAGGCATCGACCTTCGAGGTCGTCCCGCAACTGGAGGACGGGCTCACTTTTGACCTGACCGGCACGGCGGCGGCCTACACCAGCCTGACCACCATCAGACCGGGCGACGTCATGTCCATGACCAACGAGATTTCGCAGGGCGCTGTCTCGGTGAGCTACATCGCGGGAGGCGAAGAAGGACCGGACGGGGTGTCCTTCTCGATACAGACCGAGACCGAATACGGCAGCATGGATGGACGCACCATCATCCAGCTTCCCGACGGCATGGATATTCTCGACTTGGGGAACGCGTTTCGCGCGGGGCTGCTGATTTCCGGCACGTCGTCCTCCGAAAGCAGCACGTCACGGACGGTTCAGGACATGCAGGGGACCCTCTCGGTGCAGAACCAGACGACTGGACCAAGCGACGCCGATTTTTCAATCTCGGCCGAGGGTCTCTATCTGGGCGCAAGGGTCGCGGATGTGGTCTACGACATGGACGACCCAAGCCTTTTGCCCATGCCGGTAACCTTCGAGGCGACCGGACTGGACATGATTTACCAGTTGCCGATTCTCGCGGACCCTGACCCTGCCGATGTGCGCCTGCGCGTCGCGGCAGAGCAATTGACCGTCGCGGACGAGGTCTGGGACCTGTTCGACACCGGGCGGGGTCTGGCACGCGAGCCGGTCGACTTCACGTTCGACGTGTCGGGCACGGTGACGCTGGGCTTCGATCTGATGGATATGGACTACTACACGTCGCTGCCTGCGTTCGAGACGCCCGACATTCGCGCCGACAGCATCGCGATCCGCGACATTGCCCTCAACGCCTTGGGCGCGCAACTGACCGCGGCAGGCGACATGACGCTCGACAATGACGACCTTGAAACCTTTCCCGGATTTCCCCGTCCCGAAGGCCGCATGACAGTGCTGACGCAGAACGCGCAGGCGCTACTGGATCAGCTGGAAGAGGCGGGGCTTCTGGGGTCGAGCGACGTATCGGGCGCACGCATGGGGCTTGCGATGATCTCGCGCGTGACGGACGAGGGCGGGACCGAAACCGTCGTCGAAGTGAATGACCAGGGCCACGTGATCGTCAACGGACAACGGATGTATTGACCCGGCTGCGCCTTGCGGCAGGGGGTCAGCCGGACTACCTCTGCCGCAACAAAGGACGTGCCATGACCGATACACTTGCCCACCTCACGACCCAACTGCTGGACCGCGCCCGCGCCGCCGGGGCCGATGCCGCCGATGCGATGGCCGTGGACGGCACTTCGATTTCCATCGGCGTGCGCGGCGGCGCGCTTGAACAGGCAGAGCGATCCGAAGGTATCGAGATCGGGCTGCGCGTGATGGTCGGGCAGCGACAGGCCTGCGTCTCCGCCTCGGACATCAAGCCCGCAACACTGGACCAAATGGCCCTGCGGGCCGTCGCCATGGCCCGCGAAGCCCCCGAGGACCCCCACATCGGGCTGGCCGATGCCGCACAGCTATCCAGTCGCCGCGATGCGGAAGGGCTGGACCTTGCAGACCCCTCGCCCGAACCCGATCCGGCGGAATTGCAGCATCAGGCGGCAGAGGCGGAAGCTGCGGCCTTGGCCGTCGAAGGCGTCAGCCAGGTCCAGTCGGCGACGGCAGGTTACGGACGCCGCCGCATCCACATCGCGGCCACCAACGGATTCGAAGGCGGCTACACCCGCACTGATCGTGGCCTATCGTGCCTTGCCATCTCTGGCGCGGGCAACAAGATGGAGCGCGACTACGACTACGACAGTCGTGTTTACGGCACCGACATGCGCAGCGCCGCCGACATTGGGCGCACCGCCGGAGAACGGGCCTCTGCGCTGCAGCACATGCGTCGGCCCAAGACCGGCGCCTACCCCGTCGTATATGACGAACGCATCGCAAGCGCGTTGATCGGGCACCTGCTGTCCGCTGCCAACGGTGCCGCTATCGCACGGGGTGCATCCTGGCTGCGCGGGCGGATTGGCGAACAAGTCCTGCCCAAGGGCCTCTCGTTGAACGAAGACCCTCATCGCCCCCGCTCGATGGCGTCCAAGCTTTTCGACGCCGAGGGTCTGCCGACCGCGGCCCGCGCCATCGTGGAGGACGGGATTTTGCAGGGGTGGACGCTCGATCTGGCGACCGCGCGCAAGCTGGACATGGCACCGACCGCAAGCGCGGCCCGCGGCACATCGGCCCCGCCCTCGCCAAGCCTGACCAACATCGCGCTGACCCAAGGCACGCAGTCCCGCGATGATCTTCTGCGCGAAATGGGCACCGGCCTGCTGGTCACCTCGATGATCGGGTCCACCATCAACCCCAACACCGGCGATTATAGCCGGGGCGCGTCCGGCTTCTGGGTCGAAAACGGCGAGATTGCCTATCCGGTCAACGAATGCACGCTTGCCGGCAACCTGCTGGACATGCTTCCCCGGATCACGCCCGCGAACGACGCGCGCCCCCACCTGACCCGCGTCGTCCCGTCCCTGCTGGTCGAAGGTCTGACCCTTGCCGGAGAATGACCTCGCGCTTCTGACCGAGGCGGCAAAGGCCGCAGGCCGGATCGCCCTGTCGTTCTTCAAGGAAGACCCGCAGGTCTGGGAAAAACCGGGACAGGGACCGGTGTCCGAGGCCGATCTGGCTGTAGACGCCATGCTGTCAGAGATGCTGCGCAGCGCCCGCCCCGACTATGGCTGGCTGTCCGAGGAAACCGCCGACGACGGCACGCGCTTGACGACCCGCCGCCAGTTCATCATCGACCCCATCGACGGGACCCGCGCTTTTCTGGAAGGATCGCGCGACTGGTCGCATTCCCTTGCCGTCATCGAAGACGGCAAACCCATTGCCGCCGTCGTCTACCTGCCTGCCCGGTCGGACACCTTTGCCGCAGCCAGTGGGCAGGGGGCGACACATAACGGCGCCCCGATCCGCGCATCGGGCGACGTGGCGATGGCGAAAGCCCAAGTCCTGACCACCAAGCCCACGCTCAATCCCGCCAACTGGCTGGGCACACCACCGGCCTTCAAAAAAGGTTACCGGTCCTCGCTGGCCTACCGCATGGCGCTGGCGGCGTCGGGCCGGTTCGACGCGATGCTGAGCCTGCGCAAGACCTGGGAATGGGACATCGCCGCAGGTGCGCTGATCGTGGAAGAGGCACAGGGCCGCGCGACGGACCGCACCGGTGCCGCCCTGCGCTTCAACAATGCCCATCCGCAGGTCGATGGCGTGGTCGCGGGCGGTGTGGCCACCCAAGAGGCGCTGATCGACGCCTTGGCATAGCCCGGCCCTGCCGGGCAGGGCGGCGCTTGTGCATCCCCGGCGCACGGCCTATTTCGAAAGCGACGCACCCCAAAAGGAGCCCTATCCATGACACAGCGCCTGCACCTTGTCTTCGGCGGTGAACTCGTGAACCCGTCGGAAAACGTCTTTCGCAACGTGGACGATATCGACATCGTCGGCATGTTCCCGAACTACAAGACAGCCTATGACGCGTGGAAGAATGCCGCCCAGCGCACTGTCGACAACGCCCACATGCGCTATTACATCGCCCACATCCATCGCCTTCGGGACGAGGCGGCGCCGGCCTCTCCGACCGAAGAACTGGGCAGCTAAGATCCTGATGCAGTGAGCGAAATCCTGATCTGGGCGCGATGTTCGGAGGCTGGCCAGCCTGCACAGATGGCCGCCCTCGAAACAAGGCTCAGGGCCGATGGCGACCCGTTCCGGATCGTGGCGACCGAGCCCGGCGATCATCCGTCGCATGGCCGCGAGGTCGGCGTGCGCTGGCCGGAGCTTGAATTGGTGTTGTGGGTCGGCGGGGCGCTGCACCCCGCAACACTGCGGCACTGTCAGACCCACAGTATTCCGATCCTGATCCTGTCCCCCGATGCGGACACCGTCGCCAGCCTGCCCGGCCGCTGGCTGCCCGGTCGCAAGCGCGCGATGATCGATCCGATGACCCATGTCTTCGCGCATGACAAAGGAACACTCGCGGCCTTCGTGCGTGCCGGCCTCGACCGGAGCCGTGCCACCCTGACCGAGACCTTGGAAGAGGTCGTGACAATTCCCCCCTTCGATGCCGACGAGATGCGCCACCTGACCGGGCTGACCGGCACCCGGCCCCTTTGGCTGGCCGCCATGATCGACGAATCGGACGTGCCGTCCCTGATCACGGCACAGCAGCAGGCGGCGCGCCGGTCGCACCGTCTGATGTTGATCGTCTGCCCGATCCAAGGCACCGACGATACCGCCATCGGACGGGCCTTTGCCGAGGCGGGACTGACGACAGTGCTGCGCGGCGAAGGGAAAGAACCAGAGGACAGTACGCAGGTCTATGTCGCCGAAGGTCCAAGCGAGATCGGATTGTGGCTGCGTATTGCGGGGATCAGCTATCTTGGGGGAAGTTTCGGGCCAGAAGCGCGGCTTGATCCTTTCGTCGCTGCCTCGCTTGGATCGGTGATGATCCACGGCCCGCGCGGCGGCG
>JAIVHI010000247.1 GCA_020201155.1 Loktanella sp. | reverse complement strand
GGATTGGTGGCTGTCAGCCGGACAAACGCGTCGAGCCCTGACCGACCCTTGGACACCATTGCGTCGAACATCAGGGGCAGGCGTGTTTCCAGGCCGGGCATGCCGTTCGCGATACGGTTGAACGGGGCATCAGTGCCATTGGCGAACTTGCCGGACCCGTCCATGCGGTAGGGGGCATGATCCGAGGTGACAAGCCGGATCGTGCCATCGGCGATCGCATCCCAGAGCGCTTCCTGATCTGCGATGGTGCGCTGCGGCGGAGAACACATGAACCGCGCAGGATTGTCGCGGTCGAGCACATCGACGGTCATGAAAAGATAGTGCGGGCAGGTTTCGGCCTGAACCTGCACGCCGCGCGCCTGTGCCTGCCGGATGATCTCCACCCCTTCGAGGGTCGAGACGTGGAAGATCATGATACCTGCGCCGATGAATTCCGCAAAGCGGCACATCCGGTCGATAGCCTCGATCTCGGCCTCCCGGGGATGCGACGCAGCATGGTATCTCGGCGCGGTCTTGCCTGCGGCAAGCAGTCTTTCCGTCATGTGGCCGATCAGCCCGTCATTTTCCGCGTGAAAGCAGACAAGGGCCCCGTCGCGCCGTGCCACCTGCAGGATGTCGAGGATCGATTTGTCGTCCTGACGCACCTTGGCATAGGTGGTGAAAAGCTTGATCGACCGATGGCCTTCGGCAATCAGCGCCGGGATGTCGTCGGTCAGGTTGCTATCGCCGGTATCCGCGACGATCATGTGGAACGCATGGTCGATCATCGCGCCGTTCCGCGCGAGGGCGGCATAGTCATCGACCACTTGTCGCATCCTCTGGCCAGGATGTTGCGCGGCAAACGACACCACCGTGGTGGTACCTCCCATCGCCGCCGACCGGGTGGCAGTCTCAAAGGTGTCGGCGTTCAGAAGCCCTGCGCCGGAGACCTGTTCGATGTGGCAATGGGTGTCGACACCGCCCGGCAGGACCAGCTTCCCGGCCGCGTCGATCACGCAGTCTGAGGATCCTGGCAGATCGGCGCCGATGGCCGCGATCCTGCCGTCGCGGATGCCGATGTCGGACAGCGCCGGCCCCTCCTCGGTTACCGTGGTGCCACCCCGGATGATGAGGTCGAAGTGGTGATCTTGCATGGTAGTCTCACGCTTCGTGTTGTTTAAAACGGCATCCGCAGTGTATACTGTTTATGCCATCTTGAAACCCGTGATGTGACCCGAAATCATCAAGGCCCTGCTGCACAGGAGAAATATGCGTGCCGGATAGTGTGGAAACCCTTGGCGGATCGGCCTTCAAACGGCTCAAGGCGATGATCCTTGACGGCTCTCTCGAGCCGGGAATGCGATTGAGCGAAAAGAAATTCGCGGACTTGCTGGGTGTGTCGCGGACACCTGTGCGCGAGGCGATCAGCCAGTTGATCAGCGAGGGCCTTGCGATCCGCACACCCGGCAACACCCCCGTAGTCAATCGGATCTCGCTGAACGACATCATGGAAATCCTGCATGTTCGCAGTCTTCTGGAATGCGAGGCGGCCCGAAAAGCGGCCTTGTCGAACGCCTCGACCAAGGAATTATCAGCGCTTCGTGAGGTCGTTAGCGGCTTTCTGGCGGAACCACGGCCCGAACCGAGCGAGCACTCGGCGCTCGACATGCGGTTGCACGGCGCAATCGCGCAAATGGCCGGATCACGGCTGTTGATCGAACTGATCGGGGGCCTCAAGATCAAGACACGGATGTATGATCAGGGCTTCATCCCCGAACGGTTCGAGCCCGGTTGCCACGAACATCTTGCCATCGTTGACGCGATCCTGGCGCGCGATCCCTCGGAAGCGGCCGATGCGATGAAGCTTCATCTAAAGAATGTCCGCGCATCGATCATTTCGCATCTTTATCACCCGTTTTGACGGCAGGGGCCGCGGCGCCGGCGAAAATGCGCACCGGGGGCGTTGACTCAAGATTCTATCTGTATACGGTTTGCATACCGATAAACGAGTCACGGATGCTCTGCATGACCCCGCACCCTGTGGACCGACCCGATAACGGGGTCGTTCTTGCCATTACCTTCCAGTATTACCGCGATCTGCCCGCTGCGATGAAGTTCTACGAGTCGGTTCTCGGCCTTGAGATTGCCATCGATCAGGGGTGGTCGAAAATCTATCGCATCGCCGGGCAGGCCCATGTCGGCCTCGTGGATGAGACGCGCGGCATGAAGAACTGGGCCGCCGTCAAGACCAGCCAGCTTTGCCTGCGTGTCCGGAATGTCGACGCTTGGCACGCATGGGCGAAAGCCAATGACGTGGACGGGCTGACAGACCCGCGCGACAGCGCCGAGCTGGGGATCCGGGCTTTCGTCATGAACGATCCTGAAGGCTACCAGATCGAGATGCAGACCGCGAAACCCGGACACTGAACAAGACAAGAATACACCCGAGGACCGGCAAACCGGCCCCGACCCTTTCCGCACCAGCCACCAACATGGAGACCCACATGACACAGTTTTCTCGACCCGCACTGCGTGCTGGAGCCCTGAGCATGACCCTTCTGGCCACGACCGCCGGGGGCGCAATTTCTCAGGAAAAGTCCATCACCATCGGGCTGACCGCCGACCCCAGCCACCTCTACCCGCTGGCGGGAGAAGAGCTGTCGTCGAACATCATGTATTATCACCTCTATGATCCGCTTGTGCAGCGCAGCCCCGACCTGTCCTTCGGGCCGGGCCTTGCCAAAAGCTGGGAGACGGTCGACGACACAACATGGCGCTTCAAGCTGCGCGAGGGGGTCACGTTCCATAACGGCAACGCATTCACGGCGTCCGATGTCGTATTCACCGTGGAAAAGGCGCGCGAGTCGATCCGGCCAGATCTGGTTGCTAATATCGAGACGATCACCGCAATCGATGACCTGACGGTCGAGATCACCACGCCCAAGCCCTACGCGGTGCTGCCCAACGACCTTGCCGAGTTGCTCATTCTCGACGAGGACTACACGATCGAGACCGGCGACACGCAGATGGATCTAGAACCGATGGGCACCGGGCCTTACAGGCTCGACGAATGGATCAAGGAGGAACGTCTGGTTCTGGAGGCGTTCGAGGATTACTGGGCCGGTCCGCCGACCATCGACACCGTGACCTTCCGTCCGATCACCAATCCGGCAACCCGGACCGCCGCGCTGCTGACCGGCGAGGTCGACGTGATCCAGGATCTGTCCGTGCGGGACGTGGGGCGCGTCAGGTCCGAAGGCGGATTCGAGGTGTTGACCCGCCCGAGCCTTCTGAACCTGGTGCTGGCGCTGGACATGCGCGAGGAGTCGCCCACAATCGACGGCTCCAACCCGATGACCGACCAGCGCGTGCGCGAAGCCATCGCGCGGGCCATCGACGTGGAGGCAATCATCGAGATCGTGATGAACGGCCTTGCCACACCGAGCGATCAGTTCGTGCCTGCGTCCCATATCGGCCATGTCGACGGCATGGATTTCCGCGAGATGTATCCTGTGGACATCGAAACAGCGAACGACCTGATGGCCGAGGCGGGCTATCCCGACGGCTTTGCCATGACGCTGGACGCCACTAACGACCGCTATGTCAACGACGCGCAGATCGCACAGGCGCTGGCCTCGATGCTGGCCAAGATCGATATCGACCTCGATCTGAACATCATGCCGAAATCGAACTTCTGGGGCTACATCCGCGTGCCGACGGAAAACTCGAGCTTCATCATGAGCGGCTGGGACGTGCCGTCGGGCGATGCCGGGTCGATGTACGCTTCGCTGTTCTACACGCGCGACAAGAAGGAAGGCTACGGCCAGGTCAATCGCGGCTCCTATTCCAACCCGGAAGTGGATGTGCTGATCGATCAGGCGGACGCCACACCCAGCGTGGACGAACGCGACCGGCTGTTGCAGGACGCGACGCGGATCCTGATGGCGGATATCCCGATGATCCCGGTGCATTACGAGCAGGACATCTACGGTGTTCGCGATGGCGTGATGCTGGAGCCGCGGGTCGACAAGTTCATCTGGGCCCATGACATGGATGTCGAATGACCTTTGGGTGACCGCAACGGCCCCGGCAGACGCGACCTGCCGGGGTCGTTGCGTTCGATCTGCCCCACCTTGCCTGACTGCCTTGTCGGAGAACTGACCAGCCGATGCTTGGATATCTTCTCAAACGTCTGATCCAAATGACGCTGGTGCTATGGATCGTGTCGGTCATCGTGTTCCTGATGATGAGCTTTACCGGCGATCCGGTGTTCATGGTGGTTCCGATCGACGCGTCCGACGCCGAAATTGCGCAGGCCCGGCGCCTGCTTGGCCTCGATGACAGCTTGCTGGTGCAATACTGGAAATTTCTCACCAGCCTCGTACAGGGCGATTTCGGTCAGTCCTACGTGTTTCGCCAGCCCGCGATGACGCTCATTCTTGAACGTCTGCCGGCCACGGTGGAACTGGTGCTTGTGGCAATGGTGCTGGCCATCGCGGTGGCGATCCCGCTGGGCGTCTATGCCGGGGCCAACCCGCAGGGCCGCATCAGCCGTGTCATCATGGCCGGATCGCTGCTGGGCATTTCCCTGCCGGGTTTCTGGGTCGGGATGGTTCTGATCTATCTCTTCGCGGTGAATTGGGGGATGTTTCCATCCTCCGGGCGCGGCGACACCGCCGAAATCCTCGGCCTGCGCCTGAGCGTGCTGACATGGGACGGCTGGCATCATGTCGTTCTGCCCGCGATCACCCTGTCGCTGGCCACGATGGCTATCATCCTGCGCATCACCCGCGCCGGCATGATGGAGGTCGGGCGCCAGGATTTCATGAAATTCGCCCGCGCCAAGGGGGCGACGCGGCGCGACGTGCTTTACCGGCACGGGCTGAAGAACGCGCTGATCCCGGTCGTCACCATTTTCGGTCTGCAACTCGGCGATCTGATCGCGTTTGCGACCATCACCGAGACGATCTTTTCATGGCCCGGCATGGGCAAGCTGCTGATCGACTCGATCTACCGCGCCGACCGGCCGGTGATCGTGGTCTACCTGATGCTGGTCGCGCTGATCTTCGTCGTCATCAATTTCCTCGTGGACGTGATCTATACGCTGATCGATCCGCGCATTCGTTTGAAGTGAGGGGCACAGGATGGTGACCGGTTTTCCGGAAACGGAATTCTTCCACAATTACAGGCGCAGCGCGTCCGCGATCATCGGCAGCGCGCTGATGGTACTGTTTGCTGTCGCGGTGCTCGCCGGACCGTTTCTCGTGGCGCAGAACCCCTATGACATCGCCTCGCTCAACCTCATGGACAGCTACAAGCCGCCCATGTGGCTGGCCGGCGGCGACCCGCAATTTCCGCTTGGCACGGATGGTCAGGGGCGGGATGTCTGGGCCTCTGTCCTATACGGGGCGCGGATTTCGCTTTTCATCGGGGTGGTCGCGATGCTGGCCTCCTGCACCATCGGCACGCTTCTGGGGCTGATCGCGGGGTTCCATGGCGGCCTAGCCGACGCCGTGATCATGCGCATCGCCGATATCCAGCTTTCCTTTCCGTCGATCCTGATCGCGCTTTTCCTGATGTCGGCGGTGGGCACCGGCATCGACAAGGTGCTGATCGCGCTGACGGCAGTGGGATGGGTGGTCTATGCGCGCACGGTGCGCGGATCGACCCTGTCGGAGATCGAAAAAGAATACGTGCAGGCTGCGAAGGTGGCAGGCCTGCCCAATCACAAGATCATCCGCAAGCATGTGTTGCCCAACGTGCTGACGCCGCTCATCGTGATCGCCACCATTCAGGTCGGGACTTTCGTGCTGATCGAGGCCAGTCTGAGCTTTCTGGGCGTCGGCGTGCCGATCACCCAGCCGTCGCTGGGGCTGCTCATCAAGAATGGTTTCGACGTGCTGTTCAGCGGGCTTTGGTGGACATCGGTCTTTCCGGGTCTGGCCATCATGATGCTGGTATTCGGCATCAACCTGTTCGGCGACTTCCTGCGCGACGAATTGAACCCGAGGCTGAAATGACCGTTTCCGCAGACAGACCGCTCTTGTCGGTGCGTGACCTGCGCACGTATTTTCACACCTTTTCTGGCACGGTGAAGGCCGTCGATAGTGTCAACTTCGACATCGGCCAAGGCGAGGTGATGGGCCTTGTCGGCGAAAGCGGCGGCGGCAAGTCGGTTGTCGGCTTCTCGATCCTCGGGTTGATCGACAG
>JAIVHI010000061.1 GCA_020201155.1 Loktanella sp. | reverse complement strand
TCGGGCGGCTGGACGGGACGCGGCTTCATGCAAGGCACCCAAAGCCGGCTGAATTTCCTGCCCGAGAAACATACGGACTTCATCTTCACCACCCTGGCCGAAGAGTTCGGCTTCATCGGCGCCTTCACCCTGCTCATTCTCTATGTGCTGGTAATCTTCTTCTGTTTCGTGTCAGCGGTCACGAACAAGGACCGTTTCGCATCGCTTCTCACCTTGGGCATCACTGTCGCGTTCTTCCTGTCCTTCGCCGTCAACATGGCGATGGTGACGGGCCTTGCGCCGGTCGTCGGCGTCCCTCTCCCCCTTGTCAGCTACGGAGGTTCGTCCATGCTGGTCCTTCTCGTCGCCTTCGGGCTCGTTCAATCCGCGCACGTGCATAAACCACGATGACAAACGTTCTTTTCTCCGGCGGTGACGCCGCTTGGGCCGAATACGAGGCACCGCTGCGCGCAGCCCTTTCCGAGCTGCCGTTCACCACCGCCTTCTCGCGCGATCACGCGCCCGCAGACGTCGACTACATCGTCTTCGGTGGCGGTGAACGCGCAATCACCGATTTCACGCCCTACACCCGCGCCAAAGCCGTCCTGCGTCTCTGGGCTGGTGTCGAAGACATCGTGGACAATGAAACGCTGACGATCCCTCTGGCGCGCATGGTCGGTGGCGGTCTCGACCGAGGCATGGTCGAATGGGTCACGGGCCACACCCTGCGCCACCATCTTGGCATGGACGCCCATATTCACGGGCAGGACGGGGTCTGGCGCAACGACATTTCCCCGCCTCTGGCGCGCAAGCGGCCGGTCACGATTCTCGGCCTAGGCGCCTTGGGACAAGCCTGCGGCGACGCACTCGTTCAATTGGGTTTTCCGGTCACAGGATGGAGCCGCAGCGCCAAAGAGATCGACGGCATGAACTGCCTGCACGGAAGCGATGGCCTGCGCGAGGCTCTCTCGACCGCCAGCATTCTGGTGCTGCTCCTGCCGCTCACGGATCAGACCGAAAACACCCTCGACGCGAAAGCCCTTTCGCTGCTGCCCGGGGGTGCCTTCGTCCTCAATCCGGGCCGCGGTGGGCTGATCGACGACGATGCCCTGCTTGCCGCGCTCGACGCAGGACGCGTCGCCCATGCCACGCTCGACACCTTCCGCACCGAACCGCTTCCTGCCGATCACCGCTACTGGTCGCATCGGCAGGTGACCGTCACACCCCATATCGCATCGACCACCCGCCCCGATCTTGCCGCTGAGGTCATCGCCGAGAATATCCGCCGTGGCGAATCCGGTGAACCCTTCCTTCACCTCGTGGACCGTGACGCAGGGTACTGACCGCTCATCATCTTGCCTAAAATATCCCGGGGGGAGTCCGCAGGACGGGGGGCTGGCCCCCCTTCTTCGCTCACCTCAGGCGCGGTGGCTTGTCGGGGTCGCTTCCCGGTGCGGCCCGTGCAGGCCGTTCCTGCGGTTGCGGCAAATCAAAGCGCAACGCCACGCGCTCCAGCCGTTCCGCAAGTGGATCGGTCCCCGCACAGAACAGCACGTCGATCGTCCCGGCCTCTATTCCGGAAAAGGTCAAAGCCTCGGACGCCGCAGTGACCAGCCCGCGCTCGGCCCGGTCCACCGCATCGACGAAGACAAGCACGTGGCCCTGTGTTCCGCTGTCGTAGGTCGCGGCGGCAAGATAGGCGCGCTGCGCCAGACCCGCGGCAAGCGACAGTTTCCGGGCCAAGGCGTCGCGCACGTTGACGGGAATGCCGGTAGGCGCGTTCAGCGACGTGAGCCTGCCAGAGGTTTCCTCGGGCGCATGGGCCAATGTCGCCACCAACCAGTCGACCGCCTCCGAGGGGATCAGCATCGCCGAAGGCGCGACCTCGAGGTTCAGCGCAAGACCGATGCCCTGCCCGGTCAACATCTGTGCCAGTCCCCGCCCCGGCACGCCGGCATAGGGCGCGGGCCGCTTGGTGAACTCCGCCAGCCGGTCCTCGCTGTCGAAAACAAGCGCATAATCCCCGCCTTCCAGCGTGAAAAGCGCCGGGGTGACCTGCTCTCCCTCGGCTTCACCCGACAACAGCAGGAAAAGTTCGCTGTCGGCAAAGGCCTCATAGAAAGCCAGCCGCTTGGCGTCATCTTCGGGGGCGTCGTCCATGGCCGCATGGGCGCGATCCAGCGCGGTCTCAGTCATCCAGTACCTCTCTGACCCGGGCGCGCAGCACCGGCAAAACCTCGTCCGCAAACCACGGGTTGCGGTTCAGCCACCCGGTATTGCGCCAGGACGGATGAGGCAAGGCAAAGACGCCGGGCGCATGGTCGCGCCATTGCGCGACGCGCGTGGTCACCGGCACCTTGCCCCCCAGATGCCATTCCTGTGCGTAGCCGCCGATCAGCAGGGTCAGCGGCACGTCGCCCAGGGCCGCCATCGCCCTGTCACGCCAGGTCCGCGCGCAGATCCGCGGCGGCGGCAGGTCAGACCCTGCGGCGTTGTAGCCGGGAAAGCAGAACGCCATCGGCACGATGGCAACCCGGCTGCGATCGTAGAATTCCGCCTCGCTGACACCCAGCCAGTCGCGCAGCCGGTCGCCCGAGCGATCCCAGAACGGCGTCATCGCCTCGTGCACCCGCGCGCCGGGGGCCTGGCTTGCGATCAGGATGCGCGCAGTGTCGCGAAACCACACCACGGGTCGGGGGGAGTGGCCTGTCGCCGTGGCGGCAAAGCGGTCCGCACACAAGCGGCAAGCCGCGATATCGTCCTGTACACTCATGTCCGGCAAGCTATCGCGCGGATCCCCGATGGAAAGCGCCTGCCCTTGCTTTCACCTGTCTTTCACACCAAATCTCTGCCATTCTTTCGTCAAATGTTCCCTGCAGAAGGGGCGTTAACGAATTGCCGCTAGGCAAGGCTGGACAAGACGAGGAACGGCAGGCGATGCTGGAGTTCGCAGAGGTAAGCAAGTCCTTCTGGACGGGCAAACAGCGCAAGGTGATCCTTGACCGCGCTTCTTTTCGCGTGGAACTGGGCCAGTCTCTGGGCATCCTCGCCCCGAACGGCACCGGCAAGACGACCCTTATCAACATGATGGCGGGGTTGGAAAAGCCGGACGAGGGCAGCATCTATCGCGGCTGCCGCATTTCCTTTCCGCTGGGCTTCATGGGCGGTGTCGTCAACCGGCACAACGCGCGCGAAAACGCCCGCTACATCGCCCGGCTTTACGGGTTGGACCCTGACTATGTCGAAGCCTTCTGCCGCTGGCTGTGCGGGATCGAGGAATACTTCGACATGCCGGTCGGCACCTACAGCTCCGGCATGCGCGCCCGCTTTACGTTTTCGCTGATGCTGGCACTGGACTTCGACATCTACCTGATCGACGAAGGCATGCCGCAGACCACGGATGTGGAGTTCAACAAAAAAGCCGGGGAAATACTGCGTGAACGGCTGGAAAATACCACAGTTGTGATCGTATCTCATCAGGCGGCCACGCTGGAACGGTTCGCCAAGTCCGCCGCCGTGCTAAAAGACGGACGGATCCACATGTTCGACACGCTCGAAGAGGCCAAGCAGCTTTATGACTACGAATCCCAAAGCTAAGAAATTCCGCCTGCGTCGCGGGGCCTCTCTTGGCACCACGCCAGAGGAGCCTGCTGCTGCGACAGGCCCGGGCGCCGCTTCGGAACCGCCCGCAGCCCGTCCCAGCCCGGCCGAGCCCCGGAAGCCGTCGCCCAAGGCAGCAACCCCGAACGAGGCACCGGTCTCGGGCACCGAAGCGGCCCCGACCGGCGCTGCTGCATCCAAGGACCCCGAAGATCTGGGCCCGACCGATATCGAAGCCATCCGCCGCGAGGGGCTGACCGGGCGGCAACTGCGCATGGCGCGACGTGTCGCGCAAAAGCAGGGTCTGGCCGTCACCTCTGATTTCGATGCTGTGCGGCAGCTGCGCGCTGCCGGTATCAACCCGTTCCAGCGCAATACGATCCTCGAACTGGTGTCGCCCGAGGGTGGAACATCGGCCACGGGGTCCGCTCTCGGTCGCGCCGACTCTCAGGCACAGGGCCGCATTCAACTGCCCCAGACGATGCCCGAGCGTGAAACGCTGCCAAGCCAGGACCGGCCTTCGTCCGCAGTCGGCCGCGCGCGGGATATCTCGGCGATGCAGCGTGACATCGCAAAGCGCAGACGCCGGCGGTCCGCTCTCTTGCTGGTGCGGCTGGCCTGTTTCGTGATGATCCCGACATTCATCGTCGGCTGGTACTATTCCGTCATGGCGACGCCCATGTACGCCACGAATTCCGAATTCGTGATCCAGCAGGCCGAACCGGGAAGCGCTGCCGGCGGTCTGGGTGGCCTGTTCCAAGGCACGTCGATGGCGACACAGCAGGACAGCATCACGGTGCAGTCCTACCTCGCCTCGCGGGCCGCGATGATGCGGCTCGACCAAGATCACGACTTCATCGACCATTTCAGCCAGGACAACATCGATCCGATCCAGCGCCTGCCAGAGGACGCCACGAATGAAGCGGCGTTCGGCGTCTACAGCGACAAGGTCAAGATCAGCTACGATCCCACCGAAGGCATCCTGCGGATGGAGGTCATCGCCGCCGACCCTCAAACCTCGGAAGAGTTCAGCCAGGCGCTGATCGGCTATGCGGAAGAACAGGTCGACCAGTTGACGCAACGCCTGCGGGAAGACCAGATGGCCAGTGCCCGCGACTCCTACACCTCTGCCGAAACGCGGCGGTCCCAGGCGCTGGAGGAATGGCTGACGATCCAGCAGGCAGCCGAGATCATCGACCCGATCGGTGAAACCGGTGCACTGACCTCTCAGATCTCGGCGCTGGAACAGCAGCGCCAGCAGCTGCAATTGACGTTGTCCGAACGGTTGAATGTCCGCAGCCCGAACGAGGCACAGGTCAACAGCCTGCGCGGGCAGATCACGAATATCGAAGGTCTGATTTCCGACATCCGCGGCCAGATGACGGCCGCGGGCGGGGCTGGCAACTCGCTCGCGACGCGCAACACCGAACTGCGGCTGGCCGAGGAAAACTACACGTTCCAGACGGTCATGGTGCAGCAGGCCCTTGCCGCGATGGAGGCCGCCCAGATCGAGGCGAACCGGCAGGTCCGCTATCTGTCGCTGGGCGTCGAACCCGTCGCCCCGGACGAGGCGACCTACCCCCGCGCCTTCGAGAATACGATTCTGGCCTTCCTGATCTTCGCGGGGGTCTACCTGATGATCTCGCTCACCGCGTCGATCCTTCGCGAACAGGTGACTGCATGATGAAAGATGTCCAGATCGGTGATCTTACCGTGTCCAACGACCGCCCGCTTCTGGTGATCGCGGGGCCCTGCCAGCTGGAAGGCACGGACCACGCCCTGATGATCGCGGAACGCATGGCCACGGTCTGCAAGGCCGCTGGCGCGCAGTTCATTTTCAAGGGCTCCTACGACAAGGCCAACCGCACCTCGCTGTCGGGCAAGCGCGGGTTGGGCATGGATGAGGGGCTAAAGGTGATGCAGGCCGTCAAGAACCAGATCGGATGCCCGACACTGACGGACATTCACGCCCCCGATCACTGCCAAACCGTGGCCGAAGTGGTGGACGTCATGCAGATCCCCGCATTCCTCTGCCGCCAGACCGATCTTTTGCTGGCGGCTGGTGAAACCGGTGCGGTGATCAACGTCAAGAAGGGTCAGTTTCTGGCCCCCTGGGACATGCCCAACGTGGTGGCCAAGATCGAAAGTACGGGAAACCAAAGGATTCTTCTGACAGAACGCGGCACGTCCTTCGGCTACAACACCCTTGTGGCCGACATGCGGTCCCTGCCGACCATGGCCAAGACGGGCTATCCGGTCGTCATGGACGCCACCCATTCCGTTCAGCAACCGGGCGGTCAGGGGGGATCGTCGGGCGGTCAGCGCGAGTTCGCCCCCGTGATGGCCCGTGCAGCCGTGTCGCTTGGTATCGCGGCGGTCTTTATCGAAACGCATGAAGACCCCGACAACGCCCCATCCGACGGTCCAAACATGATCCCCCTAGACCGGATGGAGGCGCTGGTCAGCAGCCTCATGGCCTTTGACCGGATGGCCAAGGACGACCCACTGCGGGTCTAGGTCGGCCCACGTCACACGACTTTCGCTTTCCTACGTCGCACGCGCTGGCTAGGCTTGAACAGTTGCAACGACGGACTGTTTCATGCGCCTGCTGTTTCTGCTCTTTCCCGTTCTT
>JAIVHI010000004.1 GCA_020201155.1 Loktanella sp. | reverse complement strand
GTCAGTAAAATATCAGCGATAACATCCATCAAAGTCCCCTAGTTCATTACGAATTCCATGATCAGAAGGTCACGCGCCACATCGGCGCCGGTGACGATCTGGATACGACGCAACATTTGACCCCTTAGCTTGTGAAGGATCGCGGGATCTTCCAGCTCACTTGGCTCGACCGCCCGCAGATATCCGTTCAGAACATCCACAATGCGCGGCATGACGGCCGTGACGGCTGCTTCCTGTCCCGCGTTGACTTCGATCTGGGCGGTGAACCTCAAAAAGCTGCGACCCTCCGCCGTCGGGACATTGACCACGAGTGGGTCAATCGGGACGAAGCCTGTCGCATCTGCCGATCCCGCGACGTCGTCGGATGCGCCTTTTCCTGTGGCCTCGCCGTCCACCCCAGCAGAATCACCCGCAACGGGTGTCTCTGCGTCAGCGGCCCCGCCAGCAAACGGCAAAACGCCGGAGGTCGTCGCGAAGAATCCGCCGGCACCCCCCATAAAGGCCAGTATAAATCCTGCTATCAGCGGCAGTTTGCCGGCTTTTTTCGGGGCCGGTGCGTCGGGTTCAGTCGCGGTCATCCAATTACCTCGCATTCTACGATGAGCGATGGATAAACTGATTTCCCCTAACCGTTTCTTAAGTCCGTTGCGGGAAATTGAGGCAACAGGCAGAACGCCATACCTTGCCGGAGAACCCGCTTTGCAAAGCCTTACAGATGTCTGGGGATCACTCTCTGCCGGTCGCCGCGCCGCGGCGATTCTTGCATCGGTTGCCGTTTTTGTCGCCGTTCTACTTTTGGCTCGCGGGGCATCCCAACGCGAAATGGCGTTACTGTTCGGTGGCTTGGAATCGGCGGCTGCGGGCGATGTCATCACGGCGCTCGAACAACGCGGTGTCATCTACGAAGTGAGGGGCGGGGCAATTTACGTGGACGCCGCCCAGCGCGATACGATGCGCATGGCCCTTGCCGCAGACGGTTTGCCCGCAAATGGCACGCAGGGGTATGAACTGCTGGACAGCCTGTCGGGCTTCAGCACGACCAGTCAGATGTTCGATGCTGCGCTCTGGCGCGCGCGCGAGGGGGAATTGGCGCGCACCATTCAAGCGGCCCCCGGCATTCGCACCGCGAGGGTTCATATCGCCGCTGGTGAAAGCCGGCCCTTTCAATCGGGGCAGACCCCCACGGCGGCGGTGACGATTTCGACCCCTGATGGGGCGCGCCCGGGAACCGCGCAGGTGGAAGCGCTGCAATATCTTGTCGCATCCGCCGTGCGACACTGCTGTCCGGCGCCGAAAACGGCCCATCGGTGCAGAGTGCGGACCGGGCGGCAGCGCTGAAATCGCGGGCCGAACGGGTGCTGGCCGCGCGCGTGGGCGCGGACAACGCCGTGGTCGAAGTCACGGTCGACACCGTCATGGAAAGCGAGACGCGATTCGAGAGGACACTCGACCCAGACAGCCGTGTGACGATCAGCACGGATGTGACAGAGAACACCGAGAAATCAACGGGTCCAGCAGGCGGACAGGTGACCGTCGCGTCAAACGTTCCGGACGGTGACGCCGCAAGCGACGGCGGGACGAACTCCTCGGAAGGCACCGAAACGCGCGCGTTGACCAACTACGAAGTCTCCGAAACTGAACGCCAGATCGTACGCCCGGGCGGTGACGTCCGACGGTTGACCGTCGCGGTGCTGGTGAACGACATCACGACCGTGGCCGCCGACGGCACGGTCACCACGACACCCCGGCCGGATGAGGAAATCGAGGCATTGCAGGCCCTGGTCGCCTCGGCCGTCGGCTTTGACGAGGCAAGGGGAGACGTGATCACTCTGCAATCCATGTCGTTCGAGCCGGTGGTCCTCGCCGAAGGCACATCAGCATCAGGAGAGGCAGGCACCCCGCTTGACATGATGCGGCTGATACAGCTGGCCGTTCTGGCCGCCGTTGCCCTGATACTGGGCCTGTTCGTCGTGCGACCGATCCTCGCGGGCCGTCGTGATCTCAACACAATCGATGGCGATCTGCCTGCACTTCCTGATCAGCGCAGCAGCGACGATGGCACATCGACCACCGAACAGTTGTCCGGCCCGGCACTTGCCCCGCCAGACGCCGTGGCCCGACTGCGCGAAATGATCGCAGAGCGCGAGACGGAAACTGTCCAATTGCTGCAGTCCTGGATCGAAGACCCCGAACGGCGGGAGAATACTTGAAATGGCAGCACTATCCCTGCCCGATTTCGGCGAAAGAGATGTCGAAACGGCATACGATGAAACCCGCTTGCCCGGTTACGCCGCAGGATTTGCAGCGGCGAAAGTCGCAGCAGAGGCCGCACAAGCAGCGCTGGCCGCCGATCTGGTTCAATCCATACAGGACCACCAATTCGGTTTCGCGGAAGCCCAGCGCGCCCTTTTCATGCAGCTGGAACCTTTGTTTCAAGCCATCGTCGAACAGGTTCTTCCCGTCCTGGTAGATGCCGCCTTTGCCGAAAGGGTGACGGCCATGCTGACGGACGCCACGAAAACCCACCTCGACACACCGTTGGTTCTTCAGGTTCATCCATCACAGATTCCGGGTGTTTCCGCGGTCCTGTCCCGCCACCCGATCGACGTCACCGTCACACCTGACCCCGACTGTGCCCCGCACGCCGCCAAGCTTGGCACCGGGACAGGTGTGATAAATCTCGACCTATCCCGGCTCGTGACCGAGATTGGGCAGCTTTGCGACGATTTCTTTTCCCTCGCCAACGAAAGAACCGCTCATGGATGAAACGACCAAGCGCGCCGCGAACCCATTGCTTGACCAAATCCCTATCGAAGTCGTCGTGACCATCGGCAAGGCCCGCCCTGCCATTCAGGACCTTTTGGCACTTGGTGAAAATGCGGTACTGCCGCTCGATCGAAAGATCGACGATCCCGTCGACCTTTACATTGGCGATCGGCTGATTGCGCGCGGTGAACTGCAAGAGGTCGAAGGCGATACGCAAGGACAACTTGCCGTTCGTCTGACTGAAGTCGTGAACGATCCTTATCATGCGACATAGTTTATTCCTGACCCTCTTGTTGCTCACATGGGCTGGCCCGCTCACAGCGCAGGGGGTCGATCTGGGGCTGGACGGGGGTTCAATCAGCACCCGCGCGGTCCAGCTTTTCCTACTCCTCACGGTCCTGTCGATCGTGCCCGGCATCGCGATCATGGTGACCTGTTTTCCGTTTATCGTAACGGTCCTGGCCATCTTGCGGCAGGCGATCGGGTTGCAGCAATCACCCCCCAATATGCTCCTCGTGTCACTAGCGCTTTTCTTGACCTATTTCGTCATGGAACCCGTCTTTACCGCGGCATGGACAGCTGGAGTATCACCCCTGATCGAAGGCTCGCTGACCTTGGATGACGCGTGGCCCCTGGCATTGGACCCTTTTACCGGCTTCATGCAGAACCGTGTCTCGCCAGAGACGCTGGTCGATCTTGCCGCATTGCGCCCTGACATGGATCTGACCTCGTCAGAGGAACCACCGCTTTCGGTCCTTGTCCCCTCTTTCCTGCTGTCAGAGATGGAGCGCGCCTTTCAGGTCGGTTTCCTGATCTTCCTGCCCTTTCTGATCATTGATCTGGTCGTTGCAGCCGTCTTGATGTCGATGGGCATGATGATGGTGCCGCCTGCCATCGTATCGCTACCGTTCAAACTGTCATTTTTCGTGGTTGCGGACGGGTGGAGCCTGATCGCCGCCAGTCTGGTGCGGAGCTATTCCTGAAACCAGGATCAGCGCACGATAAACTCGGCGTGCAAGGCACCGCTTGCCTTGATGCTTTTCAGAATGTCGATCATGTCGCGCGGGGCGACGCCAAGCGCGTTGAGCCCCGCGACCACTTCGGACAAAGAAGTGCCGCCGGGCACTTCCGCAAGGCCGATCCCCGGCTCATCCTCGATGCCAACCTGCGTGCGTGGCAGCACCACTGTCTCACCGGGCGCGAATGGGTTGGGCTGGACCACGACCGGCGCCTCTTGGATTCGCAACGTCAGATTACCCTGACTGACGGCGACGCGACTGATGCGGACGTCTTCGCCCATCACGATGGTACCGGAACTTTGATCAACGACCACCCGTGCGCGGCGTTCCGGTTCTACCATGATGTTTTCGATCCGGCCCAACGCATGTGCAGGTGACGGCGTGTGGGTCGCCCGGATGTCGATGTGAACCGTGCCTGCATCGGTCATCGTGGCGACATGTCCCCCGAAGGTCTGATTGATAGCAGACTCGATACGGCCGGCCGTGGTGAAGTCCGGGGTGCGCAAGGCCAGTCGGAGCGTGGTCAACCCGGAGAAGTCGAAATCGACTTCCCGTTCGACAGTGGCCCCGGATGGGATCGTTCCCGAGGTCGGCACGCCTTGCACGACGGCAGCTCCATCGCCTTCCACGGCAACACCTCCGGCAATGATCGTGCCTTGGGCGACTGCATAAATATCGCCGTCCGCCGCGTTCAAAGGCGTCATGATCAGCGTCCCACCCAGCAGGCTATCGGCATCCCCGATCGCCGAGACGGTAACGTCAAGAGGGCTTCCCGCTCGGGAAAATGGCGGCAAGCGCGCCGTCACCAGGACGGCGGCGACATTATTGGGGCGGAATTGTTCACCCGTGACATTCACGCCAAGCCGTTCGAGAATATTGACCATGATTTCTTCGGTGAACGGAGAGTTCCGCAAACCGTCACCCGTACCGTTCAGACCCACGACAAGCCCGTAGCCGACAAGATCATTGGTCCGCACCCCGTCGAATTCGACAAGATCCTTCAAGCGCACCGGACTTGCACCAGCGGCTGTGACAAGCATGGTCGATGCGGCAAGAGCCGTCAGTATACCACGCCGGATCACAAATAGTTCGCCAAGCTCAGACGCGACAGCCTTGCGGTCGCCGCGTAGTGGATTTCAAGGTTTTGCTGAACCTGCTGAAGTTCAGACGCTGTTTCGAAAGGATCCGCTTGGGTCATGGAGTTGCGGGTCAGGTTGAAGGTCGCCCTTGCTGCCGTGTTTTCAGCCTGTGCTTCCATGAGGTAGGCTTGGCTGTTCCCGATATCGCCCTGCAGATTGACAAGTCCGGCCGCCGCACTTCTCGCCCCTGCTGTTGCGGCCGTTAGGGCAGTTTTTTGTTCGTCTGCCGACAGACCGGCGCTGGCATCACCTGCAAGGGCGGCCAAGGCAGCCATTTTCAGAACCTCTTTCAATGATGTGTCTGCGGCGGTCAGCTCGATGTCCAAGTGCCGCTTGGCTGAGACAGGCGTATCGATCATTGCGCCCCCTCCGCCGATGTATCCCACGGCGGCAAACCCCCCGGACGGATCGTCGAACCAAGTGTCGATACGTTGGCTCAATTCATTGAAGCTGCCCGCGCCTGCGACCGCCGTTCGCAAATCGGCCATCATGGTCTCCGGCGGTGCGAGGGCGGACCGGTCAATTTCTTGCCCTGCAAACAGGGCACGACCGGCCACTTTCGTGTTCAAGGCCGCGACAAGCGAGTCAAAGATCTGCCGAGCCCCTTTGGTGGCAGTTGCCAGACCGGAGTTCGACAGGTCGCTGGACGGTAAAGATATCTGATCCGCCAAAGTCTGGCGCATGTCATCAATGCTGCCCAATGTGGTTTGCATTACCTTCAAACGCAGACCGCTATCGTCAGCAGCGCGATCAAACCCGTCCAGCCGCGCGAGATCCTGATCGATTCGCATAACCAGCCCCCGGTTTGATCCCAAGGCTTTTGTCAGGTCGTCTTTTTGGCCTGTGGCCAGTGATACGCTTAGATCCTGAAGCTGCGCTTTCAGGCGGCCAGTCTGGCGAATGGACTGATGACTGAAAGATAAATCCCCGATGGACGTCATTGGCATGTTCAAATCTCCGTCAATCGTTGCATCATCGCTTCGACCGCCTGCAAAAGCTTCGCGTTGGCCGCATAGGCCTGCTCAATTTTAATCAGCTCTTGCAACTCCACGTCGCTGTCCACACCAAGCGCCGTCTCGGCCTGTCGCATCATGTCCTGTCGCGACGAGGCGAAAGCCACAGCTTCGTCCGCGCGCAATCGGACGCCCCCCCATTCGGCGGACAGGTCGTTCAGCCTATGAAATGCCGTGGTTGCACGCGCGCCCGGAACCGGCGCCACGTCAACCTGAAGGGCGTCGCGCAGGCGATTGATCAAAGTGGCGTCTCCTGCAGGTCCGACAGTGGTCGCGTTCACACCATCGCGCAGACGCGCGACGGAGCCGCCAGCGGCGATGTCGACCGAGGCATTGACGGACAAACGACCCGACAGACCGGTATGGTCCGCAGGGTCGAGCGGTGCCCCGCGGTCAGTCAGCAATCCCGGGCCGCCGGCCAGGATCGTGGGATCAACAGCAGGGTTGGAAAACCGGGCGACCAGGTCTGCCGCAGCAAGATCCAGATCCGCTTGCGCAGATACCAGTGTCTGGTCGCGAAGCCGAAAGGCCGCTTGCAGACTGCCACCGGTCAAATTTCCGAACCCATCCGGCATGGCCGATCCACCAGCCATGATCGGGGCCAGCCCCCCGGACTGCAATGTCATATCGGCGACGATTGTGGGTGATCTCTGAAAGCCGAACTGCGCCGCCTTGCCGTCGATCAAGAGTCGCTGCGGCGACGACGGGTCGGTCGCAGCGTCGATCAATGCCGTCTCGACCTTGGCCAGTCGCGCGGCGAGACCCGTTTGCGCGCCGGGTGCCCCCATCGCCTGTTCCACACGGGCCAGCGTGTCAGATTGCATCTTGCTGCCTGCTGTGCGTGCGTCTGCCTCACGACGGTCCGCCAAGATGACCGGATCGGTCACACGCCGGATTCCTGTAACGCGCACACCCGCTCCTTTACCGCCCAGATTGGCTGAAGAAAGGTCGACCTCGCGGCGGGCATAGCCCTCTGTCAAGGCGTTCGACAGGTTGGACGATACGACTTCCGCCATGCGGGAATTGACGGACAGGCCTGATATCGCATTGTTGAGCGCACTCGAGATACTCATCTCATGTCCTTTCGCCGGTCAGATTCAGCGTTTGATATTGGTGGTTTCCTGGAGCATTTCATCGACCGTCTGAATGACCTTGGCATTGGATGAATATGCCCGTTGGGTCTGGATCAGATTGGTCAATTCGCCTGCAACGTCAGTCGTCGATTCCTCGCGGGCATATCCGACGAGATCACCTGTCGGACCATCCCCGGCATCCCACATAAAGAAGGACCCGCTGTCCGGGGTAATGGCATAGGTCTGCCGGTCCATTGCCTCCAATCCGTTCACGTTCGGCACATCGACCAAGGGGACCTGGTAGAGAATGCGGTTGATCCCGGAATCGAATGACGCACGGACGTAGCCGTTCGCGTCGACTTCGACCGAGGTCAAGCTTCCCACCGATGTCCCGTTCTTCGAAATCGAGGTGGGTGCAAACGCATCGGACAGTTGTGTCATGCCCACGGATGATCCGGGTGTACCGACGCCGATCGTCAGCGGCCCCCCGTTGACGGCGACGTCGATCGTTCCTTCCACCGGATCATAGGCGCCGCCGGTCGTCGCGGTGACATCGAGCAGGGTGCCACCTGCCCCGCGCGTATCATCGAAGGTCAGCGTGTATTCCCCCACAACAGCACCACCTGACGCACTGTCGCTTATGGTCATCGTCCATTCATTGGACATTCCGGCGGCAGGTACGGTCGGAGAGAAATCCAAGCTCAGGTTTGCGGACTTGCCGAGATTGTCGAAATATTCGATCGACAGTGTTTCGGCACCACCGGTTGCACCAGCCTCTGTCGATGTGGCCGGCAGGTTCAAGGCCAGATCCATGCGTGTCGTCGGTTCACCCGCAAACTGGTTGGCATTGATCTGTATCGGTGTCAGCCCGTTCACAGCGTCACGTGGGTAGGCCGGAATTGTTCCATCGGCAATCGCAGGCCAACCCATAAGGATCAAACCGGACGAGGTGCGCAGATACCCCTGATCATCCGTACGGAAGGAGCCAGTGGTCGCCAGAAACATCGGGTTATCGCCATTCTGAACCTGCAAGGACGCTTCGGTCGTCACCGGCAACATGCCCCGCCCCCGCACGGCAAGATCGGTCGGGTTGGACGTGGTGACAAGTGATCCACGCTGATCGATGAGACGCTCGTCCGTCGTCCGCACGCCACCGGCGGAATACCCACCGGCCCCGTTTTCAATGACCATCGAATGAAAGTCTGTTTCGACACGCTTGTAGCCAAAGGTCGACGAGTTCGCGATATTGTCCGAGATCGTTGCCAGCCGTGAGGCATTGGCGGACAGCCCCGCGACAGAGGCATTGAGCGAGGAGGAGATGGTCATTCTGGGCCCTTCCAACAAGTTGCACCCCCGTCCTAACGCCAGCCTCTTAAGGTTCGCCTAACGCCGCTCCGATTCTGCCCGCAACAGGATGATCTCGATCCGGTTGTTGCGCAGCGCGGTGGCATCGGCGGTCACGGGCAGCCGGTCGCCCTTTCCCGTCTGGCGGGCGAACCGGTTGTCGGGCAGTCCCGCATCCGCCAGAAGCTCGCGCGTGGATGCGGCCCGCGCGGTGGAAAGTGTCCAGCCTTCACGATCGCGCCGCACGACCGGAAGCGAACGAACATGGCCTGTCACCGCGATGGCGTTGGGTTCATCAGCCACCACCTTGACCAAGGTCCGGATGATCGACCGGGTCATCGCGGAAGGCTCGGCGGTGTCGTCCAGAAACAGTCTTCCCTCGGCACGATCGAAAAGTTCGATCACCAGACCTTCGTCGGTCAGGCGCGTGACGACATGGCGCAGCACATTGTCGTCAAGCATTGATTCGCCGCCCAGCCCCAACAGCGCGGCCTCTATGTCCTGCAACCGCGCGGTTTCGGCTGCCTTGGTCATGTCCACTTCGCCCGAACCCTGGCGTTCGCCCAGACCGCCACTGCCCGATTGCGCAAGCATTTCGCGTGAAAAGATGCTGTCGCCGCCCAGCGCGCCATCACCGCCGCCAGAGATTCGGTTGAAAGGAATGGTCGGGCTGAAATAATCGGCGATGCCCTTGCGCTGCTGTTCGGTCGTCGCGTTCAGCAGCCACATCAGCATGAAGAAGGCCATCATCGCCGTGACGAAATCCGCATAGGCGACCTTCCATGCGCCACCGTGGTGACCGCCGCTGACGATGACCTTCTTGCGTTTGATGATGATGGGAGAGTTGGGTTGAGCCATGTTCGTTATCCACCTTGTCGCACCACCCGCGACAGGGGTAGCGCAACAGGTGTGAAACAGGGCTTAACCCTTGGATTTACTTCGCTTTTGAAAGAACCTCTTCCGACACGTAGATCTCGTCCGGTCCGCAGAATTCGACCAGCTTGTAGCCGTTCGCCTTCATCAGTTCCGCCACTTCGGGCGTGGCGGCGTTATTCTCGATCGACCATGCGCCGACCCTGTGTTTCGCGAAGGGGAACACCTTGAGCGCTGCAAGTTCACCACCCTCGATATCGAGCGAGATGAAGTCGGGATCGGAGATCTGCGCCTCGTCCAGAATATCGGCGATCGTCCGCGTCTCGACGGAGATTTCCTCTTCCGCGTGACGTTTGTCGGCCCGGACGCGTTTCAGCAGGTCCGACGGGTAGGTGTCCGCCAAGCCGCTCATCTGCGTGTAGCCCTGGGTGACGGTGATGAAGTCCGCCTTGCCGCGTGTGTCGCTGACCGCATAGGGCAGGCAAGGGCAGGCGCGCAGGGTTTCGGCCTTTTTGCGATGGGTCTCGACCGGCTCGACCAGAATGCCGGTCCATCCACGCCATTTCTCGAAATAAAGCGAATTCGAACCCGAAACCCCGTCATAGCCACCGATATCGACGAAGGTGCCGCCGTGCTTTCCGCCCATCGCACGATCGACGATCTGATCCTGCCCCGCTTGCGAAAAGTAAGGGTAGGATTGGTTCATCATGCCGCGCACCTCGTGCAGCATCCGCACGAAGGGCGCACGCTGGCGCGAGTGGTTCTTCTTGAGACCTTCGATCAGGTCGTCATGGGCTTGCTTGAGGTCCTTGCGGGCGCGTTTCAGGCGTTCGTTCGGCGTCATGTGCCCCCCTTGGGATCGACGTATGATTTTTCTTCCACCAGGGCCGAGCCCAAGTGCAGGTTGATGTCCTTCTTGACCGTCGCACGTTTGTCGTTCGTGACATAGACCGCGCGTGCCAAGGCGATGAAGGCAGGGCCGAAGTCGCCCCGCGCCTCGCAGGCGCGGATGTCGTCCTCTATCGCCCAAAGCTCTCGGTTGATGCGATAAAGCGCCTCCCACATGCGGCGCAAGCGGATATCGTTGGGCAGAGAGGCATCCGCCGTTCTGGTCAGCGTCGCCATCTCGCGCGTGACGTTCGCCAGCTTGACGGGGTCCTTGATCTCCTCGGACTTGATCCTGAGGATCGTCAGCTTGTCGATCAGTTCGCCGGGCGACGTCGGGACAAGAATGTCGTTCATACACGGCTCTCCAGTCTGGTGCGCAGCGCGTCCGCGATCTCGGCCATGACGCTATCCCAGTCCCGCGGCGCAGGTTGGCGGAAAAGTCGGATCGAAGGATACCATTCCGTGCGGTCGCCGTGGTGCGAAAAGACCCAGAAGGGATCCCAGTGCAGCGCCACCCATGTCTCGAGACCCAGCGATCCCGCCAGATGGGCGGTCGCCGTATCCGAGGTCACGATAAGGTCCATCTGCTGCATTGTCGCGGCACAGTCGGCAAAATCGCGGTCGGTGGTGGCGGTATCGATGATGAAGGCGTCCGTGCCGTCGGCCTTGTAGGCATCCAGCGCTGGCCCCTTGTAGAGCGAGAACAGCTGCACGCCCAGGGCATCGACCAAGGGTAGAAAATCACGGTGTGAAAAGGACCGGAAGGCATTGCCCTTGTAGGTCTCGGAACCGGTCCAGACGACACCGACCTTGAATCTGTCACGGTGCGGGGCGACGATCGCCTTCGCCCGCGCCACGCTGTCGGATGGGACAGCAAGCGATACGGGTGCAGGCACATCGGCATAGCGCTCGAAGTGCAGCAGGGCGAGATCCATCATGTTGATCCAGTAATCGCCCGCCTCGGCCCTGCGGTGACCCACCTTGATGTGATCGGCACCGGACAGCCCGTCAAAGAGACGCGCCAGCGGCTTTTCGCAGACGAAATGAACCTTGCCCCCGATGTCGCGCAGCACCGGCAGGAATCGCGCGAACAAAAGCGCGTCACCGAAACCCTGTTCCGGCAGCACAAGCAGCGTCTTGCCGTCCAGGGGTTCGCCCTGCCATTCCGGGATGTTCTGGTCGCGCGCTGATAATTCACCGGTTTTCCAGCGCGCTTTGTAGTGGGTGAAGGCCGGGACATAGTCACCGGCGCCCAGTTGAGCAAAAGCCAGCTGGATCTGCAGCTCGGCATCTTGTGGATGCCTGTCCACCTGTTCCGTCAGGAAGGCCGTTGCACCGGCGTAGTCGCCCTTGCCCCGCAGGCATCGTCCGATCATCGCAAGCTGGTTCAAATCGTTTGGCGTATCGACCAAAAGGGCCCTGCGGATCGCGATCGATTCGTCGTATCGGCCAAGATCGGACAGGATATTCGCCAGATTGACCTGAACGTTCCGCGCACCGGGGTCGGCGGCCACGGCCCTTTGCTGTGCTCTGAGTGCCATGTCGTATCGACCCGCCTTGCGGTGCAAAACCCCAAGGTTGGACCAGATCGACCCATCGTCAGGCCGTTCGGCTAGGTAGGCGGCATAGGCCGCCATAGCGGCCGGGGCATCATCCGCCCGATGCGCGTCGATGGCCGCTTGCCTTTGATCCTTCAGCCGACGGCTCACCGCAATCAGTCCCTGCGCTTGACGGGCTGGACCAGCCGCGCCGGACGCTGCGCCTCGGCTGCCTCGAAAAGCGAAAAGGTCTGGTTCACGTAGTTCACGGCCCCCGAGATCAGTTCCATGTAATCGGTCAGTTCCGGCGTCACCTCGACCTCGGACAAGGATACGCTGCGATCCTGTGGCAGAGTCTCGAAGGTGGCGTAGAACAGGGGGTCACCCCTGTTGATCTTCAACGGCTTATCGGTGTCGTGCCATTCGAAGGCCCACATCAGCGGGCGGGGCCAGACGTTGATCGGAAAGCGCCCGCCGAAGATCGTGCCCGGCAAGGGGTTCGGCGTGTAATGCATGAAGGGCGACACCTGGCTCATGTAGACCGGCTCGTCGGCGATGAAGACATAGGGCAGCGACAGTTGCAGTGTCGGGATGCCGGGGTAGCGCCATTCATGTTCCGGCGTGACGTGAAGCTTGTCGCTCAGCTTGTTGGACCGGATCGTGGATCGGTCACCGTTCAGATTGCGCAGAACGGCCTTGCCGTCCTTGTCGCGGGCAAAGCCAAGGTTCAGATCATAGGGACAGCGGATCAGAAAGTAGCGGCTTTCCAGATTGATGACGGCAGGACAGCGCGACGCGCTTTTGGCGTGGCTTTTGTTCATGTCAGCCGAACGCACCCGTTCGGGCGGGAAAAAGACGATGCCGCCCTTTCGGTCTTTCAAAAACCATCCGACCGGCACTGGGCCGCGTCCTGCAGGTGTGCCTTGGGTATTCTCGAACTGGACAGATAACTGCATTGTTCGCCTCTCTTAGCCGCGGGATAACGCTTATGAACGCGATTTTTGGGCAGAACCCAGCCGCAGAGGGCGGCCTAACCCCTAAATGGGGCGTTATTTTGACTGTTGCGGCGTGATGGTCACAAAACCGAACTTGGCCAGAAACAGCAGCCCGGCGATCACCTGATCCTCTTTCAAGGGGGAAGCAACCATCACGGCACCCACCGTCGTCTCGCCAGTTTCGGCGATTTGCCGGGCCAGCGCCAGCGTCTGCGGATCAGGCAGGACCCGCCGCTTGTAAAGCGCACGACCTGACAGGCGATCCAGATCGCTCAGCGAAGCTGCGTCGAGCGGACGAAGGCTTGCGATCCTGTCAGACTGCGCCAGCGCACGACTGGGATAGCCCTGATAAAGCGAGAAAGGATCGATGCAAAGCGGGCGCAGCGGGGCGCTTGGCTGCGCTTTTGCGCGGATCGCATCGATCCGCCCCATGCGCCGGTCAGGCGGGGCCATGGTGGTCGGGATCAGAAAACCCGTCTTGCCATCGACGACCGTGTCGCGAAAGCCGTTCCAGTCGGGCATCACCACCGGAAGCCCGGCGGCCATCGCCTCGACCGGGACAAGGCCAAAGGTTTCCTGGATATTGTCCACGGGCAGGGTAAAGATATCAGCAGCCGACCAGACGCCGCGCCGCAGGTCTGGTTCGCGTCCATCGAGCGTTTGGGTCGTGACCGACGGGCAGTAGGTCTTGGGCCCTTCGACATGCAGGTCGTGTTCCGGCGCGCGACCGGCCCAGCCGACCTGCCACAGATGCACGTCACGCCCACTGCTTTGTGCAACCGCTTCAAGAGCCAGCCAAAGCGGCAACATGTTCGCCTTTTCGACGCTGGTCAGCCGCCCCATCGTCATCACGACGATGCTGTCATCCGTGACACCCATCCGGTCGCGCAGGCGTTTGCGCTCAACGCCTGACGGGGCGAAGTCCTGCGTATGTATCCCAAGCGGAATGATCGGCAGCTGCGGCATCGGCATCCGCGCCGCGCCGAAACGGTCCTTGAGGAATGCCGCCTCCTGCTCCCACTGCGTGGCGACGACGGAATGCACCGCCCGCGATGTGCAGATCACGGCATCCCACGGGTGGACGGGTTCGCTCAGCAGTGTGTGCAGCCCCTCCATGACCCGCCGCGTGGACACCGTATGCGTGATCCCGACCAGCGAACAGGACGCCTCTCCTCTGTGCTGACGGACCCATGGGGCGGACATCATGCCGGGTCCGGGAAAGAAGAGCGTGCCGAAAGCGTCAAAGCCCGCGTCCGCGTGCAGCGGCAGAACAGTGCTGGGGCGGGTCTCCTTGAGCCCTTCAAGAACCTTGCGAAACGCCGCGCCATGCTTTCGCTCCCTGACGACCGCATTGATCGTGTCCCCGCAGCCATGGTCCAGATAGCCGCGCAGAAACGACTGCCCGGACGACCTTCGCCCCACGAGTGACGCCCCTTCGCTTTCGATGGCGTCGGGGTGGAACAGGATCGCGGTGGCAGGGATGGGCATGAAAGACCTTTCGGACGCGCGGATGGGACAGTCTCACCTGACCGCACGCCCGGGGCAAGATCAGACCGTCAGGCTGCGCCCGCAATCGGCATGGGACTCGACCGCACGGTCAAGGGCAGCCTGAAGGCTTGCCCCACGCGTGAAATCCGGGCGGACCTTTTCGCCCGTCACGATCGCATCGATGAACCGCTGGTAATTCGTTCTGACAAGCGGTGTTTCGACAAACTCCCAGCGCCCCTCCATCAGGTCGGGCTCCAGGCAGACGCGCAGGCGGGTCTGGTTCTGCTCGTACATCACTTCCAGACCGCCCTTCGTGCCGAAAATACGCAGTCGCAGATCGTTGAGATGCCCCGACGCCATCCGGCTGGCGTGGATCACGCCGACGGCCTTGTTGTCCAGCGCAAGGTGCATGTTGAAACTGTCGTTCGCGTCCAGCACATAGTCGCCGATCCGCCCACCTTCGGCCTTGTCGAAGGTCGTCAGACGGCAGGACAGATCGGCCACCTTGGCACCGGCCACAAAGGTCGCGAAGTCAAGGATATGGACACCCACGTCGCCCAGCACGCCCAACGACCCGTGCTGCGACGACAAGCGCCATAGCCACTGGTCTTCGGTCATCCAATTTCCCCACGCGGGCTGGGTCAGCCAGCTTTGCAGATAGGACGCTTCGAAGTGCCGGACCTCGCCGATGGCACCGGCTGTCACCATCTTGGCTGCCTCGTTCATCGCAGGCACATTCCGGTAGGTAAGGTTCACCATGTTCACGACACCCGCGCTTTCGGCCAGATCGGCCATGGCGGCGGCGTCCGCGTAATTCGACGCCAGCGGTTTTTCACAAAGCACGTGCTTGCCGGCCTTCAGGAACGGCATGGTGGTCCGATAATGGATCGCATCGGGCGTCACGTTGGTGACAGCGTCGAATTCGCCCCATTCGATCGCCGTCTCCACGCTGTCGAAGGCATGGCGGATGCCAAACTCTGCGTTGAAGGCATGCAGGTTTTCGGGGTTGGTATCGACCCCGCCGACCAGCTCGACATTCTCCATCTCGGCAAAGGCCATGGCATGGGCGTGCGCCATGCCGCCGGTGCCCACGATCAAGAGACGCACCATCAGCGATAGCCCTCTTCGCCGTCCTGATGCAGCCGCGGTCCGCGTTCCTCGATCGGCTCCAGCGCCGCGTCCACCGGCACGTTGGGTGCCGCATTCACGTCGCCGGTCAGGCGCTGTTCGTTATGCGCCCAGTGCACGGCGTTCTTCAGCACCGTCTGGACGTTTGCATCGTGATAGGTGGGATAGGTTTCGTGACCGGGGCGGAAATAGAAGATATTCCCCAGACCCCGGCGGTAGGTCAGGCCGGACCGGAACACCTCGCCCCCCTGGAACCAACTGACGAACACGGTTTCCAGTGGTTCCGGCACGCCGAAAGGCTCGCCATACATCTCTTCGTTTTCCAGCTCGAAATGATCCGGCAGACCCTTTGCGATCGGGTGGCCCCGCGTGGTGACCCACAGGCGTTCGCGCTCTCCGGCCTCGCGCCAGGTCAGATTGCAGGGCGTGCCCATCAGCCGCTTGAACGGCTTCGCGAAATGCGCGGAATGCAGCAGGATCAGGCCCATGCCGGACCAGACCGCCTCGGCCACACGCTCGACCACCTCGTCGGACACATCGCCGTGCGCGGCATGACCCCACCAAAGCAGAACATCGGTGTCGGCAAGCCGTTCACCCGTCAGCCCATGTTCGGGCTCCTGCAAGGTCGCCGTCGTGGCCGTGATACCCTTATCGGCATTCAAAGCGGCAGCTATCGCGCCATGCATCCCGTCGGGATAGATATCCGCAACGACCTTGTTGGTTTGTTCGTGAACGTTCTCGCCCCAGACGACAGCTTTGATAGTCATAGTTCGGTTCTCCAAATCGCTTTGGGCCACGTTTGTCTATCTTCCAGAGCACCTTCAAGGCGAAATTGGCTCGATCGCGGCATTTACCATCCGGGAAAACGGCAGAAACGCGGGTCTTTCAATCGGCCCCGAACGTGACCACGACCCCCGCCGCCGCCGCCGCGTCATCGGCGTCATGGGTGACCATCAGAACAGGCAACCGCATTTCGCGCGCGCGTTGAAAGACCAACTCCCGCACCTGGGCCCGCAATACGGTATCGAGCCGCGAGAACGCCTCGTCCAGCAGAAGCGCTCCGGGTTCGGACAGCAGAACACGCATCAAGGACACCCTTGCGCGCTGTCCTCCCGACAGCGTCGCGGGGTCACGGTCCGCGAAACCGCCAAGGTTGACCTGCTCCAGCGCCTCATCGACACGGGCCTTGCGGTCGGCGCGGCTGCCACCCTTGCGCAGACCGAAAGCCAGGTTCGCACCCACCGACAGATGCGGAAACAACAGGTCATCCTGAAACAGGATTCCGGCCCGTCGTTGATGAGGCGGTGCATCGGTGATGTCTTCCCCGTCCAGCAGCACCCGACCTGTTGCAGTAAACGCCGGCGGGAGGGTGCCGGTCACATAGGCCAGCAAGGTCGATTTCCCCACGCCCGACGGACCCATGACCGTCAGCACATCGCCGGGTGCGATGACGCAATCCAGCCGAACCAGCGGCTGACCGCCCTTCGCGATGGCGACTTCGCGCAGTTCCAACCCGTCAGCCATGCCGCAGTCCTTTCCTGTTGCGCCAGACGATGGCGGGAATGGCCAGCGCCAGAGCGAATGGCACCAACGCCGCCGCCGTCTGGATCAACCCGAAGACACCAATCGCCCGGCGATCTCCACCGGACGACAGCGCCACAGCCTCTGTCGTCAACGTCGCGACACGCCCGCCACCGATCAGCAGGGTCGGCAGATATTGCCCGACCGACACCGCGATGCCCACCGCCATCGCCGTCAGCACGGGCCGCAAGAGCATCGGCAGGCGAACCCCCCAAAGCACCCGGTTCGGTGACGCACCCAAGGCCGCCGCAACGGTCCCCACCCGCGCATCCCACGCCCGGAACGGATCGGCCAGCGACAGGAAAACGTAAGGCAGCACGAAAACCAGATGCGCCACCATCACCGGCAGGTGACCGGTGTCCGCACCCATGTTCAGCAGGAAGATCTGAAATCCGGGAAGGAAGGCCACCTGCGGAATAAGCAAGGGAAGGTACAAAAGCCACATCCCGCGCTGGGACAGGGTCAATCCATGACGGTATTCGGCTTCAAGGCACCCGATGGTCAAGACCACTGCCACGGCCACGACGGGGCTGGCGATCAGAACCGTATCGGTGGCAGCCGCCACGACCCCGCGCAGATGCCTTTCCCAGTTCGCGAAGGTCAGACCGTCGGGCAGCACGTCGGGAAAGCCCCAGTAGGCCGCGAAGGACCAGACCGTCAGGACCGCCAGCCCCAGCAACACCGCCGCAGCGGACAAGGCTCCACCGCCCAGCCCGACCGCCGCGACGGGCCGGTCCAGACGACCCCGCGCCCCGCTTTCGACCCACAGGCAGCCCAGGCGTGCCACCACGCGCTCGCCCATCCACCAGACCAGCAGGGCCGCGACCACAAGGCCCAACTGCAAAAGCGCCCCCGCCGCGCCAACCAGCCGCGCGGCAATCTCGGGGTCCGACATCCAGCGCACGATCTGCACGGACAGCGGCGCCGGCGTATTCGGCCCAAGGATCAGCGCCACGTCCACGACGCTCATGGCGTAGGCCAGCGTGACGTAGACCGGCAACCGGATCTGGCGGTAGACGCGCGGGAACACCGCCTTGAGCCAGCCAGTGACCCGCCCGTAGCCCAACGACTGCGACACCAGCGCCGCGCGGGACGCGTCGGACTGCCCCAAGGCCGCCAGCGTCATCAACAAAAGGAACGGCACCTCCTTGATGATCAACCCGGCCATCATCGACAGGCCCCAGCCGTCCTGCACGATCAGCAGATCCGGTGGCCTGTCCCATCCGGTCAACCAGGGCGAAGTCGCCCGCGCGATCCAGCCCGAGGGCGCGATGAGAAAGGCCAGCCCAAAGGCTGCTGCCGCATGAGGCACGGAAAGAAGCGGCGACAAAAGACGCTCCAGCGCCTTGAACGCCCGCGTGCCGGACCAGCCAGCGGTCAGCAGCATCACCAGCGTCAGCGCCGTCACGGTCGCCCCCATCCCGACCGTGACGGACAAGGCCACCGCCCGTCCGATGCCCGGCCAGTCGAAAAGCGCACGCCACGGATCCAGAGTGGGTCCGCTCAGACCTGCCGCGGGCAGATGCCCGAAAGCGGGCAGAACCGTTCCGTAAAGCCCCGCGATCACGGGGCCAAGCATGACGACGAGCGTCAGCGCCGGAAGAACGGGCAGAAAGCGCCTCCGCATGTCAGACCGTCTGGCCCGGCCGGGAAAGGCGATTTCGTCCACCTGTCATCCGTGCATCCTTTACTGGGACACGCCATAGCGACGCGCCCAGTCGTCCGCGATGCGGGTCATCCAGCTGGGGTGTGGTTCCGCCTGAACCGTGCCCAACTCTTCGGGCGAAAGCGTGGCGATGCCCAGGTCCAGCGCTTCGAACGCGGCCCTGTCCCCGTCCGGCAATGACGCGACGTCGAGCACGGTGCCGTAGCCCAGCACATCGGGGTCCTGCGCCCGCACCTGCGCTTCGGGCGACATCAGGAAGTTCGCCACGACCATGGCGCCTTCCTTCGATCCGGAATTGTAGGGAATGGCCACGAAGGACGCGTTGCCGATCGTGCCCTTGTCCAGAACGAAGGTCCGCACGCTGGGCGGCAGTTCGTTGTTGGCGATCGCCGCCGACGCCGCACCGGGGCTGAACGAGATCGACAGATCGATCTCGTCATCGGCGATCAGCGGAAACATCGCCGTGCCGGTCGGCGGATAGGCCTCGCCTCCGCGCCAGAGCGTCGGCGTCAATTCGTCCAGATAGGCCCAAAGCGGTGCTGTCACATCATCGTAGTTCGCATCCGTCGCGGGCTCTTGCAGCACCGCGGGGTCGTCCAGCACGTCCACGAGAATCTGTTTCAAAACCGTCGTGCCCAGAAAATCAGGCGGCTGGGGATAGGTGAAACGTCCGGGGTTGGCCTTGGACCATTCCAGTATCTCCTGCATCGAACCCATCGGCGACACGTCTTCGCTGTCATAGTCGAAAACGACCTGCGCCATCGCCCATGGTGCCTCGTACCCGTCCACGGGAACCGTGAAATCGGTCTGCACCGTCTTGCCGTCCACATCGACGTATTGCCAGTTCGGCAACTGTTCCGCGAAAGGACCGAAAAGCAGGTCCTGCTCTTTCATCGCGGCGAAGTTCGCCCCGTTGATCCAGATCATGTCGATGGCACCGTCATCGTCCTCGCCCGCCTGCTTTTCGGCCAGAACGCGGGTGACGGCGTCGGCGGTGTCGGTCAGCTTCACATGCTCCAGCGTGACGCCATAGTCCTCGTTCACCCGCTCGGCGACCCAGAGGATGAAACTATTGGTCGTCGTCGACCCGCCCCAGGCGTTCCAGAAAACGGTCTGGCCTTCTGCAGCCTCGGTCACGGCCTCCCAGTCGGCGGGATCGGTCTGGGCCAGCGCCATACCGGGCAAAAAGGTGGCAAGGATCGCAAGATGTCTCATAGGTCAGTCCTCTCGGTAAAGATCTGTCGGGCCGCATGGACCCGCAGAAAAGCGGTCGCAAAGCACAGGGCACCGAATACCCACGCAAGCGGCGCGAAATAGGTTTCGAACAGGCAGACCAGCACGAAGAACAGGATCGTCTCGGTCCCCTCAAGGATACCATTGGAATAATAAAGCGACTTCTGCCCCTGCTCCATTGTCTGCATCGACCGCTTTTCGGCCAGAACGGCATAACCCAGAAAACTCGTGCCGTTGACGTAGAAGCTGGCCAGCAGGAAGGCACCTGCCACACCGTTGGCCGCCGGGTCGTGCAAGACAAAGGCAAAAGGCACCGCCCCGTAGAACAGGAAATCAGCTACGATATCCAGATAACCGCCGAAATCGGTCTTCCGCGTGGCCCGTGCCACGGCCCCGTCCAGACCGTCCGCAAGGCGGCTGGCCAGAAGAAAGACCAGTGCGATCCCGAACAGCCCCGCCGCCACCGCCGCGGCGCACAGCACGCCCAGCACCAGACCGACCATCGTGACACCGTCCGCCGTCGCCCCCCGCTGGGCAAGGGCACGCCCGGCCCGGTTCAGGGGCGGGTCGATGATCTTGCGAAGGGGTCGGTCTAGCATGGTGGTCTCTCATGGCGTGGCGCTCTTGTGCGCTACTCCACCATCACTGGCAATCAGGCTGACATTTATGTGACCGCACCGACACACCATCATCTTGCCAAAAATATCCCCGCCGGAGGCATCCGGGCTGTCGGCACCGACCGCCCTACGCAAAAGGGCGCCACGGTGTCCCGCAGCGCCCTGTCATCCCTGATCTCTCGTTCGGCCTAGTTCAGAGCCTGATCCGTGATGACGCTGGTCCAGGCACCTTCCGGCTCCTGGCTGATGACGGGGTCGGACCCGCCTGCCAGCAGCGTGTCGACCGTGCGGCGATAGTCTTCCTCGGCCAGCGCGCCGTTCGACCCTTCGGTCAGCTTCGCGATCTCGGTCATCATCCGCTCTTGCGCGGCCAAGGACTGAGCGCCGGTCTCATCGTAGTCGATGATGATCTCGGCTGCCTCTTCGGGGTTTTCCTCGGCGTACTTCCAGCCCTTCATGGAGGCCCGGACGAAACGGACCATCTTGTCGACGAAGACGGGGTCATCGAGATTTTCTTCAAGCGCGTAGATGCCATCCTCGAGAGTTGCGACACCCTGGTCCTCGTATTGGAACGTCACCAGTTCATCGGGGCTGACGCCGGCGTCCAGCACCTGCCCGTATTCGTTGTAGGTCATCGTCGAAATGCAGTCGGCCTGACGCTGCAGCAGCGGATCGACGTTGAAGCCCTGTTTGAGTACCGTCACCCCGTCATCACCGCCGTCGGTCGAGATACCTTCCTGCGCCATCCAGCTCAGGAACGGATATTCGTTACCGAAGAACCAGACCCCGATGGTCTTGCCGGGGAAATCCTCGACGCTTTCGATGCCGGTATCTTTCCAGCAGGTCAGCATCAGACCCGAGGACTTGAAGGGTTGCGCGATGTTGACCACCGGCAGTCCCTTTTCGCGTGCGGCCAGCGCAGAGGGCATCCAGTTCAGCATGACGTCGGCACCACCGCCAGCCAGCACTTGCGGCGGGGCGATATCGGGTCCACCGGGCAGTATGGTCACGTTCAGCCCTTCTTCCTCGTAATAGCCCTTGTCCAGCGCCACGTAGTAGCCCGCGAACTGGGCCTGCGTGACCCACTGCAATTGCAGCGATACATCGTTTGCGTGGGCTTCGGCATGTGCCATCCCGCCCATGCCGCAAGCGACCGCTGCCGCCATCATCAGTTTCTTCATTGTCCAAACTCCCGTTGGTTGTTGTGCCGTTCCGGTCTTTGCGACTCTCATTGGCGTTGTGACGGATGCCAGAAGGTCAACCGCCGTTCGAGAAGGGTCAAGACCCCGTAAAAGATAGACCCCGCCAGTGCCGCAACCACGATCACTGCCCAGACCATATCCAGTGCCAACTGCCCCAGCGAGGCGTTGATGCGAAAGCCCAGCCCGGTGGTGGGCGAGCCGAAGAATTCGGCCACGATTGCGCCGACCAACGACAGTGTTGCTGAAATTTTCAGCCCGTTGAAAATGAACGGCAGCGCCGCAGGCAGGCGCAGGTGCAGCAGGGTCTGCCAGTATTTCGCGCCATAGGTCCGCATCAGGTCGCGCTGCATGGCACTGGTATCCAGCAGCCCGGCCATGGTGTTCACACCGGCAGCAGGCCACGCCGCAGGAAATCGAACCGGTCCAGCAGCACGGCGACGACCACGGCGGCGCCCGCGCCGATCACATAACCGGACAAGGCGCCTTTCAGGATGGTCTGGACGAAATCGGCCCAAAGGGTCGCGGTATTCTCGCTGAAGGTCACGGCCACCTGTGTCGGGGACGGCAGGATCACGTTCGGAACCTCCAGCCCTCTGACCAGAAGCTCCCAGACGATCAGGATCGTCACGCCGAAGATAAGCGGTGAAGCGAACCCGGCCACCGTCGAATGACGGACAAGCCAGACATTCGCCAGCCACAGGCCAGCCCAAAGCACCAAGGCGAGGATCACCAGCGTCATTGCGGCACCCCCATTGCGGTCAAGGTCCGCCGCTCGAGCCAGCCGATCAACCAGACAAGGGCCGCGGCCATCAGCGCGGCTGCGAAAAGCGCGGCCCAGATCTGTTCCGTCTGGCCATAGTAGCTGCCGCCCAGCATCCGCGCACCCAGACCCCCGCGCTGCACCGGCAATTCGCCCACGATCGCCCCCACAAGGCTGGCCGCGATGCCGATCTTGAGAGATGCGAAAAGGTAGGGCACGGACGCGGGCAGCCGCAGCTTCCAGAACGACTGCGCCTTGCTGGCGCTGTAGGTCTGCATCAGATCCAATTGCATCGCGTCGGGCGACCGGAAGCCTTTGACCATCCCCACGACCACCGGAAAGAACGACAGGTAGGCAGAGATGACCGCCTTGGCGACGACACCGGACAGGCCGACGGAATACAGGACGACGATGATCATCGGTGCCAGCGCCACGATCGGAATCGTCTGGCTGATGATGGCCCAAGGCATCACGCTGCGGTCCATGACGCGGGAATAGACGATCCCGATGGCCAGCAGCACACCGGCGACCGCCCCCATGGCAAACCCCAGAACCGTCGCGCTCAGCGTGATCCCGGCGTGATAGACAAGACTGCGGTTCGACAAGCTGCCCGACTGCACGATCCCGCGCCGGCCGTTCACCTCTTCCTCCCATGTGCTGACCCAAAGTTCCTGGACCACCTGATGTGGCGCGGGCAGTCGCGCCCGCTCCATCGACCAGCTATCGCCAAGGTGGCTGGTATTGGCGAAGATCAGCGCCCAGCGCGAGGCATCGCGCCGGTCCGCCGCCGACGGCGGCACGACCTCGGCCCCCGCCCGTTCGGCCTGCGTCAGCACCTCCTTGACGTTCATCGGCACGACGGCGGCATACCAAAGGACGATGATCGCAAGGACGACCGTCAAAACGGGAAGCACCTTGCCCTTCATGACGTGCGAACCCTAGTCATCCACATGACCCGCCCGCAGCCCATCGCGCACGCGGTGGGCGATTTCGATGAATTCGGGTGTGTCGCGAATATCCAAGGGACGTTCCCTGGGCAGCGGGCTGTCGATCACATCGGTGATCCGGCCCGGTCGCGGGGACATGACGACGATCTTGGTGGACAGGTAGACCGCTTCGGGGATCGAATGGGTCACGAAGCCGATGGTCTTTTCCGTCCGCGCCCAAAGCTCCAGAAGCTGTTCGTTCAGGTGATCGCGCACGATTTCGTCCAAAGCGCCAAAGGGTTCGTCCATCAGCAGGATGTCGGCATCGAAGGCCAGCGCCCGCGCGATACTGGCCCGCTGTTGCATGCCCCCCGACAATTGCCACGGGTATTTCTTTTCGAACCCGGCAAGGTCCACCAGTTCCAGCACGCGGTTCACCCGCTTGGACTGATCGGACTTGTCGAACCCCATGATTTCCAGCGGCAGGCGGATATTCCCGCCAATGGTGCGCCAGGGATAAAGCCCTGCCGCCTGAAAGACGTAACCGTAAGCCCGCGCCTTGCGCGCCTCGTCCGGTGTCATGCCATTGACGCTGATCGCGCCACCCGTCGGCTGCTCCAACCCCGCGATACAGCGCAGGAAGGTGGTCTTGCCGCACCCCGACGGCCCGATGAAGCTGACGAATTCACCCTTGGCGATATCAAGGCTCACGTCCTTGAGCGCATGGACGGGGCCGTCATTCGTCTGGAACGTCAGGTCGAGCGATTTGGCGGTGATGACGGGGGCGCTCATAGGCTGGCACGGCGCCTCGGTTCGGCCCGGAAATCCGGGCGGGCTGTGACGACGGTCAGACCGCATTCCATCTTGGCGATGTTGGTCGAGGTCAGGGCGACGAATTCGTTGGGCGTCAGCCGCCCCGTCGCCACGCCGTTCGTCCAAAGCATCGGCATCCGGTCTTCAAGACCGCCGGTGCCGTTCGGGATCTTGGTGAAGTCGCCCACGCCATAGCGCTTCTGGTCGGTCGTAAAGGCACAGTGGTCCGTGGCCACGACGCTGAGGCTGCCACTTTGCAGCCCGGCCCAGAGCGAGTTTTGATGTTCCTTGTTGCGGAACGGCGGCGACATGACCCGCCGCGCGGCGTGGTCCCAGTCCTGATTGAAGTATTCGCTTTCATCCAGTGTCAGATGCTGGATCAGGGGCTCGCCCCAGACCCGCTTGCCCTGCTGGCGCGCGCGCCGGATCGCCTCGTGGCTGTCCTCGCACGACACGTGGACGACATAAAGCGGAACGCCCGCCATGTCCGCGATCATGATCGCGCGGTTCGTCGCCTCACCCTCGACCTGCGGTGGGCGGGAATAGGCGTGACCTTCGGGGCCGGTGTTGCCCTCGGCCAGCAGCTTGGCCGACAGGTCCGCCACCACGTCGCCGTTTTCGGCGTGGACCATCGCAATGGCACCCAGTTCCGACAGCCGCTGGAAGGACGCATACATCTCGTCGTCCTGCACCATCAACGCGCCCTTGTAGGCCATGAAATGCTTGAACGTGTTGATGCCGCGCTCGCGCACGACGGTTTCCATCTCGTCAAAGACCTGTTCGCCCCACCATGTCACCGCCATGTGGAAGGAATAGTCACAGGATGCCTTGCCCGACTTGTTGTCCCACATCTGAATCGCGTCGAGCAGCCCTTGCCCGGGGCTGGGCAGCGCGAAATCCACGACCATCGTCGTGCCGCCCGCCAAGGCCGCTCGCGTGCCGGATTCGAAATCGTCGGTCGAATAGGTGCCCATGAAGGGCATCTCGAGATGCGTATGCGGGTCGATCCCGCCGGGCATGACGTAGCAGCCGGTGGCGTCGAGCGTTTCATCCCCGCTCAATCCCTTGCCGATCTCGATGATCTGGCCGTTCTCGATCAGCACGTCGGCCTCGTAGGTCAGATCGTGCGTGACGATGGTTCCGTTCTTGATGACTTTGGTGGACATGTTGTGTCTCCCTTTATCTACGCGGGTCCGGACGTGACGCGGGGCCTCGCACAAGCGAAACCTCCGGCGGCAGGTGGGACCATGTTGGGTTGGTCTTGACGATCAAGGCATTTTTCCATGCCCGCCGCCAGTGTTTGATCGCCCGCTCGTGACGTGCTCACTCCACGATCTCCGCCGTTTCCAGCACTGCGTGCAACAGCACATCGGTGCCTGCCGCGGCCCAGTCCTTGGAAATCTCTTCCGCTTCGTTGTGGCTGAGCCCGTCCACGCAGGGGCACATGATCATCGCGGTGGGGGCGACATCGTTGATCCAGCAGGCGTCATGGCCCGCGCCCGATACGATATCCATGTGCGAATAGCCCAGCCGGTCGGCGGCATCGCGGACGGCTTTCACGCAGCCTTCGTCGAAGGCGGGTGGGTCGAACTGGCCGACGATCTCGGCCTCGAAACCGACTTCGATCTCGGCACAGACCTGTGGCGCGCGCTCCATCAGTTCCGCGACCATACCGTTGAGCTTGTCCAGATCCGGCGTCCGCATATCGACGGTGCAGACCACCTTGCCGGGGATGATGTTGCGCGAGTTGGGGTAGACATCGACATGGCCGATGGCGCCCACGGCGTTGGGCTGGTTCTTCATCGCGATCTCGTGGACCAGTTCGGTCACCAGCGCGAGCCCCCGGCCCGCGTTCTTGCGCATGCTCATCGGCGTCGATCCAGTGTGGCTTTCCTTGCCGGTGATCGTGCATTCGATCCAGCGCAGACCCTGCCCGTGGGTGACGACGCCCACTTGCTTGCCCTCGGCCTCCAGAATGGGGCCCTGTTCGATGTGCAGCTCGAAGAACGCATGCATCTTGCGGTCACCGACCTTTTCCTCGCCCTTCCAGCCGATGCGCTGGAGCTCATCGCCAAAGGTCTTGCCCTTGGCGTCGGTGCGGTCGTAGGCCCAGTCCAGCGTGTGCCGCCCGGCAAAGACACCCGAGGCCAGCATGGCCGGAGCAAAGCGGGTTCCTTCTTCGTTCGTCCAGTTGGTGACGACGATGGGATGCTTGGTCTTGATCCCCAGATCGTTCATCGAGCGGATCAGTTCCAACCCGCCCAGCACGCCCAGCACACCGTCATACTTGCCACCGGTGGGCTGCGTGTCGAGGTGAGAGCCCACATAGACCGGCAGCGCGTCGGGGTCGGTGCCTTCCTTGCGCATGAACATATTGCCCATCTCATCAAGACCCATGGTCATGCCCGCGGCCTCGCACCACTTCTGGAACAGGGCGCGGCCTTCGGCATCTTCGTCCGTCACGGTCTGGCGATTGTTCCCACCTGCGACGCCGGGGCCGATCTTGGCCATTTCCATGATGCTGTCCCACAGCCGGTCGGCGTTGATCTTGAGATTCTCGCCCGGTGCCGCCATGTCATCCCCCTGATTGTATTTGACCAATTGGTAAAACTGACGCTAACAGAGCCCCGGATTCAGTCAAGTTGCTTGACCTTGCGGGTCCGACTTGCGCTTTGTGGGCTGAAAACTTTGTATTGTGGGGCGGGTCTGCTGAAAAATCCGGCAGCGCGAAAATGACATGACATCCAGCCGGCCACGCACGCGCATCCAGATCAAGAACCGCGCCGCCATCCTCGACGCGGGGCTCGATGCCTTTTCCGCACATGGGTTCCGCGGGGCCACCCTTGACCAGATCGCCGAAACGGCGGGCATGTCGAAACCCAACCTGCTGTATTATTTCGGCGGCAAGGACGCCATCTACACCGCCCTTCTCGAACAGCTTCTGGACACATGGCTCGATCCGCTGCGCGAAATCGACCCCGACGGCGACCCCGTGACCGAAATACTGGGCTATGCGCAGCGCAAGCTGGACCTCAGCCGCGACTACCCGCGCGAAAGCCGCCTTTTCGCAAACGAGATCCTGCAGGGGGCGCCGCATATCCACAGTCACCTGAGCGGGGATCTCAAGGCACTGGTCGACGATATCGCCATCGTCATTGCGCGCTGGGCCGACGAAGGGCGGATCAAGGCCGTCGATCCCCGTCACCTGATCTTCTCGATCTGGTCGCTGACGCAACACTACGCCGATTTCGAAGTTCAGGTGACGGCGGTGCTGGGTCATGCGGCCTATTTCGACGACGCCGCGATCCATCTGAACCGCATGCTACGAGGTGCCTTGGAACCCTAATGCGCGCCGGTTGGTTCTTCCTCTGACCAAGTAATAAGTAAGAGGATACAATGACCCGCACGCTGACGCTGCAAGCGATCGAACCCGTTACGCACGACACCCATCATCTGACCTTCGGCAGACCGGAAGGGTTCACCTTTCAGCCCGGGCAGGCTGTCGAACTCGCGCTCTTGCAGGACGGATGGAAGGACGAAGGGCGGCCCTTCACGATGGTGTCGCAGCCGGATGCCCCCAGCCTCGAATTCGTGATCAAGAGCTACCCCGACCATAACGGGGTGACGGCGCGGATCCCATCACTCGGCACAGGCGATCAGGTGGCCTGCGACGGCCCCTTCGGCGCGATCACGGATCACGGACCCGGCGTCTTTCTAGCGGCGGGTGCCGGCATCACGCCCTTCATTTCGATCCTCAAGAAGCATGACCGCGAAGGCGTGACCGGCGATACACTCATCTTTTCGAACAAGACCGACAAGGACATCATCCTCAAAGAGACATGGGGCAGCCTGCCGGGCGTCACTTCGGTCTTCGTCGTGACGGATCAGCCCGATACGGCCCATCATTCGGGCGAGCTGGACAAAACCAAGCTGTCAGAGCTGGTGAGCGATCACGACCAGCCCTTCTACATCTGCGGCCCGCAAGGTTTCGTGGACGCGATGCGGGACGCGCTGAAGGAAATGGGCATCAGCGAAGACCGTCTTGTCATCGAAGACGGCTGGTGAATGACAAGGGCGCGGACGGGCCGCCGCCCCTCTGCGCCCTTGTCACGAAAACCCGTCATTCGGCGGCAACTGCCCCCGGATTGTTCGGATGCGTGGTCCAGTTGGCATATTCCTTCTGAACCTCCTTTCCCGTCCGCGGGTCGATCGCTCCGGGCTGCAGTTCGACCATCGTGATGCAGTCTTCGACCGGGCAGACATCGACGCACAGGTTACAAGCGACGCATTCCTCGTCGATCACGGTAAAGGTGCGGTCGTCAGACATCGCGATCGCCTGATGCGAGGTATCCTCGCAAGCGGCATAGCAGCGCCCGCAGGAAATGCAGCTGTCCTGGTCGATGCGCGCCTTGGTCACGTAGTTCAGGTTCAGATACTGCCAGTCCGTCACGTTCGGCACGGCCATCCCGACAAAATCCGAGGTGGACCGATAGCCTTTCTCGTCCATCCATTGCGACAGGCCGGACTTCATTTCCTGCACGATCTTGAAGCCATAGGTCATCGCCGCGGTGCAGACCTGCACGTTGCCGCAGCCCAGCGCCATGAACTCTGCCGCATCGCGCCACGTGGTCACACCGCCGATGCCGGAAATCGGCAACCCGTGGGTCTGCGGATCGCGCGCGATCTCGGCCACCATGTTCATCGCGATCGGCTTGACCGCAGGGCCGCAATAGCCGCCATGCGTGCCTTTACCGTCGATCATCGGCTGCGGCGACATGGCATCCAGATCGACCGAGGTGATGGAATTGATCGTGTTGATCAGGCTGACCGCATCCGCACCACCGTTCTTGGCCGCCAGCGCAGGCTTGCGGACATCGGTGATGTTCGGCGTCAGCTTCACGATCACAGGGCGGTCGTAGTATTTCTTGCACCAGCGCGTGACCATTTCGATGTATTCGGGAACCTGCCCGACGGCACTGCCCATTCCGCGCTCGGCCATCCCGTGCGGGCAGCCAAAGTTCAGTTCGATCCCGTCGGCATTGGTTTCCTCGACCCGCGGCAGGATCGCTTTCCACGCCTCTTCCTCGCACGGGACCATGATCGACGCGATCAACGCATGATCGGGGTAGTCCGCCTTGACCCGCGCCATCTCTTCAAGGTTCACCTCGAGCGGGCGGTCGGTGATCAGCTCGATATTGTTGATCCCCAGAACCGTGCGGTCCTTGCCGTAGATCACGCCGTAGCGCGGGCCGTTGACGTTCACGACCGGTGGCCCTTCGGCTCCCAGCGTTTTCCAGACGACACCGCCCCAGCCGGCCTCGAAGGCGCGGCGGACGTTGTATTCCTTGTCCGTCGGCGGGGCACTCGCCAGCCAGAACGGGTTCGGGCTCTTGATGCCCAGAAAGTCAGTCGTCAGATCGGCCATGGCTCAGGCTCCCTTTTGATGATCGGGACAATGATAGGCAGTGCGCCCGCCCACTGTCTTCTTCGTTATCGTGCCGCCGCAACGTGGGCAGTCGGCGCCATCCGTCCGGTTGTGGATCAGCCAGTCGCCGGGCAACTGGCTGTAGTCCGCATTCTTTTCCATCACGAGACCCATGATGTCCTGCATCGCCCGGTGCAGGTCACCGACCGTTTTTGATGTCAGGTCGCAGGCATGCGCATCCGGCATGATGCCGCAGCGGTAAAGCGTCTCGTCCGACCACAGGTTTCCCACTCCGGCCAGTTTCCGCTGGTTCAGCAGCGCGGATTTGATCGCACCCCGTGTTGCGCCGATAGCGCTGGCAAAAGCATTGTCCCCGATGGTCATCGCATCTGGCCCAAGCCCCTTGCCTGCGACGAAATCATCGATGTCCTCGACCAGCGCGACGGTGCCGAACTTGCGCGGATCCCGAAACGCCAGCCGGCGCCCGCCCTCGAATTCGACCGTCAGCCGCGCGTAATCCGGCTTCTCTTCACCCTCTTCATAAACCCGCAACGAACCCGACATGCCCAGATGCACGTGCAACCATGGTCCGCCCTTGGTCCCGGCGAAGATGTATTTGCCGTGCCGCCCCGTGGTCGAAAACCGGGTGCCGACCAACCGGTCACGTTCTGCCTGCGACGGCAATTCGACGTGGCGGACCTCACCCAAGGCAAACCCTTCGATCGTCCGGTCCAGGCAGTGATCGGCGATCTTGCGGCGGGCCGCATCGGATTCGGGCAGTTCGGGCATCAGCCCATCAGGACCTTGTGGATATCTTCGGCGGCATCGCGACCTTCGGCCACGGCCACGACCGTGAGATCCTCGCCCGAGGTGCAGTCGCCCCCCGCCCAGACTTTCGCATGGCTCGTCCGCCCTGCATCGGTCACCCTGATCTTGCGACCATCCATTTCCAACCCGCCATCAAGCGTCAGCGACTGGCCGATCGCGCGGAAAACTTGGTCGGCGGGAATGCGGATCGTCTCGCCTGTGCCTTCAAGGCCCTTGCCGTGATCTACCGTGTATTCCAGCTCGACCTCGACCGCGGCCCCGTTGCCATGCACGGCGACGGGCTGCACATCGAACAAAAGCTGGACACCGTGGCTTGCCGCCAGATCCTGCTCGTAACGCGAAGCACCCATGCGGGTCCGCGTGCGCCGATAGGCGATCGTGACATTCTGCGCACCCAGCAGCTTGGCCTGCACCGCGGCATCGACCGCCGTCATCCCGCCACCGATCACGACGACATTCCGCCCGACGGGCAATGTTGTCAGGTCCTTTGCCTGCCGCAGGTCCGCGATGAAATCCACCGCATCGCGCACGCCGTCCTTGTCATCGCCCGCGACGCCCAGCGCGTTCACGCCACCAAGGCCGACGCCCAGAAAGACGGCGTCAAAGCTCTCCGACAGAGCGTCGATCGTCAGATCAGCGCCCAAGGCCATGCCACCCTCGTAGGTGATTCCGCCGATCCCCATCAGCCACTCGGCCTCGCGGGCAGCGAAATCATCGGTGCTCTTGTAGGCCGCGATTCCGTATTCGTTCAGGCCTCCGGGCTTGGACTTGGCGTCGTAGAGCACGACATCGTGCCCCTTCATCGCCAGCCGGTGCGCGCAGGACAGACCGGCGGGGCCGGCCCCGACGACAGCCACCCGCTTGCCCGTCGGCGCCGCGCGGGTGAATGGATGCCCCTGCCGCGCCATCAACATATCGGTCGCATGCCGCTGCAGGCGCCCGATCTCGACAGGCTTGCCTTCCGCCAGTTCACGCACGCAGGCTTCCTCGCACAGCGTCTCGGTCGGGCAGACCCGGGCGCACATCCCGCCCAGAATATTCTGGTTAAAGATCGTCCGCGCCGCGGCCTCGGAGGTTCCCGTCGCGATCTGGCGAATGAACAACGGGATGTCGATCTCTGTCGGACAGGCCGTCACGCAAGGCGCATCATAGCAGAAATAGCAGCGGTCCGCCGCCACCTGCACCTCGTGGGGTGCAAGCGGTGCGTGCAGATCATCGAAGTTCTCCGCGATCGCATCGGCGGGCAAGCGGCCCGGAACGATGCCGGGTGTCGAAGGGCTGGTCATGGCAATTCCCTGTCTTGTTCCCGAATCAGACTGCCACAACTTCATTTTTTATCAAATGGTAAATTTTAGGCGCTGTGAAAACGCCCCCGCTCCTTCATCTCGGCCCGTAAACTCCGGGGGAGTCCGCAGGACGGGGGCAGCGCCCCCTGCGGCCTCGCCTCAAAATGCGAAGTCCGCGACGCTCACCCGCCGCCCCAGCGTCATCGCGTCCGATACATGCACCATCGGCGACAGATCGACATCTGAGGCGCCCCGATCCAGCAAGCCGGTCAGATGGGCATAAAGGGCGGGATATTCGTCCAGATCGGTCAGCGCGGCCGATGCGCCGTTGATCGTGCAGGCATTTCCGCCTTCGGTCAGGTGGACACGGTCGGCCCCGGCCTCGAGCGTCATCTCCCAAAGCTGCTCACCCTTCTTCAGCCAGTCGAAGGTCGCGGTGATCCCGCCAGTGAATGTCAGCTCCGCATGGATCGGCGTCTGGCGGTTACCCGGCACACCCAGTTCCGCGCCGGTCAGATGCACCGGTTGTGGCAAGACCTCGGTCAGGATCGACAGTGCGTTGCTGCCCGGATCGAAGACACCCATCCCGCCGGGTTCGAACACCCAGTCCTGCCCCGGATGCCATTGACGCACGTTTTCGCGCCAGTCGATATGTCCGCCGGTCACGGTTTTGTCCGCCAGAAAGGCTTTCGCGGCGGCGACACCTTTTGCCATGCGACTGTGCCAGCTTGCGAAAAGCGTCACACCGGCTGCGCGCGCCATCGAATCGAGCCTTTGCACTTCGGCCAGCGTCGCGCCGGGCGGCTTTTCCAGCATCACATGCCGCCCCACCGCGATGGCCCGCGCGGCGTATGCAAAGCGCGGCACCGGCGGCAGGCAAAGCGACACGACGTCCACGTCAGGGCGCTCTGCCAGAAACGCATCGAAATCGTCGAAGGCCTGCACACCCCCGACCGAGCCCGCACGGCTGACCGTCGCGGCCAGTTCCCAGTCGGGGCTTGCCGTGATCGACGGCACGTGTTGATCTTGCGCGATCTTGCCGATCCCGACGAGACAGATTTTGCGGCTCATGACACTCTCCTGCATAGTCGGGGTCGTTATTTCACCCCAACCGGCGTCATGCCAGACCGGAGACACCATGAATGCACCCCGAGCAAACCTGACCAACTGGGCCGAGCGTGTGGACCTTGCCGCCGCGTTCCGCTGGACCGCGCGGCTGAACATGCACGAAGGCGTGGCGAACCATTTCAGTCTTGCCATCAACGACGACGGCACGCGGTTCCTGATGAACCCCAACCAGATGCATTTCGCCCGGATCAAGGCCAGCGACATGCTGGAAATCGATGCCAATGATCCCGACACGCTGTCCGGCCCGAACGCCCCCGACCCGACCGCATGGGGCCTGCACGGCGGCATCCACCGGCATGTGCCGCATGCGCGCTGCGCGATGCATGTTCATTCGATCCATGCCACCGTTCTGGCAACGCTCAAGGACAGCACGCTGCCACCCATCGACCAGAACTGCGCGACTTTCTACGACCGCGTGATCGTCGATGAAAACTACGGTGGGCTGGCCTTCGAGGACGAAGGCGAACGCTGCGCCGCCCTGTTCACCGACCCCAGGAAAAAGGTCTTGGTGATGGGCAATCATGGCGTCCTTGTCATCGGTGCGACAGTGGCGGACACCTTCAACCGACTGTTCTATTTCGAGCGCGCCGCCGAAACCTATATCCGCGCGCTGCAGACAGGGCGCGACCTGCGCGTGCTGAGCCACGAGATCGCCGAGAAGACGGCGAGCGAAGTGGAAGGCTACCCCGAACAGGATGCCCGGCATCTTGCGGAGCTCAAGGCGATCCTCGACGAGGAAGGCGCGAACTACGCCGCCTAGACCTTGCGAAAGGTCAAGAGCCGGGCAAGGTCGTCCCGATGGGCGGCCTCTGCGCGGTCGTCGAAGATGCGGATCATCTTGTCGTTTCGGTCGGTGATCTGGGACGACAGGTCGTCGAATGCAGCCGCGAAACCGGCCGCCGCGTAATGCTGTTCATTGACCGAAATCACCAGCAGGCCGCCTGACATCGCCGTCGCAAGCAAGGGCGCCAGTCCCTCGGGCCCGACGTGTCCCAGCGTGAAGGTGCCCGCGCTCACGACACTGGCGTAGGTGTCCGGTGGCAGGACCCCGTCGGCCAGCAGGTCGCCGACCGTCAGGGTGCGGTAGACATCCTTGACACGCGCCACCTCGATCATGTCCGGCGACAAGTCCAGGGCATCGACAGGCTCGACCCCGGTGGCCTTGAGCCCCTCACCCACCAGTCCGGTACCAGCGCCCACGTCCAGAACCGGCCCGGTTCCACCCGCCCCCAGAAACGCATGCACGACCTCGCGCGGGACCTGATAGCCCTGCGCCTGACCGAAACCCGCATCATAGGTACTGGCCCACTTTGCATAAAGCGCCTTCACGTCGTCCTTGGACGTCACGGCAAAGGCGGAATCAAGGCCGGGCATGTTTTTCATCAGGTCAGCTTAGAACGCGACCGGATAATCGCAATACTCTTGTAGCAAGGCCATTTCACAGCCGCGATTGCCTTGCACGGCACCTGCCCCTACATCCCTGCCATGACCAGGACACTTCTTTCCTTCGGCCACGGCTATTCGGCGCAAGCGCTGGAACCGCTTCTGGGCGACGACTGGCGCATCATCGGCACGACCCGATCCGAGGATCGCGCCACCGCCATGATGGCACGCGGGGTCGAGCCGCGCATCTGGCCCGGCGCCGATATGGCCCCCGCTCTCGACGCGGCCACGCATCTGCTGATCTCGGCGGCGCCAGACGATATGGGCGACCCCGTCCTGCAAGAGCTGGGCGGAGAAATTGCCAAGCGTGCAGGCACCTTCGAATGGGTGGGCTACCTGTCCACCACCGGCGTCTATGGTGACCACGGCGGCGATTGGGTGGACGAGGATACGCCCCTGACGCCCGCGACCAGGCGCGGACGGGCACGGGTTCAGGCCGAGGCGGCATGGCAGTCCATCGCCGGACTGCCGCTGCATATCTTTCGGCTTGCGGGTATCTACGGCCCCGGACGCGGCCCGTTTTCCAAGGTCCGCGCGGGCACGGCGCGGCGGATCGTGAAGGACGGGCAGGTGTTTTCGCGCACCCATGTCGAGGACATCGCCCAGGTGCTGGCCGCGTCGATCGCGCGCCCAAACCCCGGCGCCGCCTACAACGTCTGCGACGACGATCCCGCCCCACCGCAGGACGTGATCGCCTATGCCGCCACGCTTCTGGGCCTGCCGGTGCCCGAAGAGGTGGCCTTCGAGGATGCAGACCTCACCCCCATGGCCCGCAGCTTTTACGCCGAAAGCAAGAAGGTGCGGAACGACCGGATCAAGGACGAGCTGGGGGTCAGCCTGCGTTACCCTGACTATCGCGTAGGCCTACAGGCGCTGGCGGCGCTGGAAGCCACCGCCTGACAGCCCAGGCCACACCGGCAAAGACCGCCAGCACGACAAAGGCTGTCACGATATTGCCGGCATAGAACATCGCGCGGTCACTGCCGCCAAGGTTGTTGAGAAACGGATAGGGCAGCCCGCTTGTCACGCTGCCCGCCGGGCTGTCGTTGAACCGCTGCACCAAGGTTTCGGACCAGAGAACGTAGGCCCCGATGATCCCTGTCAGCCAAAGCGCCGCCGCCCCCAGCCGCCTGAAACTGCGGTGGATGAAGGTGGCGTCGATCCATTGCAGCGCCGGTCCAAGCCCGTGCAGATACAGCTCCAGATAGGGGGCGGCAAGCTGACCGTCGGGTGTCACGCTGCTCGCGTCATTCAGGTAAAGCCGCCAATACAGCCCGACCACCATCGCGTTCACGACCGCCGTCGCCGAAACCAGCCCGTCCCAGCGCCGGTCCGTGCGGCCCTCTTCGCGCGCGATCATCCGGCTGGCGCAGGCGAAGGACATGAAAAGCGCCCAGATCGTCAAAAACCGGAACGGCCCACCGAAAGCCGCAAAATCGTTCACGATGAGCGTGCGCAGACAATAACCTGCCGCCAGCAGAAACACGATCCAACGATAAATTCTGACCATGAACGGCCCTCCTGCCGCCAGATTGACCGGCACGGGCGGCGCGGGAAAGGACAAACCTTGCGTCAGTCCTGTCGCAGGCTTACCTGAACCCGCAATCAGGGGACGGATCATGCGCCAGACCATCAGTGACTTTCTCGACCGGCCGGCTGTCCGCTGGGGCATCATTGCCGTGATCCTCTTCAACGCCGTGCTTCTGGGTCTGGAAACGTCGCCCCAGATCATGGCCGTCGCAGGGCCGCTGATCATAGCGCTCGACCTCGCGTGCCTGACCGTCTTCGTCGTTGAGATCGGCCTGAAGCTCTTTGCCCAGCGGCTTTCATTCTTCCGCAGCGGCTGGAACCTGTTCGATTTCGTGATCGTCGGCATCGCCCTGATTCCCGGCGGCAACGGCATGTCCGTCCTGCGGGCCCTGCGCATCCTGCGCGTGCTGCGCGTGATCTCTGTCGCACCCTCGCTGCGGCGGGTGGTCGAAGGCTTCATCACCGCGCTGCCGGGCATGGGCTCGGTCTTTCTGCTGATGGGGATCATGTTCTACATCGGGTCGGTCATGGCCACGCAACTTTTCGGAGCCTCCTTTCCAGAGTGGTTCGGGGACCTTGGCTCCTCGGCCTATTCGCTGTTCCAGATCATGACGCTGGAAAGCTGGTCGATGGGCATCGTGCGCCCGGTCATGGAGGTTTACCCCTACGCCTGGGCCTTCTTCATCCCGTTCATTCTGGTGACCACATTCGCTGTCGTGAACCTGCTGGTCGGTCTGATCGTCAACTCCATGCAGGAAGCCCATTCCGCAGAAGAGATCGCCGCCACCGACGCCTACCGCGACGAGGTTCTGGCAAAGCTGGAGGCGATCGAGCGTCGACTGGACAACCGGACCTAGCGGTCGCGCGTCACCACGAAGCGGGCGGCATCGCGCAGCGGGTCCGCGGCCGCGCCATAGGGGGCCAGCGCGTCGCAGGCTTCGGTGACCAGCGCATCGGCCCGCGCCCGGGCCGCATCCAGGCCCAGCAGCGACACGAAGGTCGCCTTGCCCGCATCGGCGTCCTTGCCCACGGCCTTGCCGACAGCCTCTGCGTTGCCTTCGACATCCAGCAGGTCATCCGCGATCTGAAAGGCCAGCCCCAGCGCGTCGCCGTAGGTCCTCAGCGGCGCCTCGTCCGCCTTGGCCAGTCGCGGCCCGACAAGCGCCGACCATGTTATCAGCGCGCCGGTCTTGCCAGCCTGCAGGGCGGTGATCCGCGCCAGATCGAGCGGCGTCGCGGCGGTTTCGGCAGCGATGTCCATCATCTGCCCGCCGATCATGCCCTCGGTCCCCGCAGCCCGCGCCAGCGAGCCGACCAGAGGCAGCGCGTCGCCTTCGGCCAACAGCTCGAACGCCAGCGTGTTCAGCGCATCGCCGGCAAGGATCGCGATGGTCTGGTCCCATTTGCGATGCACCGTGGGCTTGCCGCGCCGCAGGTCGTCGTCGTCCATGCAGGGCAGATCGTCGTGGATCAGGCTGTAGGCATGCACCGCCTCGATAGCGAGAGCCGCCGCGCGACCGTCTGCCCCGTGCAACCGTGCGGATTCGAGCGCCAGAAAGGCCCGCAGGCATTTCCCACCTTCTATCGCATAGAGCATCGCTTCGGGCAGAACGCCAAAACGCCCCGACAGCGCATCGCGCATCCCTGCGGCAACGGTCCCCTGCGCCGCAGTCAGCCTTGCCTGAAACGTCTCACCCATCCAGCGGAACGGTCCCCGTCGGCTGGCCGTCCTGGCTCAGCGTCAGCTTGGCGACCTTTTCCTCGGCCTCTTTCAGCTTGGCCTCGCACCGCGCCTTGAGCGCGGCCCCGCGTTCGTAAAGGGCTATGCTTTCATCCAGCGCCACATCGCCCCGATCCAGCTGGGTCACGACGCGCTCCAACTCCTTGATCGCCTCTTCGAACGACATGTCGGCCACCGGTGTCTCGCTCATTGCGCGCGCTCCTTCAAAACTGTCACATGGGCCGCCGCAGAGGCACCCAAAGCCTCCAGATCATAACCACCTTCAAGACAGGATACCACGCGCCCCGCGCAGTGTTTTTCGGCCAGATCGCAGAGTTTTTCGGTGATCCACGCGAAATCCCCGGTCGTCAGTTCCATGCCGGCAAGCGGGTCTGCCGAATGGGCGTCGAAACCCGCCGAAATCAGCAGCAGGTCCGGCGCGAACGCATCGACGCGCGGCAGAACCTGCCGGTCCATCGCAGCGCGAAACCCGTCTGATCCGGTGCCGTCCGGCAATGGCACGTTCAGCACATTGCCCACACCCGTTTCATGCGCTGCCCCGGTGCCCGGAAACAGCGGTGACTGATGGGTCGAACAGAACAGGATGCGGGGGTCGTCCTCGACCAGATTCTGTGTGCCGTTACCGTGATGCACGTCGAAATCCACGATCGCGACGCGCGCCAGCCCGTGATGTTCAAGCGCATGTTTCGCAGCGATCGCCACATTTCCGAAAAAGCAGAACCCCATTGCCGTCTCGCGCTCGGCGTGGTGCCCCGGCGGCCGCATCGCGACGAAGGCGTTGCCCGCCTCGCCGCCCAGAACCGCATCAACGGCCCGCACCGCGCCGCCCACACCGCGAAAGGCCGCCGCCAGCGATCCGGCGGACATATGCGTATCCGCATCGAGCGATCGCCAGCCGCTGTCGGGAACGGCCTGCCGCAGGCTGTCGATGTAGCTTGTTGGATGGCACCGCAGGATGTCGTCCTCGGCCCCCAGCGGCGCTGCCAGTCGCAAAAGGTCCATGCCGTCCAGCGCGCCCAGAACGGCGTCCAGCCGCGCCACCTGCTCGGGGTGGCCGGGGGGTGTGACGTGGTCATGGCAATCGGGATGTGTGATCAAGGCTGTTGTCATGCCGACAAAAGGCCAGCGCGGACAGGAAACTGCAACCCTTGAAGCACCGGCCCGACGCGGATCTAAAGCGTTCCGCCTTTAACCTGAGGCATCAGCGAAAGGCGGAACGCGTGCAACGATTGAGCGGAGCACTGCGTTTCGCGAAAATCTGTGATTCAGATTTTTCGCGAAACGCTTTAGTCGGGCTTGAGCATGTAGCCTTCGCCGCGCACGGTCTGCAGGTAGCGCGGCTGCTTGGGGTCTTTCTCGATCTTGCGGCGCAAGCGCGTGATCTGCACATCGACCGCGCGTTCCTGTGTCTGACCGCCCGAACGGCTCAGTTCTTCGACCAGCGTGGTGCGGCTGACGGCTTCGCCCGGACGGGTCGAGAAGATGCGCATCAACTGGCTTTCGGTCGCCGTCAACCGCACCGGATCGTCGCCGTCCGACATTTCGGCCCGCGAGATGTCATACCGGATCGGTCCAAGCTGCAGCACCTTGGGCGCTATCGGCACGGGGTCCTCCATCGGGACGCGGCGCAGGATCGCGTTGATCCGCAACAGCAGTTCCTTGGGCTCGAAGGGCTTGGCCAAGTAGTCGTCCGCCCCGGCTTCGAAGCCCTTGATCCGGTCTTCGGTTTCGCCCCGGGCGGTCAGCAGCAGGATGGGCGTCGCACGCGACCGGCGCAGGTCGGCGCACAGGCTCATGCCGTCCTCGCCGGGCATCATGACATCAAGCACGATCAGGTCGAAATCCAGTCCCTTCAGGATGCGCCGCGCATGGGCCGCATCGCGTGCCGTAGATACAAGGTAGCCCGAACGGACCAGAAACTTCTGCAGCAATCCGCGGATTCGCTCGTCGTCGTCCACGATCAGAAGATGCGCGTCTTCAGCCTGCATCGGAACGATCCCTGAGCGCGTCGTAATAATGCTTCATCTCGTCGTCCATCATCGCCTCCAGCACCTGCCTGAACCCTGCGACCGCATCAGGCCCCGCCTTGCGATAGGCCTGACGCATGCGGTCGCGCTGGGCGTCCGACAGGGCACGCTCGAGAGCGGCCCCCTCACCCGTCAGGTGCAACTGCCGTTCGCGACGATCCGTCGCACCCACACGCTGCGTCACCAAACCGTCGTCGATCAAGGTCCGCAACACACGATTGAGAGACTGTTTTGTAACACCCAGAATGGCCAAGAGATTATTCACCGTCGTGCCGGGCGCGCGGTGGATGAAATGGATCGCCCGATGATGGGCGCGACCGTAGCCTTTCTCGGCAAGGATACGGTCGGGATCGCGGGTGAAGCCGCGATAGGCAAAGAACATCGCCTCTGATCCCTTTCGCAACTGCTCGTCCGTCAGGAACAGCAGCGACTGCCCGCTTGGCGATATCGGTCCTTGCGCCATCGGAGTCTCCCTTGGTTTTTCGCGGCCAGAATAAGTCAGCGTTGTTGACATTCCAAGACGCGATTGATAGCGATTCTGCGAAATAACGCAACTTTCTGTCCGAAGCGGACCTAATTGCGAAATATTCGGAAAACTGCGGGAGGGACGCAATGCTGGGCTCTTATGATGATCGTGACGGAAAAATCTGGCTTGATGGCAAGCTTGTCGAATGGCGGGATGCCAATGTCCACGTGCTGACCCACGGTCTGCACTATGCGTCCTCGGTGTTCGAGGGCGAGCGGTGCTACAGCGGCAAGATCTTTCTCGACCGCGAACATACCGAACGCCTGCACTTTTCCGCGGGCCGTCTCGATTTCCAGATCCCCTATACCGTCGATGAACTGATGGCCGCCAAGCGCGACGTGCTGGATGCCAACGGGCTGACCGACGCTTACGTCCGGGCCTTTGCATGGCGTGGCGCGGGCGAGGACATGGGTGTGGCCTCGCGCCGGAACCCTGTCCGTACCGCCATCGCGGCCTGGACATGGGGCAGCTATTACGGCGACGCCAAGACCAAGGGCGCAAAGCTCGACATCGCCAAGTGGAAGCGACCGTCGCCCGAGACGATCCCGCACGATGCCAAGGCCGCCGGCCTTTACATGATCGCGACCATGTCCAAGCACGACGCCGAAGCGAAAGGCTGTTCCGACGCGCTGATGTTCGACTACCGCGGCTACGTCGCGGAATGCACCGGCGCGAACCTTTTCTTCGTCAAGGACGGCGCGGTTCATACCCCGCTCCCCGATTGCTTCCTCAATGGCCTGACCCGTCAGACCGTCGTGAAGATGCTCAGGGAAAAGGGCGTCACCGTCCACGAGCGCCATATCATGCCCGAAGAGCTGGAAGGCTTCGAGCAATGCTGGCTGACAGGAACGGCCGCCGAGGTCACCCCCGTCGGCCAGATCGGTGATTACAACTTCGAGGTCGGCGCACTGGCGCTCGACGTAGCCGAAAGCTACGAAAAGCTGGTTCGCAGCTGAACGCGGTTACGGCGCGGGCCGGTTCAGCGACCGGTCCCGCCGCCCCCGATGCAGGTAGGCGACCCCGGCACAAAGCCCGCCCGGACGGGATCTGACGGCATGGCCCATCGCATGACCACGCTGCTCGCCCGACTTGCGCCGCGCGATCAGCCAAAAGCGGGGGACGCGACCCACGCGCATCGTCTCGCCGGAATGATCCATTGGATGTTTCGACATCGTCGTCTCCTCCTTGTCTGAAGTGACATCACCCGTTCAGCATAACATGAAATGGCTGAACTTTCACCGGTTGTATCGCAGTGAACCGGCATTGACCCTCACATGTCCTGCACCACTTCCCCTTGAAACGGAGACGCACGTGATGACACCGCAGGACTACGACGAACCGATCCGCACCGCAGCCCAGCGCGAAGAAGATGCCCAGGCAGCACAGCAGGCCGATACCGAAGAGCTGGCCGAAGAGGAAAAGGAACAGGAAGCCGTCGATGTCGCGTCGCACCTGTCGGCCAAGATGGTCTACCACGTGGTCCGTCACGAGGGCGAAGAAGAATTGAACCGCCCGACGAATTCCCTGTTCTGGTCCGGGATCGCGGCAGGCATCTGCATCAGCCTGTCGGTCATCGGCGAGGCCATCTTTGCCGAAGGTCTGCCCGTCAGCGACTGGCTGTTTCTGGTCGAAAGCCTTGGTTACACCTTCGGCTTTCTCATCGTGATCGTCGGTCGCATGCAGCTGTTCACAGAGAACACGATCACGACCGTGCTGCCCTTCTTGGCCGAGCCTTCGGTCGACAAACTGTGGAGCATCGGACGTCTCTGGGGCGTCGTCATCTGCGCCAACGTCATCGGATGTTTCATTGCGGCGTTCTTTCTCGCCTACATCCCGGCCTTCGACCCCGGCGTGCTGGAGCATGTGCGGACGATATCGATCCATGCGACAGAGCACGGGGCATGGGTCGGGTTCTGCAAAGCGATCCCCGCGGGGCTGTTGATCGCCGCGCTGGTCTGGATGATGGCTTCGGGCGCGTCGGGCAACTTCCTGCTGATCATCATCATGACATGGCTCATCGCAGCGGGGGGCTTTACCCACATCATCGCCGGTACGGTCGAAATGGCCTATCTCCTGCTGACCGGCGACATGGGGGTTTCCTACGCGATCTTCGGTTTCTGGCTTCCGGTTCTGGCCGGCAACGTCGTCGGCGGCACGATGGTCTTCGCCCTTATCACCTGGGGTCAGGTGCGTGACGAGGTCATCAATCCGCTAGAGACGTGACAGGTCATTT
>JAIVHI010000246.1 GCA_020201155.1 Loktanella sp. | reverse complement strand
CCAGTTCCTCTGCCGTCAGCACGAAGCCACCGCCGATGGAGTAATAGGTCACCTCGGTCACCACATCGCCCTGCGGGTCCAGCCCGCGCAGCACCATCCCGTTGGCATGGCCGGGCAGGGGCGGGCCGTAGTCGAAGATCAGGTCGTCCTTGGGGTCGAAGGTCAGGCTGCGGCCCTCGAAGACCACCGTCTTTTCCTGAGCGATCCGTGCCAGTTCCGCCTCGGCCCGGTCCGCGTCGTAATCTTCGGCGCGAAAGCCCGCAAGGCCAAGGATCACGGCACGGTCCGTGGCGTGACCGATGCCTGTAAAGGCCAGCGATCCGTGCAGCGAGGCGCGCAGGCCCGCGACCTGAAACGGCAGGGCGCGCAGGTGATCGAGAAAGCGCGCGGCGGCCACCATCGGCCCGATGGTATGCGACGACGACGGTCCGACGCCGACCTTGAACATATCGAAGACGCTGAGAAACATGTGCGGTCCTTTACCTTGCGCCAGTGGCTAGCATGCTGTCACGGCCGCGCGGGGTGCGAAAGCGACAGGGCCCGCGCGATCCACGAAGCGGCGGCATTTCCACTCGCACCGGGGGCGGGCGGGCCCTATAAGGCCGACAACTTTCTTCTGCCGGAGCTTGCCGCCATGTCCGCCCCCCTGTCGCCCATCGATACCGCCAAGTTCGTCGCCGCCAAGCGGGCGACCCAGTTCGTCGAAAGCGGCATGAAGGTGGGGCTTGGCACCGGGTCGACAGCCGCCTGGCTGGTGCAGTGCCTGGGCCAGATGGTCCGTGACGAGGGGTTGCAGATCAAGGGTGTGCCGACATCGACGCGCACCGCCGATCTGGCGCGGCAGGTCGGGATCGAGGTGATTTCGCTGGATCAGGCCAAGTGGCTGGACCTGACCATCGACGGCACGGATGAATACGATGCCGATCTGAACCTCATCAAGGGCGGCGGCGGGGCTTTGCTGCAGGAAAAGATCGTCGCCACGGCCAGCGACCAGATGATCGTGATCGCGGATATCTCGAAGAAGGTCGAAACCTTGGGGGCGTTTCCCCTGCCGGTCGAGGTCATTCCCTTTGGCTGGCAGACGTCCAAGACGCTGATCGAGGAGACGCTGATAGGAATGGACGTGCTGGGGCAGGATACGTCGCTGCGCATGAACGGCGATGCGCCCTACGTCACGGACGAGGGCAATCACATCCTTGACCTGCATCTGCACCGGATCGGCAACCCCCGCCAGTTGAGCCTTGTGCTCAACCAGATTCCGGGTGTCGTCGAGAACGGGTTGTTCATCGACATCTGCGATGTCGTGGTGATCGGCTACGGCGACGGACGGGTCGAGGTGAACGATTACCGGCAGGGCGAAGCCGAAACCAGCCGCATCGACCTTTTGGACGAAGGCAACATCTTCGGGGATGCGCTGGACTAGTCCTCTTTCCTTTTGACGATAATGTGCTAGCTTTTCTGCATTGCAGCAAGACACAGTCGCAAGAGGATTCCGTGGCCAACCCCGATCCAATGCTGACCGATCCCGGCGATCTGGTCCCGGAAATTGACCTTGGTCGGGCCTATATCTTCTGCGACTTCGACGGCACTCTTGTCGATATCGCGCCCACCCCCGACAGTATCGACGTGGCCGGCGATCTGGCTGACACCCTCAACCGGATGGTGAAGATTCTGGACGGGCGGTTTGCGGTCGTCTCGGGTCGTCCGGTGCCCGATATCGAACGGTTCCTTCCGGGCTACACCGGTGACATCTGGGGTGCGCATGGGGCCGCCTCGCGGCGTGGCGGCACCCTCAAGAACCACCCCCTGACCGGAAGCGATGCGGTCGCACGACTTCAGACCGCCGCCCGTCACGTGGGCGAAAGACATGGCACTCTGGTCGAGATGAAACCGACTGGGGGGGTTCTGCATTATCGTAGCAAACCCGCATTGGAACAGGCCCTGCACGCCGAAGCGGTGGCGTTACTGGCCGAAAACGAAGGGTTCGAGCTTCATGCCTCCAAGATGGCGTGGGAGCTGCGCCCAACGGGTGCCTCCAAGGGCGGTGCCGTGACGCAGGAGTTGGCCGATCGGCAACCCGGTCTGATCCCGGTCGTGTTCGGCGACGACGTCACGGACGAAGAGGCAATGACTGTCGCTATCGCCGAAGGCGGCTTTGGTGTTCGCATCGGGGGCGGCAAGACCCAGGCGCGGTTTCGGTTGAAGGATACAGCCGCCATGCGCGACCTGTTGAAACGGATCATCAAGGAGACCGCATCATGAGCGGACGTCTGATTGTCGTATCGAACCGGGTCCCGTCGGACGGTCCGCCTTCGGGCGGGCTGGTCGTTGCCCTTCACGAAACGCTGCAGGCCGAAGGCGGTCTGTGGATCGGCACATCGGGCGAGACAGTGGAAAGCCCCGGTCCGTTGCGCGACATAGACGGCGACGGCTACAAGATGAAGGTCTTCGACCTGACAAATGACGAATACGAAGGCTACTACCTTTCCTATGCGAATTCCGTGCTCTGGCCGTTGTGCCACCGGCGCAGCGACCTGATCTCGCTTTCGGCCGGATCGTTCGACGTATACGACGGCGTGAACAAACGGCTGGCCGAGATGATCGCCCCGCTGGTCGAACCGGACGATCTGGTCTGGGTGCACGATTACCACTTCATGCCGCTGGCGGCCCACCTGCGCGAGCAGGGTGTGAAAGCCACGATCGGCTATTTCCATCACATCCCGTTTCCCACCACCCATGATCTGGGGGCCCTGCCCGAGCGTAAGCATTTCCCCGACTGGATCGCCGCCTTCGATCTGGTGGGCCTGCAGACGCAAAACGATGTCTCGACCGCGCTGGAGCTTTACCGCGGGCTGAACGGGGCCGAGATGGCCCATGATGGCAGCCTTTATTATCATGACCGCAGGTTCGAGGTGCACAGCTTTCCCATCGGGATCGACGGGCACGCCTTTCATGCCTCGGCCAAAGATCAGGACGGTCGCGCCCTGTTGAACCTGTCGCCGCAGGAGCAGTTGGTGATCGGTGTCGACCGGCTTGATTATTCGAAAGGACTGGGCAACCGTTTTCGCGCCTTCGCGCGCTATCTCGAAACGCGCAAGGACGACGAGCCCAAGGCGGCGCTGCTACAGATCGCCCCACCCACCCGCGAGGAAGTGCAGGCCTACCAAGAGGTCCGCGAGGAACTGGAGCTGATCGCGGGGCGCGAGAACGGCATCCATTCCGAACTGGGATGGACGCCGATCCGCTACATTCACCGTGCCATTCCCCGTGACCAGCTTGCATCGCTTTACCGCGCGGCGACCGTGGGTCTGGTCACTCCGGTTGCGGACGGGATGAACCTCGTGGCCAAGGAATATGTGGCGGCACAGGACGCGGAAGACCCTGGTGTGCTGATCCTGTCGGCTTTTGCCGGCGCGGCAGAGCAGATGGAAGCGGCGCTGATCGTGAACCCCTACGACATCGAGGAAATGGCTGGCGCCATCCGTCAGGCCCTGTCGATGCCGTTGAAAGAACGGCAGGACCGGCACAAATGGCTGTTCAAAGGGGTGATCGAGGACGACGTCGCCAACTGGACGCAGTCCTATCTGAAGACGCTGCAGGGCATCCCCGCCCGCGCCGCCGCGCAGGCCGAACGCATGTCGCTTTACCCTGCCTGAACCCGTTCCGCCCGTTGTGGTCCGGCGCTTGCCCGCTTAGGGTCCGCGCCAACACGATCATCAGGAAAGACGGCGACGCATGGACTATGACTACGACCTTTTTGTAATTGGCGGCGGATCTGGCGGAGTCCGCGCCGCACGCGTGGCCGCACAAACCGGTGCCAAGGTCGGACTGGCCGAGGAAAGCCGCATGGGTGGCACCTGTGTCATTCGCGGCTGCGTTCCCAAGAAACTGATGGTCTATGCCTCGAGCTACCCCGACGCGGTCGAAGGCGCGAAATCCTTCGGCTGGGACGTGGACATCAAGTCCTTCGACTGGCCGCGGTTTCACGGCAAGCTGGGCGACGAACTCGACCGGCTTGAAGGTGTCTACCGCAACCTGCTCAAGGGCTCGGACGTGACGATCCACGATTGCCGGGCAAAGCTGCACAGCAAGCACGAGGTGGCCCTGTCAGACGGAACCACCGTCAGCGCGCGCCATATCCTGATCGCCAATGGCGGCTGGCCGTTCCGTCCCGACATTCCCTGTGCTGAACTGGGGCTGGTGTCGAATGATCTGTTCCTGCTCGAAGAATTGCCGAAAAGCCTGCTCATCATCGGTGGCGGCTATATCGCCTGCGAATTTGCCTGTATCATGCACGGGCTGGGCGTAGAGGTGACGATGTACTACCGGAACGCGCAAATCCTGCGCGGCTTTGACAGCGAATTGCGTGGCTTGCTGGCCGAGAGCATGAGCCAGCGCGGGATCGCGATGCATCCGGGCACCACGATCGTCGAGATGGAGTTGGCCGAAAACCGCCCCGAAGGCCCGCAACCGACCGGTTCGGACGCGACCATGCGCGCTCCGCGTCAGGAGGCAGAGATCGGCAACAATCCCAAAAGCGAAACCTCGGCGGCCTCGGGCAAGCCGATCTGGGTGAAGTCGACGAACGGCGAAGAGAAGGTCTTCGATCATGTGCTGTTCGCCACCGGGCGTCGCCCGAACACCGCCGACATGGGTCTCGAAGAGGTGGGCATCACCCTTGGCGAGAGTGGCGAGATCGTGGTGGACGACTACTCGAAGACCTCTGTCGACAACATCTATGCCATCGGCGACGTGACGGGGCGGTTGGAACTGACGCCCGTTGCGATCCGCGAGGGCATGGCCTTCGTCGAGACGGTCTTCAAGGACAACCCCACCAAGCCCGACCACGAACTTGTGCCGACGGCGATCTTTACCCGCCCCGAAATCGGAACGGTCGGCATGACCGAAGACGAAGCGATGGAAACGGGGCCGATCGACGTCTATTGTGCGTCGTTCCGGCCCATGCAGGACGCTTTTGCCGGGGTGAACCAGAGGGTGCTGATGAAGATGCTTGTGGCCAAGGAAAGCCGCAAGGTGCTGGGGTGTCACATCGTCGCGGATCACGCGGGCGAGATGATCCAGCTTGCCGGAGTGGCGATCAAGATGGGCGCTACAAAAGAGCAGTTCGACGCAACTTGTGCCGTGCATCCCACGGTTGCTGAGGAAATCGTGACCATGCGCGACCCTGTCAGGTCTACCTGATGGCGGGTCGGGGGCTAACATTCGGGGCCGCGAAGCCCTATATCTCCATAGATAGTTTAAGAAGGAAGAATGCAGCAGATGGCTGGAAATAACGGGGGCCCCTGGGGGGGCGGAGGAAACAACGGATCCGGTCCGGGCCGTGGTGACGGGGGCGGTGGCGACGACCGCACGCCGCCGCGTCGTCCGGGCCAAGGTGGATCCCAGATGCCTGAACTTGACGACCTGGTGAACAAGGGACGCGAACAGTTGCGCGTCCTTATGGGTGGCAGGTCCGGTAACGGCGGTGGCGACGGCGGCGGTGGCGGCGGTTTCGCCTTCAACCGCAGTTACGCGATCCTTGGTGCTGTCGTGCTGTTCATTTTCTGGCTGACGCAATCCGTCTACACAGTGCGGCCTGAAGAACAGTCGGTCGAACTGCTGTTCGGCGAATGCAATCAGCCTTGCATCGGACAGCCGGGCCTGAACTTCGCACCCTGGCCCATCGTGACCCATGAGGTCATCCCGGTGACGCGAGAGCAGTCCATCACGATCGGTCAGGACAGCGTCGCGTCGCGCCTTTCCAATACCTCTGCCGATGCCGACACCGGTCTGATGCTGACCGGCGACGAAAACATCGTCGACATGGAATGGATCGGGTCATGCAGCTGACGCAGGATACGCTGAACAGCTACGATTCCGGTGTGAATATCATCCGGATCAACCTGAACGCCGCCGAACCGCCGGGAACGGACGTTGACGTCGTCAACCTTGAAGGAGAGACGACTTCACGCTCCCCGCTCTCGGCTTACCGTGACGTGCAGGATGCCTCGCAGGAGCGGGACCAGCTGCAGAACCAGGCCGATGCCTATGCAAACCGTGTTCTGGCGCAGGCCCGTGGTAATGCGGCACAGATTCAGGAAGCTGCAGAAGGTTACCGTGCCCGCGTCGTGAACGAAGCGCAGGGTGAGGCAAGCCGGTTCCTGTCGGTGCTTGAAGAATACGCCAAGGCCCCCGACGTGACGCGGCAACGCCTCTATCTGGAAATGGTCGAAGAGGTCTTCGGCAACTCCGACATCATCCTGTTGGACGATAACGCGTCCGGCGGCGGCAGCAATGTCGTGCCGTATCTGCCGCTCGATCAGGTCCGTCGCAACACCACCGGAGGGTCGAACTGATGAACAGGCTTATCTATATCGCCATCGCGGTCGGCGTCATCATCATAGGTCTTCTGTCCTCGATCTTCGTCGTGGACGAACGGGAAAAGGCGCTGGTCCTGCAATTTGGTCGGGTCGCTCAGGTGAAGGAAGACCCGGGTCTTGGTTTCAAGATTCCTCTTGTTCAGGACGTCGTCTACTACGACGACCGGATCATCTCGATCGACATGAATGCGTTCGAGGTCACGCCTCTCGATGATCGTCGTTTGATCGTTGACGCCTTCGCGCGGTACCGCATCGACAACGTCGAACGCTTCCGTCAGGCGACCGGTGCCGGTGGCACCCAAGCCCTTGCCGTCGCAAACACGCGGCTCGAATCGATCCTGTCCGCCGAAACGCGGGAAGTTCTGGGTTCTGTCCCGTCGAACGACATTCTGTCCGAAGACCGGGATGCCCTGATGCTGCGTATTCGGAACGCCGCCATACCGGAAGCGGCCGAACTGGGCCTGACCGTGATCGACGTGCGCCTCAAGCGGACCGATCTGCCACCGCAGAACCTTGAAGCGACTTTCCGCCGGATGGTTGCCGAACGGGAACGCGAGGCCGAGGACGAGCGGGCCCGTGGTCGCGAGGCCGCGCAGCGTGTGCGTGCCTTGGCGGACCGGACGGTGGTCGAGCTTGAATCCGACGCCGAACGTCAGGCACGGATCATCGAAGGTGAAGCAGATGCACGCCGGAACGCGATCTTCGCCGAGGCCTTCAACGAAGACACCGAGTTCTTCGAGTTCTACCGGAGCCTCGAAGCCTATCGTGAAGCGCTGCAGTCGGACAACACGCGGATGGTCATGAGCCCCGATCACGAGTTCTTCGACTATCTTCGCTCGCCCAGCGGACGAAGCGCGAGTGCGATGATCTCGGGTCCTGCCGACGACGGAGAGGCTTCGGGTACGGTCGTCATCGACGGCGACGGTGCGGATACCGAAGGGACCACGGCGGATGACGAAGACAGCGCAGACGCCGATGTGACCGCGCCGGAAGATGACACCGCGGAAACCGCGGACATCGAAACCAACTAAGAGGGTCCGAAAGGGCCATGAGACTGGAAGGGCCGACCACCGTGTCGGCCCTTTTCTTTTGAGAGCGTCGAAATAAATGACAGGTTTTCACGGAGCCTTGAGGCGGCGCGACCCAAGGGTGTGTTGATTGTCAGCCTTTAGGCGTAAATGATGCCGACCTAGACACAGTCGCGGGGCCGCACGGATCCCGCGCGACACAGAGGAGTTTCACTGGTGAACGACAAAGCAATTGCTTCCGCGGCGGATGCGACCGTTTCGCACCGTTTCTGGGCAGCACTCATGGGGGCCTTCGCCCTTGTGCTTGGCCTTTTGATCGCCATTCCGGCGGCCGCCCAGTCCCGCCCCCCGACATTTGCCGATCTGGCCGAGCAGGTCAGCCCGGCCGTCGTCAACATCACCACGTCCACGACCGTTTCGGGCCGCGCAGGCCCGCAGGGCGTCGTCCCCGAAGGTTCGCCCTTCGAGGATTTCTTTCGTGATCTCGACCCCGGCGAAAACGCGCCGCGCCGGTCTTCGGCACTGGGTTCGGGCTTCGTGATTTCGGCTGATGGCTACATCGTGACGAACAATCACGTCATCGAAGGCGCCGACGAGATCGAGATCGAGTTCTTTCCGGGCGACGGTCAGCCAGCCGAATTTCTTCCCGCCGAGCTGATCGGCACCGACCCCAACACCGATATTGCGGTGCTCAAGGTCGATTACGACTCACCTCTTGCCTATGTGGCCTTCGGGGACAGCAGCCTTGAAGGCGCGCGCGTCGGCGATTGGGTCATGGCGATGGGCAATCCATTGGGGCAGGGCTTCTCGGTCTCCGTCGGGATCATTTCCGCCCGCAACCGCGCGCTGTCCGGCACCTATGACGACTACATCCAGACAGATGCGGCGATCAACCGGGGCAACTCGGGCGGTCCGCTGTTCAACATGGACGGAGAGGTCATTGGCGTGAATACCGCAATTCTGTCGCCTAATGGCGGATCGATCGGCATCGGCTTTGCCATGTCCTCTGCGGTTGTCACCAATGTCGTCGACCAGTTGGTCGAGTTCGGTGAAACCCGTCGCGGCTGGCTGGGTGTCCGCATTCAGGACGTGACGCCCGATATGGTCGACGCGATCGACGGTCTCGAAGGTGCAATGGGTGCAATGGTCACCGACGTGCCAGAGGGGCCCGCCGAAGACGCAGGGATGATGTCAGGCGATGTGATCACCGTGTTCGACGGCGTCGAGATCGCCGATACCCGCGAACTCGTCCGTATCGTCGGCAATAGCCCGGTCGGAAAAGAGGTGCCCGTCACCGTCCTGCGCAATGGCGACAATCAGGAATTGACCGTCACCCTGGGCCGCCGTGAAACGGAAGAGGCCGTGGCCTTCCCCGCATCGAACGAGGAAGAGGAAGAGGAACAGCCCGAAGCCGCAGAGGTTCTTGGCCTGTCCCTGTCAGAGATCACACCCGATCTTGCCGAACAGTACGGAATCGACCGCGAGAACGGACTTGTCATCACGAGCATCAACGCCGACAGCGAAGCCGCGTCCAAAGGCCTGATGGAAGGTGACCTGATCACCGAAGCCGGTCAGCAGTCGGTCGCCACGGTCGAGGATTTCCGCGACCGTGTAGAGGAAGCATCCGACGCTGGACGAAAGTCGATCCTGCTTCTGGTTCGCCGTGGCGGTGACCCCCGCTTCGTGGCACTGCCGCTGGGTGACGAATAGGCCCTGACCGGTCCGATTGAAAATGAGAAGGGGCGTGCCCAACCGGCGCGCCCTTTTTTATCGGGGGTCACGTCCCAGCGCCAGAACGCCCAGATCGCGTGCCACCGTGGCGGACAGCAAGGGGCTGTCAAAGCCCCTCGGACGCTGGAACCGTTGAACCGCCGACGCGGTCACGGCATCGTAAAGGCCATTGACCTGACCGGTATAAGCCTGCCGCACGATCAAGGCCCGTTGAAGAGAGGCGACGAAAGCCGTGGTGTAGATTTGCGGGCAGACCGTCTCGAACCGTTCGCCTTGGCCGGCACGCAGGGTCCGCGGGCGGGTCACGTTGCGAAAGACCGCTTCCCGTGTGACGACATTGTTGGCGTCACGGACTTCGGGCAGCACTTCGACCAGTTCGGTGACGATGCTGGTCGAGGTCGGTGCGGCCGCGCGGGCAAAGCAGCGGCCCTGTGCATCGGTCGAGATATCTCCCAGGTCGATCCCGGGCGCTTCGGTTTCAGGCGCGGTCGGGTTGCACCCCGCAAGGGCGAGACAGATGGCGACAGCCGTAAGGACGGGGCGGACTGACACTTGGGTGGATCCTTGCGCGATTGTTTGGCGCATCATAGGGCCAGTCGGCCCGGTGCGCCAATGCTTGTGCTTGGCCCTGCGGTAAAACCGCGCGCGGCTTTCCCCTTTGGCTTTGAAGCTGTGATGACCGGGCGAAAAGGGGTTTTCTGGTCGCCATGAACCGCATACCTAGGGCGGAACGAAAATGCGCGAGGGACCAAGCGGGATGGCCAAGATCACCTACGTCGAATACGACGGCACCGAACACATCGTCGATGTCAGCAACGGCATGACCGTCATGGAAGGCGCACGCGACAACGGCATTCCGGGCATCGAGGCCGATTGCGGTGGCGCCTGTGCCTGTTCGACCTGTCACGTCTATGTTGACCCCGCATGGGTCGAAAAGCTTCCCGCCAAGGATGCCATGGAAGAGGACATGCTCGATTTCGCATACGAGCCCGACCCCGAGCGGTCGCGCCTGACCTGCCAGCTCAAGGTCAGCGATGCACTTGACGGTCTGCGCGTTCAGATGCCCGAAAAGCAGATCTGATCGTGCGGGCGCGGCTGGCGTTGCTGGCCTGTCTCTGGACGGCTCCCGCGTTGGCGTGTTCGCCCGACGATCGTTTCCCCGACTCGCTCGTGACTGTGCCCGGTGGGTCCGGGCTGGACCGCGCGTGGTTCAGCGGACCGACGGACATCTACGACCATGGCATCCTTGGTGACGCAATAGAGCCAAGCCTGTTGACCGTCACGGGACCCGGACTGCCGGAGGCCGGCTGTGCTACCATCGCGGCCGGTGCGGGCCATGTGTTCGAGGACACGGCCCCACGACTGGTCGATCTGACCGGCGACGGTATCCTTGATATCATCGTCGTTCGCAGTTCCGTGACGCAGGGGGCGCAGTTGGCGGTCTACGGGCTGCGCGACAGTGACGTCGCCTTGATCGCGGCGACCCCCTACATCGGGCAGAAAAACCGCTGGCTCGCGCCGGTGGGTGTTGCCGATCTGGACGGCGACGGGGCGATGGAAGTCGCCTATATCGACCGTCCGCATCTGGCCAAGACGCTGGTCATCCTGCGCTGGCAGGATGGCGCTTTGGTGAAGGTGGTAGCGGCCGGAGGCCTGACGAACCACCGGATCGGAGAGCCGGACATCGGCGGTGGCATTCGTGACTGCGGGCAGGGTCCGGAAATGGTGCTGGCCGCGGCGGACTGGTCCCGCACGCTTGGCGTACGCCTTGTAGGGCCACAGGTGCGGGCGCGTGACCTTGGCCCCTACACGGGCCGCGAGAGTTTCGCCGCGGCGCTGGCCTGCTAGACCGCGATCGCAGCGAGGCAGAGCAGCAAAGCGATCTCGACCGTTTGCTGCGTGGCCCCAAGCACATCGCCTGTCTGACCGCCGATCTTGACCCGCGCCAAGGCTGCACAGCCCATGGTCACGATTGCACCCACGAGGCAAAGCAGGATCACATGCAGCCCCGTCAGCAACAGGCTTGCGCCCGCTGCCAGCGCCACAGCGATCCAGACGGCTTGCAGCGGAGGCACGCCGACCGAGCGCGACAAGCCATTGGCGCGGGCGAAGGGCAGGGTGACCATCGGTCCGGTCATGGCGGCGCGGCTCAGCATCGCCGTGGCGATCAGCCCGGACACCAGACCGCCCGCCTCGATCAGCACAATCAGCGCCGACCACCGCAGCAAAAGCGACAGGCCCAAAGCCAGCACCCCGTAGGTGCCGATCTGGCTGTCCTTCATGATGCCGAGCCTGCGTGCAGGGTCCCATCCGCCCCAGAAGCCGTCAGCGCAATCGGCAAGACCATCTTCGTGCATCGCACCGGTCACAACGGCCTGCACGGCGAGGATCAGCCCCGCGATGCCCCCTGCGGGCAGTCCAAAGGCTGCTGCAATCAAGGCAGACCCCGATGCGATCAACGCCACGGCCAGCCCGGCCAGTGGAAAGGCCCAGACGGCCTGCGCGCCCCGCTGCATCGCGCGGCCGGTATCGACGCGCACCGGCAGGCGGGTCAGCAGACCGATGGCGGCGGCGATGTCGTGGACGATAAGGTCGCGTGGGGGTCTCATCACGCCTCTTTTGGTGTTTTCATTCGCGCCCCTCTGGTTAGACATCACGGGAACCCGATGCAACGAGGACCGCCAATGACCGCGCCGTTCACCACTCTTTCCGAATTTCAGGCGTGCCTTGCGGCGATGCCCGGCCCCGATGCCACGGCACATGCCGGCGCGGCAGAACGCAACGGCCAGCTGACAAAGCCGCCGGGCGCACTGGGGCGGCTGGAGGACCTTGCGATCTGGTACGCGGGCTGGCGCGGCAATCCCCGCCCGGTGATTGAGGCGCCGCAGATTCTGGTCTTTGCGGGCAACCACGGTGTCTGCGCGCAGGGCGTGTCGGCCTTTCCGCCGGAAGTCACGGTGCAGATGGTGGCGAATTTCGAGCAGGGAGGTGCCGCGATCAACCAGCTTTGCAAGGTCTTCGGCGCGCGGATGGAGGTCCATGCGCTGGACCTCGATA
>JAIVHI010000060.1 GCA_020201155.1 Loktanella sp. | reverse complement strand
GCGGACACGGCGCGCTGGTTCGTATTGTCGGACAGCCCGCCCGAACGCGACGTGGAATGGACCGCTTCGGGTGCCGACGCGGCGTTCAAGTTCCTGTCCCGCGTCTGGACCCTGTCCGACCGGATCGTCGGGATGGAGGAAGAGGGCGAGGGCGAGGGCGACGCCGATCTGACCCGCGCGACGCATCAGGCCATGAAAGACGTCACGCTGGGGGTCGAAAGTTTCGGCTTCAACGCGGCGATCGCGAAGATTTACGGCTTCGTGAACACGCTTTCGAAGGCGAAGGCGGGTGCGGCAGCCCAGCGCGAGGCGCTCAGAACGCTGGCGCAGTTGATGGCACCCTTCACGCCGCACCTGTCGGAAGACATTTGGTCCCGCCTTGGCGAAGATGGTTTGATCGCGAATGCCCCTTGGCCACAAGCGGACGACAGCCTGTTAATCAGCGATACGGTCACGATGCCCATCCAGATCAACGGCAAACGCCGGTCGGAAATCGATGTGCCCAAGGACATGCCGAAGGACGCGGTCGAGGCTTTGGTGATGCAGGATGCCGCCGTGCAAAAGGCACTGGACGGAGGTGCCCCCAAGAAGGTGATCGTGGTGCCCGGAAGGATCGTCAACATTGTGGTCTAGGCGGATCATCCTTGGCAGCGCGCTGGCCCTTGCTGGCTGCGGTTTCACGCCGGTGCTGGGCACGGGCGGCGCCATGCGTGCATTGCAGAACGCGACGGAGATCGAAGCCCCCGATTCGATCGTCGGTTTCCGGATCAAGGACGCATTGGTCCGGCGGTTGGGTGTTGCGACAGAGCCCGCTTACGCGCTGGCCGTCACCTACAGTCAGTCCGTGGATGCCGCTGCCGTCAGCACAGGCGGCGACACCACGCGACTGTCGATCATTGGCGAATCCAACTGGAAGCTGCGCCGCAGGGGCGAGGTCATCGCGCAGGGCGATGTCAGCAGCTTCACCGGCTATGACGCGACCGGATCGACCGTGGCGACCCAAACAGCCGCCGAGGATGCCCGCGAACGCCTTGCCGTCGCACTGGCCGATCTGATTCTGGCCGAGATCGCCTTGACCCTGTCGGCACCATGAAACTGACCGGGCGCGATGCCACAGCCTATCTGAAAGCCCCCGACCCGGCCCATGCGGGACTTCTGATCTTCGGTGCAGATGCGATGCGCGTCGCCGCCAAGCGGCAAGAGGCCATTCGCGCCCTCGTCGGCCCTGCGGGCGAAGAGGAAATGCGCCTGACCCGGTTGAACGCGGCAGAGGTCCGCAAGGACCCCGCCCTTGTGCAGGACGGGCTGAAGGCGCAAGGCTTCTTTCCGGGCCACCGTGTCGTTTTCGTCGAGGATGCGACAGACACGTTGTCCAAGACGCTGGAGGCGGCCCTTGCGGACTGGCGACCGGGCGACGCCCAGCTTGTCGTGACGGCGGGATCTCTGACCGCCAAAGCCGCCTTGCGCAAGGTCTTCGAAGGTCACCGCGCCGCTGTCGCGGTCGGTATCTACGACGATCCACCGGCCCGGGACGAGGTCGAAGCGGCCTTGCAGCAGGCGGGGCTGACCGCGATCCCCCGTGACGTCATGGATGCGGTCTTTGCCCTTGCCCAGACGCTGGAACCTGGCGACTTCCGGCAGACCGTGGAGAAACTGGGGCTCTACAAGCTGGGCGATTCCGCACCGCTGACAATTGAAGAACTGTCGGGTTGTGCACCCCAATCCGCGGATGTGGACATCGACGATGTTCTGGACGTTATCAGCGCGGGACAGCATGATCGCATCGGCCCCGTCCTGTCGTCGCTTTACGGGCAGGGTGTGACCCCTGTCACGCTGTCGATCGGGGCCATGCGGCACTTCCGCAGGCTGCACCAAGTCGCATCGGATCCGGGGGGCGCCGGCGCTGGTGTGGGTCGGTTGCGACCACCGGTCTTCGGGCCGCGCCGGGACAAGATCATGCGCCAGGCCAGCCATTGGGGACGCGACAGGCTGGAAAAAGCGCTGAGCGTGCTGACCGATTCGGACCTGTCGCTCCGGTCGGCGGGGCAGACCGCACCGCAAAAGGCGGTGATGGAGCGCACGCTGATCCGGCTTGCGATGATGGGGCGCCGATAAACCTTACAAGCAGGTTTCGCGGACCTTTATCGCGCTCGGGTGGCTGAAACGATGGTCTTCTTTCGCAGCACACCTTCCGCACAACGACAGCCGCGCGTCATTTCATTGCGCCACAAAAAAGGGGGACCGGGTTGCCCCGATCCCCCTTTCAAAAATGGGTTCTTCTGGCTTAGAAGGAGCCGGAAGCAGCCACGAGAGCGGCCAGCAGGCCGAGCACAATGTAGCCGGAGTTGATGGAACCAGCAGGTGCGGGTGCCGGGGTGTCAACCATGACAACCGGGGCTTCGGTGACTTCGGGGGCCAGGCCACCGGCAGTGGCAGCGGAACCTGCAACAGCGATGACAGCTGCGGCGGCGAGAGTTTTGGTCAGGCGCATAGTGTTACTCCAGTTAATGCACTTTGTGGACGATCACGAATTGTCTATCCACGTTTCGTTGGTAAAACAAGCAAGTAATGGATTCAGCTTCCCAAGCAAGCAACTTTCGCCCCCTTGCCGCAGATCACTTGCTGGGCTGCATCAGGTCGCCAGATGACTTTAAGTCAGGGCACGCTGAATAAGAAACTGATTTGCCGCGCAATTTAAGGGGGTTGCAGCAAGGGTCGTTCAAATACGGCTCCCACAAGCAGGTCCGACTGCCCTTGAAATCCGCCGAACAAGCGATGCTGCGATGCAACAGTTTTGCCCGGACAGGCAATTTTCCGTCCTCGGCGGAACATGGAAAAACCGCTGAACCCGGACCGTGAAACCACCCGCGCGGAACGGCACCTGCGATCAATCGCAAAGCCGTTCACCCCAGGAATCGCACCGCAGCAGATCCGGCGTGGCGACCGGACGCAAGGCACCCCGTCAACAGGTAGCCACCTGTGATGGCTTCCCAGTCCAGCATCTCGCCTGCCGCAAAAACGCCCGGCTGGTTCTTGAGCATGAGATCATCCGTCAGCGCGTCGAACCGCAGACCCCCAGCGGTTGAAATGGCCTGATCAAGCGGGAACGGACCACTGCACGGCAAAGGTACCGCCTTCAGACGCGCCGCCCACTCTGCGGGGTCTTCGGTATTCGCGAACAAACTGATCTCGTTCACCAAGGCGGCCTTGGCGGGTGACAGACCAAGCCCCTTTTTCAGGAAAACCGTAACGGTCTTCTTCCGGTTGCGGCGCGCGATCTTTTTCACAAGATCTGCCACGTCGTGATCCGGCAAGAGATCGACGGTCAAAGGTGCGCCGTCGCGCACGGCGGCCGACACTTCGTAGATGCCGCCACCTTCCACGCCATGCTGGCCGAGAACCCATTCGCCCCGGCTGCAAAGGTGTCCCGCCGACAACAGGGTCGCCTTCATGGGTGTGCCGAAATGGGGCGCCATATAAGGCGACCACGGCACCGCAAACCCGCAGTTCGCAGGACGAAATGCCGAGACATCGCCCCTGCCCTTCGCCCATTGCCCGTCCGATCCAAGCCGCCGCCAGCTTGCCCCACCCATCGCCAGAACAGCGGCATCGGCCCTGAGCGATTGCGTGCCATCAGGTGTCTCGAACCGCGCCTCGCCTTGGTCGAAGCCGGACCAATGCCACCGCGTGCGAAACACGACCCCCTGCGCGGACAAACGGGCCATCCATGCCCGCAAAAGGGGTGAGGCCTTCATCGCGGTCGGAAAGACCCGCCCCGTGCTACCGGTAAACAGTGGCTGGCCCAGCCCCCGTGCCCAGTCCTGCACCGCGTCCATATCGAACTCGGCCACTATACCTCGCATCGGAGACTGGAACTGCATCAGGAAGCTGTCGCGCGCTTCGGCTTTCGTCAGGTTCAGACCGGATTTTCCCGCCATCAGGAACTTGCGCCCGATCGACGGCATTCTGTCCGCCACCGTCACGCGATGCCCTGCCGCAGAAAGAACCTCTGCGGCCATCAGGCCCGCAGGCCCGCCACCGATGACCACGGCCTCAGCCACATCCGGCCCCTGCGCTTTGTGTCTTCATGGGTGGGGCTTAGCCGCGTCGCCGTGACCCGGCAAGGCGGCTCTTGCCGCCGACGCATCCCGAACCATCTTCCGCCCCATGCAAAACGATGCGCCCCTTTGCCCGCTGTGCGACCGGCCTATCCCCGAAGACGTGCCGCAAAGCCAGCACCACCTTGTACCCAAGCTGAAGGGTGGGCGCGGCGGCCCGACAGTGCTGTTGCACCATATTTGTCACAAAGAGATCCACGCGACGCTGACCGAGGCAGAGCTGGCGCGGTCCTTCGATACCATCGACCGGCTGCGCGCCCATCCCCGGCTCGCTACTTTCATCGCTTGGGTCAGGAAACGTCCGCCGGACTTCAGCTCGACCGTGCCGGGTGCGCGCCCCGGGAACCGACGGAAGCGGCGTTAGCAGTCGGGAATCATCCGCTTGATCCCCGCCACATGGGCATGATCGGCAGAAACGGCATCACCGGCCCAGCGACGGGCCAGCGCGACAGGGTCCTCGTCCAGCGCGTCGAACAGGCCGGCCTGCAAGGCGTCATCCGCCGTCAGCTTGTCACCGGCCAGCAATATCCGCTTGGCCACCGCAGGTCCGGCAATCCGGGTCAGGCGGGACGGGTCGGACGGTTGCGGCAGATAGCCCAGCTTCATCACCGGGTAGAACAGCTTGGCCGAAGGCGCCGCGATGCGCAGGTCGCAGGCCAGCATCATGCCGCAGGCGCCGCCCGCACAGGTGCCGTTCAGCGCGGCTATGGTCAGACCGTCAAACCGCGCAATCGCTGACGACAGGTCCTCCCACAGGGGAGAGGTGGCAAGACCGGCCTTTGCCGCGTCCAGATCGGCGCCTGCGCTGAAGACCCTGCCCGTTCCCGTCAGGATCAGCGCATGCTGACCGGCGGCATCCGTGACGGCTGCGATCAGGTCGGACAGCATCGCCTCGGTCAGGGCGTTGGCCTTGTCGGGACGATCCAGCGTCAACAGGGTCAGACACCCCTCTGCCGCGACGCGGATCACACCAGACCCACGGCCTTGCGCACGTTCTCTTCGCGCAGGGATACGTCCATGCCCCGGAACCCGTCTGCTTCGGCGGTGCACATCCACATCAGCGCGCGCGCGGGCCATTCGGGGGGAACGTGATCCTCCCAGTCCAGCTTGGCCACCGGGCCGACACCGGAGTCCTTGATCTCGCGCTGCATGTCCGTCGCGACGGTGCCGGGTGACAGTCCCATTACGCGCAAACCGGCATCACGGTTTTCGGTGTCGCCCATACGGGTCAGCATCAAAACCGCGGCTTTGGACGCACAATAGGCGGACCAGCCTTCGACGGCGTTCGTCGCGGCACCGGACGAGATGTTGATGATCGTCCCGCCACCGACCGCCGCCATCGCGGGCAGGGCAACGCGCATCCCGTGCATCACGCCCATCAGGTTGATGTCGATCGCGCGGGCGAAATCCTCGGGATCGATCTGCGCAAGCGGCCCGATCGGGTCGATCACGCCTGCGTTGTTGATGAGGATGTTCACGTCACCGAATGTCTCTGCGGCCTTGTCGAACGCGCTCTGAACCTCCCAGAAGCGCGAGACGTCGCAGGGAATGGCGATGGCCTTGTCCCCGATTTCGCCTGCTATCCGCGCGATGCTGTCGCGTGACCGCGCCAGAAGGGCGACATTTGCCCCGGCCTGCGCGAAAGCCCTTGCCGCCGCCTCGCCGATACCGCGACTTGCACCTGTGACCATCACGGTCTTGCCTGACATATCGAAGGTTTTCATCAATCCCTCCCTTTCTCTTGGTCCGTCAACGGCCTAAGTTACGGTCAAGAAATCCACACCTTGACCCATAACGGGCCTTGGGAAACCGTATGTCTGAATTTGAACGGAAAGGGTAGATAAATGACCTATTTGAATTGGACGCGTACCGCTGTCTGCACGGCAGCACTCATGACCGGAACCACGGCTCTGGCAGATGTCACGGCACAGGATGTGTGGGACCAGTGGCAAGACAGCATGTCGACGATGGGTGACGGCGCTGTCAGCGTGGGCTCGGAAAGCTACGAAAATGGCATCCTGACCGTGTCGGACGTATCGCTGGACTTTTCCGACGACATGTCGACGGTCACCGTGGACATGGGCGATCTGGTCTTCGAAGAGCAGGGTGATGGAACCGTTTCCATCGCGATGGCGGACAGCTACCCGGTTTCGATTACCTCTGACGAAGAAACGGTGAACCTGACGGTGGTGCAATCCGGTGTCGATCTGATCGCAGGCGGCACGCCCGACGCGATGAGCTATGACCTGACCGCGGATCAATACGCCATCATCCTCGACAGCATCGAAGGCAGCACGCCCGCGCCCGAAGGCGATTTGCG
>JAIVHI010000245.1 GCA_020201155.1 Loktanella sp. | reverse complement strand
AAGTTGATCGGCCAAGGCAGGGTAGGCGGGCAGCAGCACACGCACCTGCGCGCCCTCGGCGGCCAGCGCCTTGGGCACGGCGCCGATCACATCGGCCAGCCCGCCTGTCTTGATGAAGGGCGCACATTCGGAGGCGACGAAAAGGACTTTCATGATGCTCAGCGGTCCAGCCTGTCGATCATGCCTTGCGTGATCAGGGTGATACCGCTGTCGGTGACGCGAAAGCCGCGCCCGCGGTCCGCATCGTGATCGAAGCCGACCTCAAGCCCCGCGGGGATACGCACACCGCGGTCGATCACCACATCCCTGAGCTTGGCGCTTTCCCCGATATCCGCATAGGGCAGGGCGACCACGCCGCTGAGTTCCGCGAAAGAATGTGTGTGAACGCCGGTGAACATCAGGCACCGGTCGAGCGTAGAGCCGGAAATGATGCATCCGCCCGACACCATCGAGGATGTCGCATGGCCTTTGCGCTTTTCTTCGTTGTGAATGAACTTTGCGGGCGGTGTCAGTTCCGAATGGGTCCAGATCGGCCATTCGTTGTCGAACAGGTCAAGCTCGGGTTCGAAGTCTGTCAGGTCGATATTGGCCTGCCAGAAAGCGTCGATCGTGCCCACGTCGCGCCAGTAGGCTTTCTTTTCCAGCCCCGTGGTCACGCAGGACCGACTGAACGGATGGGCGACGGCCAGACCGTTTTCGACGATCTGGGGGATGATGTCCTTGCCGAAATCATGCTCGCTTGCGTCGTCGTGACGGTCGGCTTCCAGCAGTTCGATCATCTTTGCCGTCTCGAAGACATAGATCCCCATCGACGCCAGCGCGAGGTCCGGAAAGCCCGGCATGGCGGGCGGATCGGCGGGCTTTTCCACGAAGTCGAGGATCTTGTCGTTCTCGTCCACGTGCATCACCCCGAAGGCCGAGGCCTCCATGCGCGGCACCTCGATACAGCCGACGGTCACATCGGCCCCGCTTTCGACGTGGTGCTTGATCATCAGGGAATAGTCCTGCTTGTAGATATGATCTCCCGCCAGGATGATGATGTACTTGGGCGCATAGCCCTTGATGATGTCGATGTTCTGGGTGACTGCGTCCGCTGTTCCGCGATACCAGTTTTCCTCGTCCATCTGCTGCGAGGCGGGCAGGATATCCAAGCCCTCGTTGCGTTCGGCACGCATGAAGGACCAGCCGCGTTGCAGGTGGCGGATCAGGCTGTGCGCCTTGTATTGCGTGGCGACCGCGATGCGGCGGATGCCCGAGTTCACGGCGTTGGACAGCGGAAAGTCGATGATCCGGGTCTTGCCGCCGAAATACATCGCAGGCTTTGCGCGGATATCCGTCAGTTCGTGCAGGCGGCTGCCGCGCCCGCCGGCGAGAATGAAGGCCATCGACTGCTGTGCAAGTCGTGTGGATTCCGTGTTGATCGGTTGGGCCTCGTTCAGTTTCCGCGTTTCCATCTCAGTCCTCCAGTTCGAATATCAGGGTCGAAAGCGGCGGGATCGTCAGCACCAGCGAATGGGGCCGTCCATCCGCCGCGACATCCTCGGTTGTCGCGCCACCCATGTTGCCGATGCCACCTCCTCCGTAGCTGTCGGCGTCCGTGTTCAGACGCTCTGCCCAGCGCCCCGCCTGCGGCACGCCGACACGGCGTTGGCTGCGGGTCACGGGGGTCATGTTGCTGACAACAAGCGCGGGCTTCGTGCCCGGCTTGCCCTGTCGCAGCCAGACGAACAGGGATTCCTCGGCCGCGCCGCCTTCGACCCAGTCGAAGCCTTCGGGCTTGGTGTCCAGCTCGTGCAGGGCCGGGACGGATGCGTAGACCGCGTTCAGGTCGCGGACGAGGTTCTGCACGCCCCGGTGCAGGTCGTGGTCCAGCAAATGCCAGTCGAGCGAGGAATCATGGTTCCATTCGACGCCTTGCGCAAGCTCGCAGCCCATGAACAAAAGCTTCTTGCCCGGATGGCCCCACATGAAGCCCAGATAGGCCCGCAGGTTCGCGAATTTGTCCGCGCCACTGCCGGGCATCTTGTCCAGCAGGCTGCCCTTGCCGTGGACGACTTCGTCGTGGCTGATCGGAAGCACGAAATTCTCGGTAAAGGCGTAGTGCAGGCCGAAGGTCATCTTGTCGTGGTGATATTTGCGGTTGATCGGGTCCTCGGCCATGTAGACCAGCGTGTCGTTCATCCAGCCCATGTTCCACTTGTATCCGAACCCCAGCCCGCCGTTGTCCACCATGCCCGACACGCCCGGAAAAGCCGTGCTTTCCTCGGCGATGGTCACAGCACTTGGGAATTGCCCGTAAACCGTGACGTTCGCCTCTTGCAGGAAGGATATCGCTTCGAGGTTCTCGCGACCGCCGTGCTTGTTGGGCACCCATTCGCCGGCGTTGCGGGAATAGTCGCGATACAGCATCGAAGCCACGGCATCGACGCGCAGCCCGTCGATGTGGTGTTCGTCGATCCAGTAAAGTGCGTTGGCGACAAGGTAGTTCTTCACCTCCGCGCGTCCGTAATTGAACACCAGCGTGTTCCAGTCGGGGTGAAACCCCTCGCGCCGGTCGGCATGTTCGTAAAGGTGCGATCCATCGAACACGCCCAGACCGTGCGGGTCTTCGGGGAAATGCCCCGGCACCCAGTCAAGAATCAGGCCAAGCCCCGCCGCATGGCAGGCTTCGACGAAGGCGCGGAATTCCGTCAACGTGCCGTGACGGATCGTCGGTGCGAAAAGGCCGACGGGCTGGTAGCCCCATGACCCGTCAAAAGGAAACTCCGAGATCGGCATCAACTCGATATGGGTGAAGCCAAGGTCCTTGACGTAATCCACAAGCTCTTTCGCCAGTTCGAGGTAGGATAGGGGACGGTTGCCGTCCTCGGGCACGCGCTTCCACGACCCCAGATGCACCTCGTAGATGCTGACGGGCTGGTCGACGGCGATGGCCTTGCCCCGTCTGTCCATCCAGTCGGCATCGGCCCAGTCGAAGCCATCCAGCTTGCGCACGACCGAAGCGGTTGCGGGCGGGTGTTCCGACCCGAAGCCGAAAGGATCGGCCTTTTGCGGCAAAAGCTCTCCGTGCTGGCCGATGATCTCGTATTTGTAGTGCTCACCGTCGCCGATGCGGGGGATGAAGATTTCCCAGACGCCGGTCGCACCCCGGCGGCGCATGACATTGCGTCGACCGTCCCAGGTGTTGAAATGCCCGATGACCGATACGCGCTGCGCATTGGGCGCCCAGACGGCGAAATGTGTGCCCGCGACGCCTTCGTGCGTCATCACGTGGGCCCCCATCACGCGCCACAACTGGCGGTGTGCGCCTTCTCCGATCAGATGTTCGTCGAGATCGCCCATGACGGGGCCAAAGGCGTAGGGGTCTTCGGATTCCCATGTCGCACCATCGCGGGTAATCCGCAGGACATAGGCAAAGCGGGTCTTGCGGCGCGGTACCATGGCTTGAAACAGCCCGTCGCGCAGGTGACCAAGCGTGACGATTGTCTTGCCGGTTTTGCTGTCCAGCGCCACGATGCTGTCGGCGTCCGGCACAAAGGCCCGCAGGACCATCTTGCCGGCCATGTCGTGCAGCCCCAGCAGACCGAAAGGATTGTCATGCGTCCCAGAAGTGATCCGGTCGATGTCGGTCTCGGTCAGGTCTGTCATGCTGCCCCCTCTTCAAGCAAAATCGTCAAAGGTGGGATTTGGTTCCCCAAACGTCACCCGCATAGCCCAGAATGGTCCGGTCCGAGCTGAACCAACCCATGCGGGCCGTATTCAACGCAGCTTTCCGGAGCCATGCGTCCTCGTCCCGGTAGTCTGCGTCGATGCGGCGCTGGATGTCAAAATATCCATCGAAATCAGCCGTCACGAGGAAGTGGTCGCTGTTCCACAGCATATCGAGGATATCGCCGTAACGGTTCTCGCCGTCGGAGAAGACGCCGTCGGCAATCTGGCCAAGGACACGCGACAGCCGTGGGCTGGCCTCGATTGCGGTGCGGGCAAAGTCGGCCTCTTCGCGCTTGGCGCGGACCTCGGGTGCCGTCAGGCCGAAGAGGTAGAAGTTGTCGGCGCCCACGTGATCGCGGATCTCGACGTTTGCGCCGTCGAGCGTGCCGACGGTCAGCGCGCCGTTCAGCGACAGCTTCATGTTGCCCGTGCCCGATGCCTCTTTTCCTGCCGTGCTGATCTGTTCGGACAGGTCGCAGGCGGGCACCAGACGTTCGGCCATCGACACGTTGTAGTTTTCGGGAAACACCACCGTCAGCCACTTGCCGGTGACCGGATCGGCGTTCAGCACGCGGGCTACGTCGTTGATCAGGCGGATGATCTGCTTGGCCATGTGATAGCCGGGCGCGGCCTTGCCGCCGAAGATCTTGACGCGCGGCGTCCATGTGGCCTGTGGCGCGTCGCGCATGTCGTTCCACAGGGCCACGGTTTCGAGGATGTTCAGAAGCTGGCGCTTGTATTCGTGGATGCGCTTGATCTGGATGTCGAACATCGCATCGGGGTTCAGGGGGGCATGTCCGCGTGCGACCAGCCAGTCCGACAGCGCCAGCTTGTTTTCACGCTTGGCGGCGGCAAAGCGGTCGCGGAAGCCCGCGTCGCTGGTCGCGGGCTCGATCCCGCGCAGGCGTTCGAGGTCCGCGACCCAGCCGTCACCGATCGTGTCGGTGATCAATTCGGACAGGGCGGGGTTCGCGGCATGAAGCCAGCGGCGCGGCGTCACACCGTTGGTCTGGTTGATGATCCGCGTCGGATAGGCCCTGTGCAGATCGGCAAAGACCGTTTCCTTGACCAGTTCCGAGTGCAGCGCCGAGACGCCGTTGACCTTGTGCGCCATGATGAACGCCAGTTCACCCATCTTGACCTGACCGTGCTCCACGATCGGCACACCGGCCTGCGCCAGCGTGCGGTTCTGGATTTCGTGCACGATGGCGTGGTGGCGGGGCAGAACGCGGGCGAACATCTCTTCCGACCAGCGCTCCAGCGCTTCGGGCAGCAGGGTGTGGTTGGTGTAGCCAAGGCAATTCCGGGCCAGCGTCATGGCCTTGCCAAAGTCCATGCCGTGCAAGTCGACAAGAATGCGGACAAGTTCGGGACCGGCCAGCGCGGGATGCGTGTCATTCAGCTGGATCGCCACGTGATCGGCAAGCGATGTGATGGCATAGCCTTCGGATTCGAACCGGCGCAGAATGTCGTGAAGCGAGGCGGCGGTGAAGAAATATTCCTGCTTCAGGCGCAGTTCCTTGCCGCCATCGGTCGTGTCGTCGGGGTACAGCACGCGCGAGAGGGTGCGCGCCAAGGCTTCCGGCACCTGCGCGCCGATGTAGTCCGAGCGGTTGAATGCCGCGAGGTCGAAGTTCTTGACGGGGCGGGCGGACCACAGGCGCAGGGTGTTCACCCATTTCGCCTCCCAGCCGACGACGGGGGTGTCATAGGCCTGCGCGATCACCGTCTCGCCGGGGCGCCAGGTGGCATCCCGTGCGGCGTCATAGTCGACATGGCCGCCAAACCCGATCTCGTAGCGGACCTCGGGCCGCTCGAACTCCCAGACGTGGCGTTCTGACAGCCAGGCTTCGGCTGTCTCGACCTGTTGGCCGTCCTGAAAATGCTGCTGGAACAGGCCGTGTTCGTAGCGGATGCCGTAGCCGTGCGCGGGGATGCCCAGTGTCGACAGGCTGTCCATGAAACAGGCGGCCAGTCGGCCCAGACCGCCGTTGCCCAGTGCCGCATCGGGTTCCTGAACGACCAGTGCGTCGTAGTCCTGCCCCAGTTCACGCATTGCGGCTTTTGCCGTTTCTTCGAGCCCGAGGTTGATCGTCACATCCTCGATCAACCGCCCGATCAGAAACTCGAGCGACAGGTAATAGACCCGTTTTCCCTGTTGCGCATAGGTGCGCCGCGTCGATTCGAACCACGGATCGACCACCTTGTCCCGAATGGCGAGCGACAGGGCCAGCCGCCAGTCCGTGTCCGTGGCATGGGCGGGGTCCTTGCCCACCGACCGCTTCAGACGTTCCGAGATGTCAGAGGAAAGGGCGGCGACTGTAAGTGTCGGGTGCAGGTCTTTGGGCATGGATCAGGCCTTGCGAAATCGTGTCATTTGCACCCGCATATGCCCAATCACAGCGCTTTGAAAAGCGCGAACTGCAGGAAATCGTCCTGCAAACCATGACTGTGACCCCGAAAGCCGCCTAGAAATCCACCGATACGCCGGGAAGGTCCAGCGCGCGGATCAGGTCGCGCAATTCCTGCCGCGCGGCGATGTTGGAAATGTTGAGACCCTTCACGCCGATGTCGCGCAGGTCCAGCAGTGTCAGCCCGCGCGGGAAAAGTTCACGAAAGATCACCCTCTCGTTGAAGCCGGGGGCGGTGCGAAAGCCGATGCGCTTGGACAGCTTGTCGATCACGCGGGTCATCTTTTCCTTGTTGACCATCGCCTGTGCGCCAAGCCGGTTGCGC
>JAIVHI010000059.1 GCA_020201155.1 Loktanella sp. | reverse complement strand
CGGGCGGGTGATCGATCAAATCCCGCCCCCCGCGCGATGTCCGACGCTCCAGCGCCACCAATTGCCGTCCCAGCATCCCGCAAGGCGGCAGTTCAAGCTGGCCCGCCCTCGCGGCAAGGCCCAGCGCTGCATAGAGTTCCGACCGTGGCGGTGCCTCGGCCTGATAGGTGATCCCGTGATCCTTGAAACGCTCGACAACCCACGCGCCCGCGTATTTGTCACCCGTCACCTTGTAGATGCCGTAGCGTTTCAAAACCTCAGAGAATTCTTCCGTGATCTTTGCCGGGTTGCCACGCTGGCCCATGACAAGATCAATAACCGTCGTGTCGCCTTCACGATGCCCGATGCCAAGCGTCATTTCATCAGCACCGCCGCCCGATGGATCGACAAATCCCGTGTAGGTGATGCCCTCAACAAAGGGCAATTCAAGCGGCCTTTCCCGCGTCACGCTGTCCACGATCTCGACGCTAAGAAACGCCTCGATATCGCTGCGAAATTGCGCCAGATACTCCGCACACGCCCGCGCGGCGTCATCCTTCATCGCGTCATCAACAACGCGCTCGGGCAGTCCAGGGTTCATCGTGCGGCTTGGCGCTTGTGCCACCAGAACCCGCCCCGCCTTGCCGTAGTGGCGCTTGTAAGCATTCCAGAGAACACCGCGCCGCGCATAGGGGCTGGATATCGCAATGAGTTTGCCGCCAAGCGTCGCAAGGGCAGGACGTAGCGCGGCGATGATCTCAGCATCCGGGTTTGCGCCGTCCGAAAACCAGAAGGCGATTTCATCCGCGATGACTGCGGCCAAGGTATAGCCGCGCACCGCCTTGAAACTGGCCGTGGTGATCTCGATTTCCGCCCGGTTTGTTAGTTCAAGTCCGTTTTCGGTCTCGCGCTTCACAAGCGGCTTGAGCATCGGATGCTCGAACATGCCGCGCACATAGCGCATGACTGCCCGCGCCTGTTTTCGATCCGCTGCGATGACCATCACCGTCGCCACCTCGCCCGCCGCCAATTTGTCCCGGTGATCCCGGAACGCGGCTTCATACGCCGCCACAAGGCCCGCCACGTGCGACTTGCCACCTCTGCGCCCTACCACCAGCCAAAGTTCGTCATGCGCCTCTGTGGGTGCCTCTGTGCGCCCTGTGATAGCCTTGAAGGTGTCGGCCTCGTCATTGTCCAAGGGCAAGCCATAGAAGCCGCTCAGAAGCGCACGCCACGCGGCGAAACTGTCACCGCCGAACGTGCCGCCGAATAGGTTAGGATCGGTCATCGCGTCGCGTATGTCGATCATGGCGCGGCCTGTCGGATGTAGGCTTGCAGATCGGTTACATCCTTCGCGCGTCGCTCGATCCCGAGTGTTTTCAGAATGCCCATGAGAGCATTGCAGGCTTGCGTCCACTTGCCTGCATCGAATGTCTCGTACTGCCCCGATGCCAAGGCTTCCTCTTGAACGGCCAGCCAATGCTCTAACCATAGGGCGCGCTCAACGAGGCTGCGCTCGGCATAGGAAAGCCTATCAACGCCGCCGAGGTCATCGGTCATCGCCTGCCAGCGTCCCCGCATCTTGACGGCTATCGATGTACGACCGTCGAGGCGGTCGAGATATCCGCTTGCAAACCGCTCTGGAATTTCTGCTAACTTGACCACATTTTACCTGCATGTGCTTACTAATTGCTTACACGGTAGCAATAATTCTTTCGAAAGTCACCTTCTAACAATAACTTAAAGGCTATAAACAAGGGACATTATATCCCCTACAATGAGATTTCACCGTGAATTTGCAGAATGTCGAGGGTAGCGGCTCGAAAACATTCGTTATGTCGAGCCAAACATATCGCTTTCAACTCGCCCTAGCAAAGATGACGGTTATGACGGTTATGACGGTTAGCCCCTTATCTACCGTATAGTGAAAATATCTGAAAATTCGCCATACGGGTGATAAGGGCAAAGGTGTCATAAGCGTCATAGTCACCGGAATTTCAGGCCAGTGAAGCCTCGGCCATGTGTTTTGCGCGCGTCCTGATATTTTCGGCTTTTCATCTCTTTGCGCAGTGAGTGCTGTGTCCATGAATGAAGCCCTTGACGGTCGCACCAGAATTTGAAGCGATCATGCAGGTCTGTCGTGGTCACGAAGCCTGACGGGTCTGCGGTGGTTTCGTCGGCTAGGAATTGCCCGAGTGTGTCCTCGTCATTCATGTATTCCGTCGATGCCGTCTGCACCTTTTCTGGCACGTCCAGCCCGCGCTCTTGCCATTGCAGCGCGCCCTCTATGGCCCATCGCAGGATTTCCGGCCCCTCGGCTTTCAGCGCGTCTCCGAGGCTCTTGTCGCGTCGCTCAGGCGGTATGGTGACCGTGAAGGGCACCAGCACCACGCGGGCACGGATCGCTTCATCTACACCACGGAATGACGGCTGATTGTTCCCGGCGATCATGAGGGTGAGCTGCGGGTCAAAGTCGAAAAAGTCACCGCGCATGTAACGGGCGGTCATCCTATCCCCGCCTGTCAAATCCTTGATGACGGACTCGTCCCATGTCTTGCCTACTGGCAATTCACTGCCCGCTACCAGCCGCGCCCCCTGTAGCCCTGCCAGCCCGGTGGCGTGTTTGTCGCCTTGAGTGTTGAGAAACGTCTCCGAGGCGGCGCGGCGCGCGTAGTCGTGCCAGATATGAGTGAGGGTGTTCAGGAAAACCGATTTCCCGTTGCGGCCCGTGCCATAGAGAAACAGCAGCTTGTGTTCGGTGGTCAGCCCGGTCAGTGCGTAGCCCGCCGCGCGCTGCATGAAGGCGATCAGATCGGCGTCGCCGTCAAATATCTCATGCAGGAAGGCGAGCCATCTTTCCGGGCGTGAGCCGGGCGCAGCAGGCGCGCAAGCGGTCATCTTTGTTATCATGTCTTCGCGCTCGGCCTGTCTCAATTCTCCGGTGCACAGATCAACAGTGCCGCCGGGCGTCCCGAGTAGCAGGCGATTTCCGTCAAAGGCGTCGGCATTGGCAACGCTTGCCGCGTTCGATCTGGCGAGGCTCTCGACGGCGGCAACGCTGTTTTTACTGCGAAGTGTTCTGGCTTGATCGCGTGCCCATCGGCGCAACTTTTCGGCCTTCTCCTCGCCTTCCATCAAAGCGATATCAGCCGCCTTGCGCTCGGCCCAGTCTGTGAGTTCATCGGCCCTACGGCGAAGGAAGGCGCGCGTGCGGGTCATGTGGTCCATCCGGTCGTCGATCTGCCAGCCTGTCCCCGTCCAGAATAGCCACTTCCCCCATGAGGCAACGTGCCGGGCGTTCTGGTCCCAACTGCGGATGCCCAGATCAGTGGCGAGTGCGTCCTGGCTAAGGTCCACGTCATCGCGGTTGTTATGGCGCGCTGTGGAAGGGGTGGTTTCAAGGTCATGGATAGGCTGATAAGTCATGCTGCCCCCTTGCCGTGAAAGGTGCCATCCGCATCAACACGGGCAAGAAACGCCCGGCGCTCGTCATCGGTGAAGGCAATCCAAAGCGCCGCAAACGTCCGCTTGCGCGCGTTGATGCCAAGGGCCTGATTTTCGAGCCGCTTCAACGCGCTTGCTATGTAGCATTCCAATTCGGCGGCATTGGCAAGAAAAGCCCATTCATCCGCATCGGCGCGCACGTCGGACCAATAGTCCACCCTCGGAAAGCCTGCGCCGATCTGGTCCAAAAAGGTGGCGCAAATCACTGCGGCGTCTTGCGGGTCAATATCTTCTAAGGCCTTGATCGCTGCATAGCGTTTTAGGTGCCGATGCCTTGGCTCGGGTTCTCGGAGTTCGCAATTCATTGAACAAAGCCCTCGCCCGGTTCGTGCTCGATCAGATCGGCCAAGTCGCGCAGGCGCTCGGCGGTCGCCATACGGCCCGCACGGTGCGCTTCATGGCTTAGAGAGGCTTGCAGCATTCCAGCGCACATCGCCGCTGCGTGTTCCTCGTCCTGCCCTGATAGGTGGCGCGTAAACAATGCTGCGTAACGGTCGCGCAAATTATCGAGATCATCGGCCATCATTTCGCACCGCCTTGCGCGGCAAAGGAATTCGCCTCGACATATGCGGCCAGATCATCGGCGCGATAACGGACGCTGCGACCTATCTTTACGTAGGGAATCGATGCCCCGACCCAGCGATCGCGCTCAAGCCATTTCGTGCTTACGCCGAGATAGTCAGCGGCGGCGCGTTGGTTCATCAGCGCGGGCAAGGTAGCGGTGGTTTCATTCCCGGCAGTAATGGCGCGGGATGCAGTGTTGTGTAACATGATAGCCCTCATTTGGTGTTAGTGAGGGCAGTTTCGCTTATGTGTGAATTTCAATATTGAGCGATAAAGGACAAAAAATCAGATCAGCGCATTTTCTATGTGTCTGCGCGGATCGTCGATCCCTGTGGCATATCTCACATATCGCCAGAAAGGCCCTGAAGGTGATGACGTTGGCCTCTTGCTGGTCGCTTCCTCAAAATGGCGTGCTAGTATGTGGATTTTCGGGATTTTTCGTCGCGCTTGACGTTTTGCGCCACCATGTCCCGGACCACGCAATTCTGTGCGCATTGCGTCAACCGCGCTAAGCATCCGGCCCGCCAGTCGCGTCCGATCCTGCATATCGTATCCGGGCAATTGTGCGGCCATCTTTTCAAACCGACTTTGACCGGGGTTTACTTCAAAAGCGTGCATGTAGAATTCATCACGCGAATTTTCAGAAAGGTAGAAGTGATCCAGCCATCGCCATTGATCTTTGCTGATAGTAGATGGCCCCCATAAGATCGTCTGCAACCGCTTAATGGGCTGCGCGGGATTGCCTTTGCTCGATGCCATCTTGAAAAGGCATTTTGCCAACTGGTCAAGTTCGATCTTCAACTCCTTGAAAGTGCCACGCGGCGCATAAATTGAGTCAAGGTAATGATATTGGCGCGCGTCCTCTATACCCCATGCCAAAGCCTGAAGCGTTGTATCGTCGTAAGCGCCAACATGTTCTCTCATATCCTTCAGATCGGTCACGCCCGCGCCTCCGAAAGATGCACCACGTCACCCGTTCGGGCAGGGGAAAGCAGGTAGTCGCTGATCCTCTGCATCGCGTCGCGTAGATCGTCGGTCGTGACCTGCACATAGCCTGCGGTCACGTCACCGCCGCTTGTGTGGTTCGTCAGGCGTTTCAGCTTATAGGCGCTGATATCAATGCGGCTCGCCGTGGTCGCGAAGGTGCGGCGCAGATCATGTGCGGTGATATGCAAGCCCGTCTCGGCCTCGATCCGGCGCAGGGCATTGCGCAGATCGGCGGGCACGTCGCCTTGACGGTTTCCGAAAACGAATTCCTTATCGGCGATCTTCTTGCGCTCGGTCAGCAGTTCCACAAGCTGCGAGGAAAGGGGCAATTCGTGATCCGTGCCGTTCTTTGTCTGGCGGAATGTGACCACGTTCTTTTTCAGGTCCACGTCAGCCCAGCGCAAGGGCATGTAGCCATCCTTGGCATTGCCCAGCACCTCGCCGATCCGCGCGCCGGTCAGCAGGATAAACAGCAGCGCATCCCGGCTTTCATTGTCGCAGCGGATGCCCGCGAGACTGGTCTGCACCGCGCCGATCCATTCCGCGACACGATCCTCGGGCAGATATCTGTCAGCCCGCTTGACCTCGGCCCATTGGTTCAGCCGGTTCAGCCGATCCACGGGGTTTGATTTCAGCACCGGCTCGTCGCCATCGTCACAATCTGCAATCACATGATTGAGCGCGGCGCGCAGATAGCGCATCGCGAGATTTGCCTGCGCGGCGGATGCCTCGGCCAGCTTGGCGTGCCGATCCTTCACCATGCGCCCGGTGATTTCCGACACGGGCTTATTGAGCCAATCCGAAAAACGCAGCATCGCTTTGTCGATATCGCGCAGGGTTCCGGCCTTCTTAGGCGCGCCCTTGCCGGTGCCCTTCTTCTTTGGCGCGCGCTTGTATTCCTCGAAAGCCTCCTTGAGCGTCCGTGTGCGGGCGCGCAGCTTGCGTTCCTCGGCCACGGGGTCGATGCCCTCCGAAAACTGCGCGGCCAGTGACAAGGCGCGTCTGCGTGCCGCCTCGGCGCTGATATCGTCGGCCCGGCCTATGGTGACGCGGCGCGTCGTGCGACCGATACGGCGCTGCATGATGTAGGTTTTTGCCCCTCCAGGCGACACGCGGATGCCGAATCCGCGCAGGTCGGTATCCCATATCAGAAGCTGTTTGCCCGCCTGCGGCTCGATCTTCGCGACACTGGTCTTTGTAAGTTTCATGGAGTCCCTCGCGCGGTTAGTAAGCAAATAGTAAGCAGGACAAATAGAAAACGCCTGCCGCTTGTAAGGGATACTTAGAAGATAATAGTCAACAAAACAAGGGTTTTATAGTGCTTACTAGGGATTTGAGAAAGGGCGGAAAAGGGACTGTAACTCCCTCGCGGAGACGCACGCTAGGTTCGATTCCTAGGTCGCCCACCACTTTACCCCCTGACAGGTCCCGAGCAGTCGCACGGGCGACCATACTCGTAGGGCTTTGTC
>JAIVHI010000003.1 GCA_020201155.1 Loktanella sp. | reverse complement strand
GATCTGTCCACGCCGCGACCCGAATTCGGCTTTCCCGGCCTGAACCCGGGCGACGGTTGGTGTCTTTGCGCGGGCCGGTTCCTGCAGGCACACGACGAAGGATGCGCCCCTGATGTTCAGCTTGAATCGACGCATCAGAAGGCGCTGGAGATCGTGCCGCTTTCAGTCTTGCAGGACCACGCCATAGCGGCTGGCACGGGAGACTGACACGCATCGCTGCGGGTCAGCCCAAGCGGTTCAGGCCTGCATGTCAAAGCCAAGATGCTTCGCGACGGTAAAGATATCCTTATCCCCCCGACCGCACATGTTCATGCAGATAATGTGATCGGCGGGCAGATCGGGCGCGATCTTCATCACATGCGCAAGCGCGTGTGATGGTTCCAGCGCCGGAATGATCCCCTCCATCGCGCAGCACAGCTGAAAGGCCTCAAGCGCCTCCTTGTCCGTGATCGCCACGTATTCGGCACGGCCGATGTCGTGCAGCCAGGCATGCTCGGGGCCGATCCCCGGATAGTCCAGACCGGCAGAGATCGAGAAACCTTCAAGGATCTGTCCGTCGTCGTCCTGCAGCAGATAGGTGCGATTGCCGTGCAGCACGCCGGGGCGGCCACCTGTCAGGGACGCGCAGTGCTCCATCTTCATGTTCACGCCCTTGCCGCCGGCTTCGACGCCGATGATCCCGACCTCTTTGTCATCAAGGAAAGGGTAGAACAGGCCCATGGCATTCGATCCGCCGCCGATCGCGGCGATAATCGTGTCGGGCAGACGGCCTTCGGCCTCCATCATCTGTTTCTTGGTTTCCTGCCCGATGATCGCCTGAAAATCGCGAACCATCGCGGGATAGGGGTGCGGCCCGGCGACAGTGCCGATGCAGTAGAACGTATCGCGCACGTTGGTCACCCAGTCGCGCAGCGCGTCATTCATCGCGTCCTTGAGCGTCCCGCGCCCCGACGTGACAGGGATGACCTCTGCCCCCAAAAGCTTCATGCGGAACACGTTGGGGGCCTGACGTTCCACGTCATGCGCACCCATGTAGACGACGCACTGCAGGCCGAACTTGGCACAGACCGTCGCCGTGGCCACACCGTGCTGACCAGCACCTGTTTCCGCGATAATGCGGGTCTTTCCCATGCGACGGGCAAGGATGATCTGGCCCAGCACGTTGTTGATCTTGTGCGCGCCGGTGTGGTTCAGCTCGTCCCGCTTCATGTAGACGCGCGCGCCACCCAGATGGTCCGTCAGACGCTCTGCGAAATAAAGCGGGCTGGGGCGGCCGACGTAGTGCGTCCACAGATGGTGCATCTCGGCCCAGAAACTGTCATCGGTCTTGGCGTGTTCGTATTGCGCCTCCAACTCGAGGATCAGCGGCATCAGTGTTTCGGAGACGAACCGCCCCCCGAAGTCTCCAAAGCGCCCGTTTTCGTCCGGGCCGGTCATGAAGGAATTGAGCAGGTCGTCAGGCATGGGAACCTCCAGATTAACTTGGCCTAGCTATCCCGTCGCGGGGTTCGCCACAAGCGGCCCATGGCCCAGATGGGCGTTTGCGCTGTGATGTCGCGCCTGACGGTCCAAAGTGGGGCATTGTGGGCTGCGACTAATCGCTGCGCGCCGCGTCACAGAATGCCTTGATGAGCTCTGCCGTCTTGACGCCCGGCGCGGCTTCGACACCGGATGCCACATCGACCTGCGTGGCACCCGTCCGCCGAATGGCCTCGCCCACGTTGGTGGGCGTCAACCCGCCCGCCAGCATCCACGGAAGCGGCCACCGGCGACCGTCCAGCAGCCTCCAATCAAAGCTCAGTCCATTGCCGCCGGGCAGGATCGCGTCCTTGGGGGCTTTCGCGTCGATCAGGATCTGGTCTGCGACGCCGGAGTAGAGATCGATCTTGGCAAGATCATCTGCACCTGCGATGCCCACGACCTTCATGATCGGCAGGCCATAGCGGGCCTTGATCTGCATCACCCGTTCGGGGGTCTCGGCCCCATGAAGCTGCAACATATCGATGGGGACGATCTGCGTCAGGTGGTCAAGCTCTGCATCCGTCGCGTTTACGACCAAGCCGACCTTTGCCATGCCCATCGGGACATCCGCCGCAACCGCGGCAGCTTGCGCGGGCGGCATATACCGCGGTGACTTTGGGAAGAAATTGAAGCCGATGTAGCGTGCGCCCGCCTTTGCGCAGGCCATGATGTCCTCTGCGGTGGTGACACCGCAAATCTTGACCGCGACGTCAGGCACGGATCAGCGGGCCGGTGCGTCGAGCAAAGCCAGCACTTCGTCACCGTCATCGCGCGCCTTCTCGGCGCGAAGCGTGGCGACCTCGCGGCGCAGGGCCTTCACCTCTTTCGCGCGGGCGCGGCTTTCGGCGCGGATGCGGTGCTCGCGAACCCATTCCCAGAGGAAACCGATCAAAAGACCCGTGCCCACGCTAAGAAAGATCACCATGAACAAAGGCACGTTGATATCGGGCGAGATATTCATCAGCCCTGCAAGGAATTCAGGCATGGCGCGGACGGTCACGATGCCCGGATTGGCAAGCCCGACCAAGATCAGGCAAAGCCCGACAACAACCCAAAAGGCATAAACGATGGTTTTCATGGTGCCCTCTCTAGCTGTCGCCGTTCAGCCGGTCGCGCAGCAGTTTACCTGTCTTGAAGAATGGCACGTGTTTCTCTTCGACTTCAACCGTTTCACCCGTGCGCGGGTTGCGACCCGTGCGCCCATCCCGCTTCTTGACCGAGAAAGCACCGAAGCCCCGCAACTCGACCCGATTGCCGGCCGACAGCGCGGTCACGATTTCTTCGAATACGGTATTCACGATCCGTTCGACCTCGCGCTGGGTCAGGTGAGGATTTTCATCCGCGATCTTCTGGATCAACTCGGATCGTATCATCTAGGAACCCCCAACCGGTCGTGACGGACATCGCAATCACTATAGGCCCAATCACGCGCTGGTGAAATAGCGTGTGCAGGCTGAATTTTCATCTAAAGCTTGTTTCTGATCGTGGTTTCATGATGTTGGCAACCTCAGCGTGAACAACTTTCGCGTGCAGCGACAATTTCAAGCTCTCGTTCGGATGCCCGATTCGGTCTTTCTGCAAAGAAAAAGCCCCGCCGGTGTCGTCACCGGCGGGGCCAAACTTCAGAGTGCGGGATGATCCCTATTCGTCGCCCTTGAGCGCCGCACCAAGGATATCGCCCAGCGACGCGCCCGAGTCCGAGGAGCCGTACTGTTCGACGGCCTCTTTCTCTTCCGCGATCTCGCGCGCCTTGATCGACAGGCCCAGCTTGCGGGACTTGCTGTCGACATTGGTCACGCGCACGTCGACCTTGTCACCGACACCGAAACGCTCGGGGCGCTGCTCGGCCCGGTCGCGCGACAGATCGGAACGACGGATAAAGGACTTCATGCCTTCGTAGTCGACCTCGATGCCGCCGTCTTCGATCTTGGTCACCTCGACGGTGATGATCGAACCGCGCTTCACGCCACCGATGGCTTCCGCATAGGGGTCGCCGTCCAGCGCCTTGATCGAAAGCGAGATACGCTCTTTCTCGACGTCGACTTCAGAGACCTTGGCTTTCACCATGTCGCCCTTGCGGAAATCGCCGATCACGTCTTCGCCACGGCCTTCCCATGTCAGGTCGGACAGGTGAACCATGCCGTCGATGTCGCCTTCGAGACCGATGAACAGACCGAATTCGGTGATGTTCTTGACCTCGCCCTCGACTTCGGTGCCCTCGGGGTGCGTTTCAGCGAAGACTTCCCACGGGTTGCGCTGGGTCTGCTTGAGCCCCAGGGACACGCGGCGCTTGGCACTGTCGATTTCCAGCACCATCACTTCGACTTCCTGAGAGGTCGAGACGATCTTGCCGGGGTGCACGTTCTTCTTGGTCCAGGACATCTCGGAGACGTGAACCAGACCTTCAACGCCCGGCTCCAGTTCCACGAATGCACCGTAGTCGGTGATGTTCGTCACGCGGCCCGTGTGCACGCTGTCGAGCGTGTACTTGGTTTCCACGGCATCCCACGGATCGTCCTGCAGCTGCTTCATGCCAAGGCTGATGCGGTGGGTTTCCTTGTTGATCTTGATGACCTGCACCTTGATCGTCTCGCCGATCGAGAGGATCTCGGACGGGTGGTTCACACGACGCCACGCCATGTCGGTCACGTGCAGCAGGCCGTCTACGCCGCCGAGATCGACGAAAGCACCGTATTCGGTGATGTTCTTGACCACACCGTCGACTTCCTGGCCTTCGGTCAGGTTGCCGATGACTTCGGCACGCTGCTCGGCACGGGATTCTTCAAGGATTGCGCGACGCGACACGACGATGTTGCCACGGCGACGGTCCATCTTGAGGATCTGGAACGGCTGCTTGAGACCCATCAGCGGGCCGGCATCGCGCACGGGGCGCACATCGACCTGAGAGCCGGGCAAGAAGGCCACGGCACCGCCGAGATCGACGGTGAAGCCACCCTTCACACGTCCGAAGATCGCACCATCGACACGCTCTTCCGCGGCATAGGCTTTTTCGAGACGGTCCCAAGCTTCTTCGCGACGGGCCATTTCACGGGAAATGACGGCTTCGCCACGGGCGTTCTCGACCTGACGCAGGAACACTTCGACGACATCGCCAACACTCAGGTTGGCCTCTTCGCCGGGTTCTGCAAATTCCTTGAGATCGACGCGGCCTTCCATCTTGTAGCCGACGTCGATGATGGCCTGGCCCGCTTCCACAGCGATGACCTTGCCTTTGACGACCGAGCCTTCGCTCGGGGTGTCGATTTCGAAGCTTTCGTTCAGGAGGGCTTCGAATTCCTCCATCATGTTATCAGCCATGTGGCGTCTTGTTCCTAATCTAGCTTTTATACGGGCCGAGCGGTTGTCTCCGCCGGTCTTTGGATTTCAGTTGGCTTTCGCGCCGCGCGATTCGGTCATAAAACAACAGGGCCGGTGCAATACCGACCCTGCTCGAGTCTCATGCCCGCACCTGTCTCGATGCTTCGGCAGGTGCCCGTATAGCGGTGCAAGGGCTTTTTCACAAGCCCCGAGAGGTCACCCCACGCGCGAGAAGAGGATCGCGGGATCGCGGCGGACCTTGGGCTGATCGGCCAGCCAGTCGCCCGCGTCGGCGCGGTAGCCCAGCGGCAGGACCACAACGGAGTTCAGGCCCTTTTCGCGCAACCCCAGAATCGCGTCGTATGCCTTGGGGTCAAAGCCCTCCATCGGCGTCGCATCGACCCGCTGTTCGGCGGCCGCGGCCAGCGCCACGCCCAGCGCGATATAGGCCTGCCGTGCCGCATGCTCGAAGTTCACATCCGCGCCACGACCGACGTAGTTCGATTTGAGGTTCTCGTAGTAAGCCTTGATCTGGTCCGTGACGCCGCCGCGGCCCGCACCGGTTTCATCGCGCACCATGTCGATCCGCTCGGCGGTGTAGTCGTCCCACGCCGCAAAGACGAGAACATGGCTCGCGTCGACCAGTTGGGCCTGACCGTAGGATGCGTCCTTCAACTCCGCCCGGATGGCAGGATCGGTGACGATCATTATTTCGAAGGGCTGCAACCCGCTCGAGGTCGGCGCCAGCCGAAGCGCATCGAGGATGGCCGCGATCTTGTCTTCGGGCACGGATTTTTCGGGGTTCATCTTCTTGGTGGCATAGCGCCAGTTCAGATGGTCGATCAACATGGGGATGGTCCTTTCAGGTCTCGCCCGACGGAGGCAAGGATATCGCGCCACATAAGCGGTCTGTCGGCCGCCGAAAGGACCCCGCTTGCACAGCCCATGTGCCCAGCCGCACCGCCTGTCAGCTTGCGGCGTCCGCGAGGGCCGTCTCGACCGCGCGGACAATGGCATTCGCGTCGGGCCTGACGGGGGCGCCCCACGTGCCCGCGACGTCACCACTGCGATCCAGCAGGATCTTGTTGAAGTTCCAGCTCGGCACGAAGCCGTCCGTTTCTGCGACCCATTGATAGAATGGATGCGCCCTATCACCCCGCACCGGCGTGATATCGGTCATCGGCATATCGATACCGTAGGTGAGTTCGCAGTAATCCTTGGCTTCGGCGGCGGTGTCGAGCTCTTGGTTGAAGTCGTCCGACAGCACGGCCAGCACGACCAGCCCTTCGTCGCGGTAGGTGTCATAAACGCTTTGTAGCGACGTGTATTGATCGCTGAAGGCACAAAGCGACGCGGTGTTCACCACCAGCACCGGTTGTCCGGCCCAGTCGTCAAGCGACAAAATGCCACCGTCGACGCTTTGAAAAACACCGCCCTCTGCCGCGACAGCCTGAGAGGTCAGGCCCAGAAATGTGAGAAGTCCGATCAGAATACGCATGGAAACCACCTGTCTTGCCGGGCGCACCGTGCCACCCCAACAAAAGTAGTTCGGCAGCTCTTCCGGTCGACTGTCAGCCAGGCCGCTTCGCGGCGATCACCGCCGTCGCCTGCGCCACCGCCTCTTCGATCGTCAACGTCGTGGTGTCGATCATCACCGCGTCTCCGGCCGGCTTCAACGGCGCCTCTGACCGCTCGCTGTCGCGCGCATCGCGGGCCCTTACGTCGGACAGCACCGTTGCAAGCGAAAGTTCGGGATCGCTCTGCTTGAGTTCCGCAAACCGCCGTTCCGCCCGGCACTCCGCGCTTGCGGTGACGAAAAGTTTCACTTCGGCTTCGGGGCAAATCACGGTACCGATATCGCGCCCGTCCAGAACGGCGCCCCCCTCGCGCCGCGCAAAGTCGCGTTGAAAGGCGACCAAGGCAGCGCGCACCTGCGGGATCACCGCCACCTTGCTCGCCGCTTCGGCCACCGCCTGCGTGCGCAGATCGGGCGCTTGCAACTCTTCGGCCATCAAGGTCTTGGCCGCCGTGATCGCATCCACCCCCTGCAGCACCTTGCGCCCCACGGCCCGATACAGCAGCCCCGTGTCGAGATGCGCGAAACCGAAATGCGCCGCGACGGCCTTGCTGACCGTGCCCTTGCCTGCCGCCGCGGGCCCGTCGATCGCCACGGTGAAGCTCATGGCTTCACCTTCACGATATCCGCGCCCAGACTGGTCATCAGCGGCTCGAAGATGGGAAAGGACGTGGCGATGGGCGATCCGTCATCCACGCTCATCGGCTTGCCGCTCGCCATGCCCAGAACCATGAAGGCCATCGCGATGCGGTGATCCAACCGGCTTTCGACGGTCACCCCGCCCGGAACACGTCCGTGCCCCAGACCCGTGACGCTCCACCAGTCCTCGCCTTCGTCAACCGTCACACCCGCCGCGCGCAGCCCCTTGGCCATCGCGTCGATCCGGTCGCTTTCCTTGACGCGCAACTCCTTGACCCCCGGCATTTCGGTCACGCCCTCGGCAAAGGCCGCGACCACCGACAACACGGGGTATTCGTCGATCATCGACGCCGCCCGGTCTGCCGGCACCACGATACCCTTCAGATCCGGCGAAAACCGTGCCCGCAGGTCAGCGACAGGCTCGCCGCCTTCCTCGCGCTCGTTTTCATAGGTCAGATCCGCGCCCATGTCGCGCAGGGTGGTGAACAGCCCCGCCCGCGTCGGGTTCAACCCGATATTCGGCACCACAACGTCAGAGCCTTCGACGATCAGCGCGGCGCAGACCGGAAAGGCCGCCGACGACGGATCGCACGGCACGACGATTTCCTGCGGCTGCAGTTCCGGCTGACCTGTCAGCGTGATGACCCGACCTTCCTCGGTTTCCTCCACCGTTACCTCGGCACCAAAGCCGACCAGCATCCGCTCTGTATGGTCGCGGGTAGCCTCCCTCTCGATCACGACGGTCTGTCCCGGCGCGTTCAGTCCCGCCAGCAGCACGGCGGATTTGACCTGCGCCGACGGCACCGGCGTGGCATAGCGCACCGGAACCGGGTCCGCCGCGCCCACCAGCGTCATCGGCAACCGTCCGCCCTGCCGTCCCACGGCCCGCGTCCCGAACAGAGCCAGCGGATCGGTCACGCGCCCCATCGGTCGCCCGTTCAGCGACGCATCGCCCGTAAAGGTCGCGGCGATGGGCGATGTCGCCATCGCCCCCATGATCAGACGCACCCCGGTGCCGGAATTGCCGCAATCGATCACCTGGTCCGGCTCGGCGAAGCCGCCGACGCCCACACCGTGAACCGACCATTCGCCATCGCCATGATCCGTGACCTCGGCCCCGAAGGCCCGCATGGCCTTGGCCGTATCCAGAACATCCTGACCTTCCAGAAGCCCCGTGATCCGCGTCTCGCCGACGCAAAGCGCGCCAAGGATCAAAGACCGGTGCGAGATCGACTTGTCGCCGGGCACACGCGCCTCGCCGCGCAAGGGGCCGCAGGGGCGGGACATCATCGGGATGGGATCACCATGGGCAGACATGAAATTTCCTTAGATTGATCGCAGCAGTGCTAAAGCAGAGCCGGGCCCTGGTCCACGCCCCGCCCATCATCTTGCCAAAAATATCCCCGCCGGAGGCATCCCGCCCTCACTGCCGGCGAAACGTCATGTAATGGGGCACCCGGCCCTCGCGCAGGGCCTTCTTTTCATAGCGTGTCGACAGCCAGTCGCCCCACGGCGCGCGCCAGTCCGCGGGACCTTCGGCCAGCCACTCGAACCCGGCCTTCGGAACCTCTTCCATCGTCTGGCGCACGTAGTCGGGGATGTCGGTCGCCACACGAAATTCGGCGCCCGGTTTCAGCACGCGATGCAGGGGGTCAAGATGTTCGGGCGTCACGAAACGGCGCCGGTGGTGCCGGGCCTTGGGCCACGGGTCGGGATAAAGCAGGAACGCCTTCGACACCGACTGGGCGGGAAGAACATCGAACAGGTCGCGGGCGTCACCGGGGTGAAGCCTGACATTGCTCACCTCCGTGCGGCGCAGCTTGCCCAGACACATGGCGACGCCGTTCACATAGGGCTCGCACCCGATGAACCCTGTGTCCGCATTGGCCTGCGCCTGATGCACCAGATGCTCACCGCCCCCGAAACCGATCTCTAGCCACACGGGCCGTTCCCCGAAAACGGTGGTCAGATCAAGTGGCACCCGGTCGGGGTTCTCGTCCCAGCCGACGTCCGCCAGCCGCACCTCCGGCAGTAGATCGTCAAGATCACGCTCTTGCGCGGGTTTGAGCGTCTTGCCCTTGATGCGGCCATAAAAGTTGCGCCACGGGGCGCCCGATGGGTGCTGGTCTGTCATGGCGCGGGGCTTAGCGTCCTGCCCCGCGCCCCGCAAGCCTCAGAACGTCTCGTCGAGGAAGGCCAGCAGGCTGTTCCATGATGCGGTATCCGCCTCGAGATCATAGTCGCCGCTGCCGTAGACCGTGAAGGAATGGCGTGCGCCGCCGAAAATCTCGGCCCCATGTTCGACACCGGCCTCCTGCAACTGGTCCAGCACGCTGGCGAGCGCGTCCATCCCCGACACCGGATCGGCAGATCCGTGAAACAGCATCACAGGCGCGGTGGTGGCGGAATAATCCTGCCCCTCGGGCGTGTCGAGCCCGCCGTGAAAGCTGACAAAGCCGTCCAGATCGGCCCCGGCACGGGCGGCTTCCAAGACGGCGGCCCCACCGAAACAATACCCCTGGATCACCATGGCGTCGGTTGCGCCGGGGATGTTGGCAGCTTCGGCGATCGACCCCATCAGGCGCTCCTGAAACAGCTCCCGGTCGGCATAAAGCGCGCCGGATAATTCCTGATAGTCCTCCATGCCCTGCGGATCTGCATCAGCACCGTAGACGTCGATTGCAAAGGCGGTGTAGCCCTGCGCGGCCAGCATGTCGGCGCGGCGTTCTTCATAATCTGTCATGCCGTCCCAGTCGTGGACGATCAGAACGGTTCCCTTGGACTCTTCGAGATTGCTGTTGTGGGCCACGTAACCTTCGAAGGTCGTGCCGCCCACGTCGTATTGGTGATATCCGGCCTCGATCTCGGCCATTGCGGCTGTGGCTGGCAGAAGCGCTGTCAGCGCGATCAGGGAAATCGTACGGGTCATCTCTGTCTCTCCTGTTGTTGGATGAAAGGTGACGTAGCGCAAACCTGTCCCCATGAAAGCCAAAGGGCGGGTCCAGCCATGCTGCCCCGCCCTCATATTCCCGTGAACGCTTCGAGAGGGTTCAGACGGCCGCCTTCAGCGCATCGACCAGATCGGTCTTTTCCCACGAAAAACCACCGTCGGCCTCGGGCGCGCGGCCAAAGTGCCCGTAGGCGGCGGTGCGCGCGAAGATCGGCTTGTTCAATTGCAGATGCTCGCGAATTCCGCGCGGCGTCAGGTCCATCGTCTTGCGGATCGCCAGTTCGATGGCCGAAGGCTCGATCTCGCCCGTGCCATGGGTGTCGGCATAGATCGAAAGCGGCTCAGCCACGCCGATGGCATAGGACAGCTGGATCGTGCAGCGGTCCGCCATGCCTGCGGCCACGACGTTCTTGGCCAGATAGCGCGCGACATAGGCCGCGGACCTGTCCACCTTGGTCGGGTCCTTGCCCGAAAACGCGCCGCCCCCGTGGGGCGCGGCCCCGCCGTAGGTATCCACGATGATCTTGCGCCCCGTCAGGCCCGCATCCCCATCGGGTCCGCCGATCACGAACTTGCCGGTGGGGTTCACATGCCAGACGGTATCGGCGGTCAACCACCCCTCGGGCAGCACTTCGGTGATATAGGGTTCGACGATGGCACGGATGTCGACGCTGGTCAGATCGGGGTCGAAATGCTGGGTCGACAGCACAAGTGACGATACACCCACGGGTTTGCCTCCCTCGTAGCGCACGGAAAGCTGGCTTTTCGCGTCCGGACCCAGCGCCGGTTCGGTGCCGTTCTTGCGCACCTCGGCCAGCCGCTTGAGAATGGCGTGGGCGTAAAGGATCGGGGCCGGCATCAGCATTTCGGTCTCATTCGTCGCGAAGCCAAACATGATGCCCTGATCGCCCGCACCCTCGGCCTTCTTTTTGGCCTCGTCCGCGTTCACGCCCTGCGCGATATGGGCGGACTGCTCGTGCAGCAGGTTCGTGATCTCGCAGGTCGCGTGGTGGAACTTTTCCTGCTCGTAGCCGATGTCCTTGATGCAGTCGCGTGCGATACCCTCGACGCGACCCATGTAGTCGGCCAGCTTGGTCTTGTCGCTCAGTCCGACCTCGCCGCCGATGACGACACGGTTGGTGGTGGCGAAGGTTTCGCAAGCGACACGCGCTTCCGGCTCCTCGGCGATGAAGGCGTCGAGGATGGAATCCGAAATCCGGTCACAGACCTTGTCAGGGTGACCTTCGGAGACGGACTCCGACGTGAAGATGTAGTTGCTGCGGGTCATGGGGAAGTGCTCCGATGGAAATTAACCCGTCACGTCAGGAAGCCGTTGTGACAGGACCGAGACACTCCCTATGCGGCGCGACGGGGGATGACAAGGCCCAGCAAGGCCAGCGCCAGTGTCAGCAAAACGGGCAGGTCACCGAAGCGGACATAGGCCGTTTCGTCCAGCGCAGGCGGCAAGGCGGCATCAAGGTAGTCGGCCTGACCCAGCGGAATGACCCCGGTCAGCCGCCCACGGGCGTCGATCATCGCGGAAATGCCGGTATTGGCGACCCGCACCATCGGCAGACCCTGTTCGATGGCCCGCAGACGCGCTTGCGCCAGATGCTGCGCGGGACCGGCCCCGCGACCGAACCACGCATCATTCGTGATCAGCAGCAAAAGCCGGGGGCGATCACCGATCGCGATCTCCTCGGCGAAGATGCCTTCGTAGCAGATCAGGGCGCGCGCGGCTCCGATGCCCGGCAGGTCAAGCAAGGGCTGGTCGCCACCGGTCGAAAACGACTGCCCCTCGGACGCCGCGAACCCGTGCAGACCCCAGCGTGCGGCCAGTTCACCGCCGGGGAAATACTCGCCAAAGGGAACCAGATGGGCCTTGTCGTAGATCGCATCGACGGCACCGCCCTGCCCCAGCACGACCAAGGCGTTGAAATAGCGCAGATCGGACCGCCGGTTGATCCCCGTAACCAGCGGCACACCCTGCGCCGCGGCACTCATGGCTTGCAGCGAAGTGTCAGCCCATTCCAGCAGATCCTGCACCGCCGTTTCGGGCCAGACGATCAGGTCGGGCCGTGGGGCTGCAGCGCTGTAGTCGAGCATCCGGTTGAAGAAGACGTCGCGCATCGCCACGTCCCACTTTTCGTCCTGCGGCGCGTTGGGCTGCACCAGACGGATGGTTGGCGCGTCGGCGGCTGGTGCCAGCGGCGCCCCCGGTGCAAGCCAGAACGCCGCCGCGCCTGCCACGACAGGCCCGGCAAGCGCCCAGCGCGAGGTTGTGAAGCCGACCATCAGGCACCACGCCAGACAGACCGCTACCACGGTAAGACCATGCGGCCCGGTCCACGCGGCCAATTGTGCAAGCGGCGTATCGATCCAGATGTGTCCGATCAGTGCCCACGGGAATCCTGTCAGCACCAGCGACCGCAAGACCTCGGCTGCGGCCAGCCACACGGCAAAGGCCAATGCGCCCCCTCTGCCAAGCCTGAAAGCCAGCAGGCCGGCCAGCCCCCACAGCAGGGCAAGCCCGGCGGACAACAAGACGATGGCGAAGGGGGCCATCCAGCCATCACGCGCGGGGTCCACCATGAAAGGCGACACGATCCAGCGCAGCGACAGGGCGAAATAACCGATCCCGAACCAGAATCCCGCACCGAAGGCCGCTTTGCCAGTTACTGCGAAACGGCTGAGGAACAACCAGATCGCCAAGACCGGCAGGGCGACCCACCACAGATGGGTCGGCGCTTGCCCAAGGGAAAGCGCAAGACCCAGACCAACAAGGCAAAGGCGTCTTGCCCAAGGGCGGGCGGCGAAAGGATCGGTCATGCCGCCCGTTGCCGGATCATTCACCGTCGGCTTGGCCCAGGCGAACGCGCATGCGCTTGATGCGACGCGGGTCGGCATCGAGAATCTCGAACTCCGGTCCATCGGGGTGCGGTATCACCTCGCCCCGCACCGGCACACGCCCGATCAGCATGAAGACCAGACCACCGAGTGTATCGACCTCTTCTTCGTCGATTTCCTCGTGCGCGGTCAGGTCGATGCCGATTTCGGCTTCGAATTCTTCAAGGTCCGTCTTGGCCAAGGCCAGAAACGACCCGTCGGCCTCTTTGACCCAGGATTGTTCCTCATCGGTATCGTGCTCGTCCTCGATGGTGCCCACGACCTGCTCCAGCAGGTCCTCGATGGTCACCAGACCGTCGGTCCCGCCATATTCATCGACGACCAGCGCCATATGTGTCCGGCCGGTCTGCATCTTTTGCAGCAGGATGCCCAAGGGCATCGAGGGCGGCACGAAGATCAGCGGACGGACAAGCGCCTGCAGGTCGAAGTCCGGCGTCTGCCCATTGAACCCGAACCGCAACGCGAAATCCTTGAGGTTCACGAACCCGATCGGCGTATCCAAAGTGCCGCTGTAGACCGGCAGACGCGTCAATCCGCTTGATCGGAAAATCTCGACCAGTTCGTCACGGTCGAGCGTATCGGCCACCGCCACGATCTCGGCCTTGGGAATCATCACGTCCTCGACCCGCATCCGGCGCAGGTTCAGCATGCCCAACAAGGGGGGTGATGTAGAGGCAAGGGCGTTCGCGATCTCGGGATCGGGGTCATCCTCGGCGCCCGGTGACAGGGCATCCATCAATCGCGCGAAAAATCCGCGTGCTTCTTCTGTCTGGTCATCCTGCGCGCTGTGCGCTGCGTTAGAAGATCCGTCGTCTGTCTCGCCCATCGTCCCGTCCGTTTGTCACGGCGAATTGCCGCTATCCTTATATGGATCATCCAACCCCAGATTGCCAAGTATCTGCGACTCGAGGCCTTCCATCAAAAGCGCATCTGCATCCCGTTCGTGGTCATACCCAAGAAGATGCAGAACACCATGCACAATCAGATGTGTCGCGTGATCCGGCAGGCTTTTGCCCAACTCGGCGGCTTCGCGGGCACAGGTCTCAAAGGCGATGGCGATGTCGCCCAGCTCTGGATCGGTCGGGTCGGGTGGGAAAGGCGCCTCTCCGGCCATCTGCGCGCCACGTTCCTCTGACGGCCATGACAGGACGTTGGTGGGCTGCGGCTTGCCGCGGAAATCCGCATTGAGGGTCGCGATGCGGGCATCGTCGCAGGCCAGCAAAGACACCTCCCAGACAAAAGGATCCAGCCCAAGCTCGCTCAGCGTCGCATCACAGGCCCGCGTGGCAAGCCCGTCCAGATCGGACCAGCGCCCATCTTCGCATACGATCTCAACTGGCATCGCGCGGCGGCCTCACCCCTTCGCTTCTTCCTTTTCGTAGGCTTCGATGATCGCCGCCACAAGCGGGTGACGCACGACGTCCTTGGATGTGAAGTAGTTGAAGCTGATCTTGGAGATGCTTTTGAGCAGGCGTTCCGCATCCCAAAGGCCGGATGACACGCCGCGCGGCAGGTCGATCTGCGTGCGGTCGCCGGTGATGACCATGCGCGACCCTTCGCCCAAGCGGGTCAGGAACATCTTCATCTGCATCGACGTGGCATTCTGCGCCTCGTCCAGCACGACAAAGGCATTCGACAGCGTGCGCCCGCGCATGAAGGCCAGAGGCGCGATCTCGATCCGCTTTTCCTCGATCAGCTTGGCGGTTTGCTTGCCGGGCAGAAAGTCGTTCAGCGCGTCGTAAAGCGGCTGCATGTAGGGATCGACCTTGTCCTTCATGTCACCGGGCAGATAGCCCAGTTTTTCGCCTGCCTCGACGGCGGGGCGCGACAGGATGATCCGGTCAACCTGACCGTTGATGAACATGTTCACACCCACGGCGACGGCCAGATAGGTCTTGCCCGTCCCGGCAGGCCCGATCCCGAAGGCCAGTTCGTTGTCGAACAACGACCGGACATAGGCCTTCTGCGCCTCGGTTCGGGGTTCGACCAGTTTCTTGCGTGTCTTGATCTCGACTCGGGCGGCACCGGGGTCGCCCTTGAACAATTCCTTTTGCGCGCCGGGCTCGTTTTCCACCGGATCCATCCGCAACTCGCGGTCGATATCTCCTGGTTCGACGGTTTTTCCAGCTTCCAGCCGCTGATAGAGCGCCTGCAGGATTTCCTGGGTCCGCAGACGCGCCATCGGCTCGCCCATGATGACAAGGTGGTTGCCCCGCCGCAGGATCTGAACGCCCAGCGCCGATTCCAGCGCGGTCAGGTTGGCGTCGTATTCACCGCACAGATCGATCAGCAGGAAGTTGTCGGGAAACTCCAATAGGGTTTCGGTCACGTCCGAATGCGGGGTCGCTGTGCTGATGGCCAATCATTTCTCCACGGTCTGATTGTTTTACCCGATGTTGGCCTGCCGCCGGGCAAGGCGCAAGGACGGAACCACCCATTCACACGATTGATACAAAAAAGGCCGCAGCGGAAAGCTGCGACCTTATAGAGCCTAATCGGTATTCACGATCAAAGCGGATCGGGAATATTCGTGCCGGCACGGAACGGGCCGACCGCGGTATTCGGCGGCGCGACGCCGGAACATACGGGGCGACCGTCCGGCTGCATCCGTTCGGAAAGATATCCCTCCAGACCATCGTCGATGATCCAGTGATCGCAGCCGTTCGGATCGACCCAGATGCCCGCGACAAGCTGCGAGAGCGACTTGGAGTCGATGCCGGAGTCGACCCAGCGTTGTTCGCCGGTGCGATTTCCGCCGACGCATCCACTTACGGAAATTGCGAGGCCAAGTAGGGCAGCCGTTTTAATAAAAGTCATGTGTCTGCTCCTCAGCGAAGGCAATAGATTTCGACGCGACGATTTTGCTGCAGGGCCTCGGCGCTATTGCCCTCGGCACGCGGCCAGCGCTCGCCGTAGCCCTTGACGTCGACGACGCGGACGCCGGCGTCTTGTGCCACGCGGGCGACGGCGTTGGCCCGGCGCATCGACAGGCCCATGTTGTATTCGTCGGACGCGCGGACGTCGGTGTGGCCGTAGATCAGGAAGCCAAAGGCATTGGCAGAGCGGAAGAATTCCTGCAACTGCTGCTGGGCCGCGGGGCTGATGTAGGATTTGTCCGTCGCGAACAACGTATCCGACGGGATCACGCCGCAGATATCGGACCTATGGCAGACCGGACGACCGTCACGGGTGCGGTGCGGCGACATGTAGCCTTCGGCACCGTCGTCCATCACCCAATGTTCGCAACCGTCGGGGTCGATCCAGATGGTCGGGGTATATTCCTCGCCCTGGATGGTTCTGGTCTGCTGCGCCTGAACGGACCCGGCGGCCACCGTCAGCGCGACAATCATGGCCAGCGCAGCCTTTGTTTTTTGGAGCTTAAAGATCGCCACTGCAAATCTCCTCTACTTGGGTCCGGACCGAGCGGGGATCGGCCGGCAGACATCACAATAATATGTGGTTAAACCTACCAGCCCTGCCATGTTTTGGAAGCATAAAAGACAAGATATTGTGCTGACTATGGAAACAGTCGGACAACAGGGTGCCGATTGACGTGTCAGTTGGGGTCAAACAGAGCCTCGCGGAAAACCGGTTCGGCCCGCATTTGCTTTAATTGATAAGTTCACCGGCCAGTGAATTCGGACTGGACCGGGTGATTCTCACCCTGCGGACCTGCCCCAGAACCCCGGCCGGTGCTGCGGCATAGACGGCATGCAGATGATCCGATTTTCCGATCATCTGGCCTGCCTCGCGCCCCGGCTTTTCGAACAGGACACCAACCTCTTGTCCGACCATCCGCGCTTGCACAGCCTGTTGCTGTGTCCCCAGCAATGCCTGAAGCCGGTGCAGCCGGTCGGTCACCACGTCCTCGGGCAGTTGCGGCTTTTCGGCCGCTGGCGTGCCCGGCCGCGTCGAATACTTGAAGCTGTAGGCCTGCCCGTATTCGACCGCTTCGATCAGGGCCATGGTGTCGTCGAAATCCGCCTCGGTTTCGCCGGGGAAGCCGACGATGAAATCGCCCGACAGCAAAATGTCGGGCCGTGCCGCGCGGATGCGCTCGATCAGCCGCAGATAGCTTTCGGCGGTGTGCTTGCGGTTCATCGCCTTGAGAATACGGTCTGACCCCGACTGCACGGGGAGGTGCAGATAGGGCATCAACTTTTCGCAGTCCCCATGCGCCGCAATCAGCGCGTCGTCCATGTCGTTGGGGTGGCTCGTGGTAAAACGGATACGCTCCAACCCGTCGATCCCGGCCAGATCCCGGATCAGACCCGCCAGTCCGCCATCGTGCCCGTGATAGGCGTTGACGTTCTGCCCCAGCAGCGTGATCTCGGCCACGCCCGCGTCGACCAGCTCGCGCGCTTCGCGCAGGACCCTGTCAGCGGGGCGGCTGACTTCGGCCCCGCGCGTGTAGGGCACGACACAAAAGGCGCAGAACTTGTCGCACCCTTCCTGCACGGTCAGAAAAGCGGTGGGGCCGCGCTTGGCCTTGGACCGCGTGGTCAAGGTGTCGAACTTGTCGTCTTCGGGAAAATCGGTGTCGAGCGCCTTGGCGCCGCTGCGCACCGTTTGTTCCATCGCAGGCAGCCGGTGATAGCTTTGCGGGCCGACAACAAGATCGACCAACGGCTGACGCCGCATGATCTCTGCGCCTTCGGCCTGCGCCACGCAGCCCGCGACCCCGATCTTGAGGTCGGGATTGTCCGCCTTGAGCCCCTTGTAGCGCCCCAGTTCGGAATACACCTTTTCGGCAGCCTTCTCGCGGATGTGGCAGGTGTTCAGCAGGATCATGTCGGCGTCATCGGGCGACTGCGTCTCGACGTAGCCCTGCCCGCCCAGCGCCTCGACCATGCGTTCGCTGTCGTAGACGTTCATCTGGCAACCGTAGGTCTTGATATACAGCTTTTTCGGCGCGGACATCGGATCAGCCTCGGGTTCGGAAACAATCGTCGGTCTCTCTACGCGCCGCTGGGAAGGCTTGCAATGGCGGCCACGATGGAAGACTTTGGCCCGCGAAACGAGACCGGCGCAAGTTGCATGACATTCGACAGCCTTTCCGACTTCAAATCAAGCGGCGGCACCCGAATTGCCCCCGGCCCCGTGGGCATCATCCTGCTCGAAGACCGGGCAGAGGTGGACAGCACAGTGCGCCACCATCTCGATATGGGGTTCAAGACGCTGGTCGTGGTCGGTGTCCACGATCTTTCGATATCGGACGAGGTCGCGAAAGAGGGGCAAGGCCGGATCCTTCGCGTTCACCACGACATGACCGCCGACAACGCGCTGACCGACGTCGTCAACACGGTGATCGACATGGCGCCAGGTCGCTGGATGTATTACTGCTACAACACAGAATACCTGTTCTTTCCCTTTTGCGAACACCGCACCATCGGCGAGATGTGCGCCTTTTCGCTTGAGGAACGGCGCGACAGCATCCTGACCTATGTCGTCGATCTCTACGCCGCCGATCTGGACCGTTTCCCGGACGCCGTGTCGATCGAGGACGCCCATCTTGATCGGGCGGGCTACTATGCCCTGGCCCGCGTCGACCGCGACAACAACTACGCGGAACGGCAACTGGATTTCTTCGGAGGTCTGCGCTGGCGCTACGAAGAGCACATCCCCTGGACGCGACGCCGGATTGACCGCATTTCGATCTTTCGCGCCAAGAAGGGTCTGACACTGCGACCGGACCACACATTCAGCGACCCGGAATACAACACCTACGCCTGCCCCTGGCATCACAGCCTGACCGCGACCGTCTGTTCGTTTCGAACGGCCAAGGCGCTCAAACGCAATCCCGGCAGCGGCTACCGGATCGATACATTCTGCTGGCGCAATTCCGCGCCGTTCCAGTGGCATTCCCAGCAGTTGCTTGATCTTGGACTGATGGAGCCGGGACAATGGTTCTGAGCCGCAGCACCGGGAAGGGACCTGCGATCATCAAGGCCCGATAGCCCGGCCATGCGCCCAGCCTGCGTCTGCTTCAGGTCCGACGCAGGCGGATCACCACATCGATACTGGCGATTTCCGCCCCTTCGGGCACATCCGGCAGACGCTTGATTTCAAGCTCTTGGGCTGGTGCATCGACGATGCGCGCGTCTTCTTCCCAGTAGAAATGCGGGTGATCGGTGATGTTGGTGTCGAAATAGCTTTTCGAGCCA
>JAIVHI010000341.1 GCA_020201155.1 Loktanella sp. | reverse complement strand
CGCCCGAGCCAAGCCGCAAAACGCTTGCAGGCGCGCAGGTGACTGGTCTGTGATGCAGGGCCAAGATTGCGCCCTGACATATCCGCGATCATACGGGCACGGAGTGGCGTCATTGATGTGGCGTGCTGAATGTTCATTGAGAAGTCCTCTGCAGTCGAGGCAAAATCACCTCGGCCAACAGCACACACCCGACATCACAAATCGCGAAACAAAGTCCCAGATCAGCGCTATACAAGGAACAAGCGCCCCTATCGCGGAGCGATTTAGTGCGCGAGCTCAAGCTTGGCATTCGCCCCTGCCTCAGATGCTGGCGTTGCGGCGGACAAGTTCCAGCCCTTTCACGACATTTGTGTCAGTCGCAGCGACGGCACTGCTGCAGGTTCAAAATCCCATGGTCAGATTTCCGAAAGTAGGTGCTTGGCGTGCCGAGCAGGCGTCTGTTGATGCTACGGCTTGTGCCAACGTCGGCAATACGCAGGAAGAGAAACTTGAAACTTTCCTTGAAGTGTGCTTTTAAGACGCTGAGAGAGGTGGAAGGTTATATGCAATTTTTCTTAAGAGCAGTTTGCTGGATAGGGTCCGCGTATTTTTTCTGGTTAGCCAATTTCCATTATGGGTTTCCACCAGACTGGGCTGGATCTGCTGGAATATCTTTAGTTGTTTCCTTGGCGCTATTTTTACTTCCGTTTGCGCAGGAATTCAGTTTGTCCAGGGTATTCTCATTCAAAGCAAAAGTTAATGAGGTGAAGAAAGAAGTTGCTGACTTCAGGCTTGATATGAGGAACCAACTCAATCAGCAACATGCACTTTTAGCTACCGCTGTGAATATTAAAAACAACAACAGTGTTAGCTTGCATATTCCAGGACAAAAGGCGGCTTTAGATGCAGAGGAGAAGATTTTTGAGAATCGCCCTGACGCGAAGCAACGGTATGATAGTGATTCTGATGATGCTCTGGCTGAATTTCAAGCCATGGATCCTGTGGAGCTGGCAACAACCATGGCTGGGCTAAGAATAAGGTTAGAGACTGAGCTTCGTTCCTATTTTGGTTATAGCACTCACTTAAAGCCAGTAAGCGATCGACGCTTCATCTCGCTTTCTGGTCTGTGGAAAAAATACCTTAACAAAAATCCAGATAAGTTTTTTTTGGATTCAGCGGTGCGCTTCGTTAAAGATGTCGGAAACGCGGTATTTCGCCGGTCCCGGGGACTACCTTCCAAGGAGCAGAGCCCGCTCCGCTGCGCATCCAAGACTGCTTAGCGCTGGCTTCCGCGGTCTGATGGAGCGCTTGCGACATGCGAGCGCGACAACAATCGCGCTGCGGTGCCGCAAGGCGGATTTCGCGCCCAAACTTGACATTTGGACACGCTGCGACGCTGCGGATGCAGTTGGTCGGAGACAGTCGAAGCATGTCATCCTCTGGAGAGGAAATCTGGAATCTTCACGGGAAAGGAAAATCGCTCAACTACCGATTCTTTTGTTCGATTCGGGTGGTGAGTAGGTTCATCAGATAGCGTGAGATTTTCCTTGCCGCTTCGCCATAGCAGCAATAGCACGAGCATCTGTGCGATGATCACGTAGTGCTTCGCAGGGTGTTCAGAGCCGCACACATCGCCGTATGGAAGCTCCAGCGCAAGGCACTTGTCTTTCAAGGGAGCCTCATGAAAACGAATGGTTTTGACGTGGGCACACTCATTACGGATTTTTCTTAGCTTGTGAAGCAATATATGCTCAGATTTGGAGATTACACCTGCAGAAAAGCTAAGGTCAATCCGCGCACTGAAAGTGGCCAGTGGGGCTGTCCCCGTGAAAAGCTCCTCTGTGCTTTTCGATTGAATAAGGCGAATTTTCAGGAGATCTTTGAGTGCGTCGTCCAAAGCTGCACCGGTCAAAAGAATTGCGCCGCGTTCTGATTCATGTTCGAGATCAGAAAATAGTTCAACATATGATTGTGTCTTGGGCCATCGGTCGGAGAGTTCCGCAAGGCCGATTTCGATCACTTTAAGAGAATTCTCTGAAGCCATCCGTCACCTTTTCAAACTTGCTACAGCCTTTTTTCATGACGGAAATTCAATAGGAGAACCAGAACAAAGTCTGCAGGTAGACCACTTACAAGGCATGACATAAAAGTCGGTAACAATCAAAGAGAACTGTTTGCGCATCAATACCGCTCAGTTCTGCCCCAGTTGTGCACACAGCGAATGTCCGGAAGGTCCGCACTGCTGCCGGTCGGGCGTCGATCATTTCGCAGTTGCGGCCTGGCGGGTGCTGCGCTCGGCATGACCGTCCACAAAGGGGCTGACACCGGCCCGCCGCGCCTGCACAATGCGATGTTCGATCACCCGCTAGGCGCAGGTTTTTTGCCCCAGGCTCCGAAATGGCACTCGCGATCAAATCGCTGCAGGTCTATTCCCGACGGACCAGATCACCGCCTTCTCTCACCTGACCACCGGCAGATCCGCCATCCGCGTGGTGTATCGCGGGCTGCGATGATCCGCGCGCAGCTGCCAGGAACGTTCCATGCCCTCGCTGGCAAGGACCATCGTTTTCTTGCCAAAACGGTCGTTCACCGCGTCGAGCGCCGCCATTAGACTTGGTGATCTGCCCGGCGCATCAAATAACGTCCAAGCGTGTCCGAGGACATGGGTGCAAGCCGCGTTGTCCGTGATCCGGCATATTGAGGCCGGTCGGGGCGATGCCGGTTGGTTTGAAAGAACACCGTCATCGTGCCGGCCACCAGCCCGTGCTTGCGTAGCTTCTCGGCCGCCCGGGTCGCATGGGCGGTGATCGCCTGAAATACCGTGTCGAAATCCGTCATCGGCACCCCGGCCGATCGCGTGACGGCCATACCCTTGCGCGGAGGTTCCACGTCATCGAAGGCGATGCACGGCTCACCCTGCAGCTCCATCACGGTGCGTTCCAGCACCACGGTGCCCATGGCCCGCGCGTGGCGCAGCGGCATGGCGCGCAGCTCTGCCGCGGTGCCGATGCCGACCCCACGCAGCTTGGCTTCGGTCCTGCGTCCGATTCCCCAGATATCGCCGACCGGGACGAACGGCAGCAGCCAGTCGGCCAGCCCCGGATCCATCATGTCGAGCACGCCTGCGAAGATCGGGTTCTTCTTCGCGATGTCATTTGCGCATTTCGCCAAGGTCTTGGTCGGCGCGATTCCGACCCGGACCGGCACCCCGACCCGGCGCAGCACATCGCGCCGCATGGCCCTGGCATGGGCGTCGCGATCCTTGAGGCCGCCGAAATCGAGGAAGCATTCGTCGATCGAATAGATCTCGATGTTCGGGGTGTAATCCTCGTAGACCGCGACCACGCGCCGGCTGATATCGCCGTAAAGCGTGTAGTTCGACGAAAACACCCGGATCCCGTGCGCCGCGACCTTGTCACGGATCAGATGCAGCGGATCGCCCATCTTTATTCCGAGCGCCTTGGCTTCGTCATTATGAGGAATCTGATTCAGGATTTTTCGTGCTATCGTGGCGCATCCTGGTCGGGGGGCTTGATGATGGACGAAGAAGCCGAACGCTGGTTGGCGATCCAAGCGAACCTCGGGCGGGCGCGCAACACGATCCTCGCCTATCGGCACGCTCTGATTGACTATTTCGGGTTCTGTACACGGTTCGAGATTGCACCCGAGATCGCCGGTCGTGAACAGATTTCCCGTTACGTTCGATCGATGACCGATCGACACGAGCCGCAGAGCCAATCGGAACCTCCTTCCACCACGACCCCTGGATTGGCCAATGCGACCATCCGGCAGCGTCTTACTGCCGTTCGCCTCTACTATGATCATCTTGTCGAGGAGGGGATGCGGAAAGACAATCCGGTCGGTCGGGGGCGCTACACTGCGGGCAGCGGATTCTATGGGACGCGGTCGCGCGCGCTCGTGCCGACCTACGTCTCTCTTCCGTGGATTCCCGATGCGGACGAGTGGGGAAGGCTTCTGGAGGTCGCCGCGAGCACCTCGCCACGCGATCGCTTCATGCTCGCCCTGGCCTACGATGCCGGGCTGCGACGCGAGGAGCTCTGTTCGCTTACGACGGGTG
>JAIVHI010000058.1 GCA_020201155.1 Loktanella sp. | reverse complement strand
GCAAGGGCAAGGGCGAAGACAGGGGCAAGACATCTCATGCCAAGAGCGTAACACGAAATATTCGGCGTCACGGTCTGACAATTGCGCGAGGGGGATCCGAAACTTGTCACGGCCCTGCTACGTGTCTTGCCAAACCTCAGGAGGACACCATGCTGCGCACCGCACTCGCCTTTTCGCTTCTTGCCACGCCCGCCCTTGCCGGCCCCGTCGATTTCTCGAGTGGCTGGCAGGAACAGCGGTTGTCGTTGTTTTCGTCCAACACCTACAGCTTCGGCCAGACGCTGCAGATGACCAGCGAACACACCGTCAGCATCGCCTGGAGCCGCGTGCCGCAGGCCGACTGGGACAGCACCGGCGCAAGCTGGACATGGAGCGTATCCGAAAGCGTCGCGCCCACGGACCTGTCGGTCAAAGGCGGGGATGACCGTAACCTCAGCCTCTATTTCGTCTTCGTGCCCCAAGAAACGGCCCCCGATCTGGCCAGTGCAGGCATCCGTGCGCTGCTGGGGCGCAGCGATGTGCGGGTCATCCAGTATGCATGGGGAGGCAACAACCCGGTGGGGCAGGTGATCCCCTCGCCCTACGGAGAGCCCGGCACCGGCGTCACGATCCCGCTGCGGCAGGCCGATACGGGCAGCGAAAGCGTCACCGTCGATCTGGCCGCCGACTACGCCCGCGCCTGGGGCGGCACCCCCGGCGCGCTGATCGGGCTGGCCGTCAGCGGCGACAGCGACGACACCCGCGGCAAGATCACCGCCGAACTCAGCAACCTCGTGCTAGAGTAGGGCGGGGTTCACCCCGCCACTCCCGCGCGCGCCAACCCCGCCACGGAACCAAGCCGCAGGCGCCGTGGCCAGCGCCGGCCCGCCCCCCGGGCTGGCGCTTTGGTGAGGCTGGCTGTGTCCTGTCGAGGAAGGGCTGATGCGGCACTGTAAGGTGCCGGTCGTCGGCGTTGGAACGCCAGCCCGCGGGTCGGCGCTTGGGAAATCTTTTGGAGTATCTTATAGGAACAGGCTGATTTGTTGAAAATCATAAATCAGAAAAATAATCCTCATCAAGACTTTTGATCTCAAAAATTGAACGGGTTCGAACGCCCACTCCATGCTCAATCATTAAGGATGCAAGTTTTTGCCCATTGATAAGAACAACCCGTTGCTGAATGCGATCTATATAAGCAACAGCTTCTTTCGAGAAATCTGAGGTTGTGACGAACACCCCTTTTGTTGCGCTTTCGCCTGTCAAAGACCCCACAAATCTCTGAATATCGGGTCTGCTCACTTTATTATTGACCGCATAGCGTTTTGCTTGAATATAGACTGCGTCTAACCCCAAGGCGTCTTCGTTTATTACACCATCAATTCCACCGTCTCCAGTCGCAGGAGTTAACCTCTTGTATTCAGATTTTCCTTTTCCAAAGCCCATTGAGGCGAGCAGGTCGAGAATGAGATTCTCAAAGCGAACCGGTGAGACTTGGACCAGCGCCGCCAACAGTTCTTCGCGAAGGGCGTAGTTGATTAAATTGTGCGCTTCTTGGATTGCGTCTTCGGGAGAAGTAAACCTGCCTTACCAAGATATGTTCTCGCCCAATGAGCGCGATTATAGAGAATGGTTTGGCCACTTTGAAGAGTCTCTGCAGCTTCTTCATCGGTTATCAAAAATTGCTTTCGTAACGGGTCGATACACTCTCGAATACTACTTTTGCCCTCTGCAAAAAGCTTTAAGGTGGGCAGCATTAGTGTTTGAAAATCAGGAACTGGCACAAAAACAACCCTTAAACGCCCCAAAAGTACCCCTCACAAATCCAACCCCTCTTCCCCCACGAACCGGGCGTTCTCCTGAATATACTGGAACCGCAGTTCCGGCTTCTTGCCCATCAGCCGCTCCACCAGATCACCGGTCTCGCCCGGCAGGTCGTCGTCGATGGTGACACGGATCAGCGTGCGGGTGGCGGGGTCCATCGTGGTCTCTTTCAGGTCCTTGGCGTCCATCTCGCCCAGACCCTTGAAACGTTGGGATTCGATCTTGCCCTTGCCGCCCAGCCCCGTCTCGAGCAGGCGTTGCTTGGCGGCATCATCGGCCACGTAGACGCGCTTGGCCCCCTGCGTCAGCCGGTAAAGCGGCGGGCAGGCAAGGTAGAGATGGCCGTTGTCGATCAGCGGGCGCATCTGGGTGAAGAAGAACGTCATCAACAGGGACGCGATATGCGCCCCGTCCACGTCCGCATCCGTCATGATGATGATCTTGTCGTAGCGCAGGTCGTCCAGCTTGAACTTGGACCCAAGCCCCACGCCCAAGGCCTCGCACAGGTCCGAGATTTCCTGATTGGTGGTCAGCTTGTTCGACGCGGCCCCCAGCACGTTCAGGATCTTGCCCTTGAGCGGCAGCAGCGCCTGCGTCTTGCGGTCCCGCGCGCCCTTGCCCGAACCGCCCGCCGAATCGCCCTCGACGATGAAAAGCTCGGTGCCTTCGCGGGTCTTGCTGGTGCAGTCGGTCAGCTTGCCGGGCAGGCGCAGCTTCTTGGTGGCGGTCTTGCGGGCCGTTTCCTTTTCCTGCCTGCGCCGCAGCCGCTCCTCGGCCCGCAGCACCAGATAATCAAGGATCGCCCCCGCCGATTTCGTGTCCGCCGCCAGCCAGTTGTCGAAGTGGTCGCGCACCGAAAGGTCGACCATGCGCTGCGCTTCGGTCGTGGCCAGCCGGTCCTTGGTCTGGCCCACGAATTCGGGGTCGCGGATGAAGCACGACACCAGCGCGCAGCCGCCCGCCACAAGGTCTTCGCGGGTGATCATCGCGGCCTTCTTGTTGCCCGTCAGCTCGCCGTAGGCCTTGATGCCCTTGAGCGTCGCGGACCAGAACCCGGCCTCGTGCGTGCCGCCTTCGGGGGTGGGCACCGTGTTGCAGTAGGACTGGATGAAACCGTCGCGGGCGGGCGTCCAGTTGATCGCCCATTCCACCTTGCCCGGCACGCCGAATTTCTCGCGGAAGTCCACCGATCCGGCAAAGGGCTTGTCAGAGTAGGTCGTGGCCCCCGCCAGCGTCTCGGACAGGTAGTCCGACAGGCCGCCGGGAAACTTGAACGTGGCCTCGGTCGGGGTTTCGCCGTCGGTCACCTCTGTCTTCCAGCGAATCTCGACGCCCGAGAACAGGTAGGCCTTGGACCGCGCCATCTTGAACAGGCGGGATGGTTTCAGTTTCAGCGTGCCGAAGATTTCGGGGTCGGGGTGAAAGGTCACGGCGGTGCCGCGCCGGTTCGGGGCCGCGCCGATCTTGGCCAGCGGGGCCTGCGGCAACCCGCGCGAAAACTCCATCGCGAAAAGTTCCTTGTTGCGCGCCACTTCGACCCGCAGGTGATCCGACAGCGCGTTGACCACCGACGAGCCGACCCCGTGCAACCCGCCCGAGGTCTGGTAGCTGTCGCCCGAAAACTTGCCGCCCGCGTTGAGCGTGCAGAAGATGATCTCCAACGCCGATTTCTGCGGGTATTTGGGGTGTGCATCGGTCGGGATGCCGCGCCCGTTGTCGCGCACCGTGACGTGGCCGTTGGCGTGCAACTCGACCTCGATCCAGCTTGCGTGGCCCGCGACGGCCTCGTCCATCGAGTTGTCGATGATCTCGGCCACCATGTGGTGCAGGGCGCGTTCGTCCTTGCCGCCGATATACATGCCGGGGCGCAGGCGGACATGCTCCATGTCCTCCAGCACCTCGATCGAGGCGGCGTTGTAGTCGTCGGCGGTTTTGGTGTTCAGAAGATCGGCCATTTGCGCTGCTCTTTTATGATTTGCACCATTGTGCAGCAGCGACCCGCGAGGGGCAATGATTCAAGGCCGATCTTCTGCCAGCGTCATTCCCCGGCGGGCTTGGTCTCGAAGGTCAGTCCCAACGCCGTGCGCTCGGCAAAGCCGGTCCAGTAGGTGTCGTCATCTGTCGGTGTGCCGTCCTCGTCCCGGTCCCAGACGCCATCCTCGGCCCGTTCGACCAGATCGAAATAGGCCGCCGTGTCAGTGCCTTTCAGGTGCTGGTCCAGATAGGCGGTGACGAAGTGCTGCGCGATGTTGTTCATCCGCACGTTGCTCCAGACCGCGTCCGAATAGTGATCGAAGGGGGCCAGACTGCCGTCGGGGTTCGGGGCATAGCTTTCCTGTGGCGCGGGCATCGGGGCGGCGGCGTTGTGGTTCGCCTGCTCGAAGGTCAGCAGGTGCCGCGTGGTTCCGGTGGTCGCATCATAGATGCCGCGGATGGCGTCATAGATCGACACGTCGTCCACGCTGCCCGCCATCAACAGCAGGGGCTTTTCGATCTGCGCCAGCCCCTCGGGCGACCAGAAGCCCGTGTTGTTGCCCCACGGGCCAATGGCGACCACGGCCTTGATCCGGTCGTCCACAAGCCCGGCGTGGCTGTCCGACCCCGTCAGATTGCGCTCCAACAGGCCCTGCGGCGCGCCCCACTCGAACTCTGTGCTGGCCTGCGTCACACCGGCCCCGCCGTAGATCAGTGCACCATAGCCGCCCATGGAATAGCCCACCACAGCGGCGTTGCCGTCCTGCACGATCCCGCCCAGATCGTCTTCCAGCGCTTCGATCCGGTCCAGCACGAAGCGCTGGTCCCAGGGGCGGTTCACAAGGGTCGAACCGAAGGCCGCCTGATCGGTGTAGGTGCTGTCGGTATGGTCGATCGAGGCCACGACATAGCCCTTGGAGGCGAGGTTTTCGCCCAGATGCCCCATCAGCCAGCGGTTGCCCGGGTAGCCGTGGCTCAGGATCACGACCGGATAGTCGCCTTCCGCCACGGCGGCGTCACGCACCGCCTGACCTGTCAGCGTGATCGGCGCACCGTCGCGCTGCACCGTGTCGTAGGTGCCGCCCGGTTCGGTGCCCTCTGCGGCCGGATACCAGATTTCGACCGTCAGCGGGCGGTCATAGCGCGCGATTTCGCCATCCGCTCCGGTGTTCACCACGTCGACGGTGTCTTCGATGGTGAATGTCATCTCGCGCACGCCGACTGCCTGGTCGCCGTATGCGGCCAGTTCGGGCGCATCGGGGCGGATGGTGTCGATGCGGTTCTCGGCCATGGCGGGCAGGGCCAGTCCGGCGGTCAGCGTGGTGACGATCAGGCGGTTCATGCGGTGTCTCCCTTGGATTGTCGCGTGCGCTCTGGCACGGTCTGCCCAACGACCTAGCAGAGGTCGACAGGAAACCAATAAGGATCACCCCCATGCGCATTTTTTTCACCGGCGGTAACGGCAAGGCCGGCAAGCACACCGTCCAGTACCTGCGGGATCAGGGCCACCGCGTGCTGAACGCCGATGTGGCCGCCAAGTGGGAGGGTGGCAATGACGAGGTGCAGATCGACCTGACCGATCAGGGGCAGGTGCTCAGCGCCATGTCGGGGCTCGTGTCCTTCGACGAACTCGACCTTGAGGAAACACCGAAATTCGACGCGGTCGTGCACTTCGCCGCCGTCCCCGCGATCACCTTCCGCCCCGAGGCGGACATCTTCCGCAACAACACGCTGTCCACCTACAACGTGATCGACACGGCGACGCGCCTCGGCATCCCCAAGATCATCTTTGCCAGTTCCGAGACGACCTACGGCGTGTGCTTCGCCCATGGCGAGGTCAAGCCGGACTACATCCCCGTGGACGAAGAGCATCCGACCATCCCCCACGACGCCTACGCCATGTCCAAGGTCTGCAACGAGGTCACGGGCCGGTCGCTTCAGGCCAAGACAGGTGCGGATATCTACGGGCTGCGGATCAACAACGTGATCGAACCGCACGAATACGCCGAGATGTTCCCGGCCTTCATGGCAGACCCCGCCCTGCGTCGCCGCAACATCTTTGCCTATATCGACGTGCGCGATCTGGCGCAGATGGTCGAGTGCTGCCTGAAAACGGATGGGCTGGGCTACGAGGTCTTCAACGTCTCGAATGACGACAATTCGGTGGCCATGCCCTCGGCCGAGATCGCCGCGACGTTCTACAAGGGCATCGACCAGACCCGCGAGATGGGCGAGCACGAGACCTTTTACGCCAACGACAAGGCCAAGAAACTGGTGGGCTTCAAGCCTGCCCACTCATGGCGCGACAGTCTGACCGAGGACGGCAAGGTCAAATGACGATGGACCGCTTCGATCTCTCCGCCTTCGAGCAATCCTCGGGGGCGGACAGGGGCGAACAGGCCCGCAGGCTTGACCGGATCTGCCGTGAAACCGGCTTTCTGGTGCTGACGGGCCACGGGGTGCCACAGGACACGATCGCCGCAGTCTGGGACGCGGCAGAACGCTTCTTTGACCAGCCCGGCCCAACCAAGCAGGCGGTCAAGGCCCCCTATGCAGGTTATCCCTATGGCTATCTTGGTCCCGACAGCGAGGCGCTGGCGCGGTCCAAGGGTGTCGACACGCCGCCCGATCTCAAGGAAAGCTTCAACGGCGGCCCGCTGACAGTGCCTAAAGGCGCGTCCGAGGATGCTCTGGCTTTCTGCTATCAGCCAACGCTTTGGCCCGATCTGCCGGGCTTTCGTGCCGCGTGGGAAAGCTACTATGCCGCGTTGGAGGATCTGGCGGCCCGCGTCATGGCGGCCTTCGCCGCAGCGCTTGACCTCCCGGAAGACCGCTTTGCCGATGACATCGCACACCCGATTTCGGCCCTGCGCGCGCTGCACTATCCCGCGACACCGGAGCAGGCCAAGCCTGACCAGCAGCGGGCGGGGGCGCATACCGACTATGGCTCGCTGACGATCCTGTTGCCGCAGGCCGACCGCAAGGGGCTGCAGGTCCAGACACCTGCCGGCGACTGGCAGGACGTGACGGCCCCCGAGGGAGATTTCGTCATCAACATCGGTGACCTGATGGCACGCTGGACCGCCGACCGATGGGTCAGCACGCTGCACCGGGTCGTGGCGCTGCCCGACCAACCCGCACGGCAAAGCCTTGCCTTCTTCCACCAGCCGGACTGGGACGCGGTGATCGCGCCGCTCGACGGGTCGGACGCCTATCCGCCGGTGCGGTCCGGTCCCTACCTGATGGACAAGTTCAGGGCCACCGGCACCTGAGACCGGTCGCGACGCCGATGGTGGCTTGCCTGTCCGCGGGGGCGGGCTTAGGGCGGTGCCCATGACGCCCGCAATCACATATCCCCAGCACGCCCGCCAGATCATGAGGCTGGGCGGGCCACTGATCCTGTCCAATCTGGCGCAGTTCGCGCTGCATATCACGGATTCGATCATGCTGGGCTGGTATTCGATTTCCGCCCTTGCCGCGTCGACCATCGCGGGCACCTTCTTTTTCCTGACCTTCATCCTGGGTGCGGGATTTTCGCAGGCGGTGACGCCGCTGGTCGCCTCGGCGGCGGAAGAGGGCGACGAGGTGCAGGTGCGCCGTGTGACACGCATGGGGCTGTGGCTGTCGACCTTCTATGGCCTTGCTTTCATGCTGCCGTTCTTCTGGGCGGAAGAGATCCTGCTGGCGATGGGCCAGACCACCACGGTCGCAAGCGAGGCGCAGCTTTATCTGACGATCGTGGCGTTGCAGATGGTGCCCGCGCTGATCGTGATGCTGCTGAAAAGCTTTCTGGCCGCGCTGGAACACACTGCCGTCATCCTCTGGGCCACGCTGGGCACGGCGCTGCTGTCGGCCTCTGCCGTGATGATGGGCTGGATCGGAGAGGTGCCGCTGGCCGCCCACGGCATCGCGCTGCAGATCACCAGCCTTGCCTTCGTGGTCCATGTGGGCTTCAGCCAGGCGGCGACGGTGCGCGCGGGGCGGGCACTGGGCCGCCGCGATCCGGGCGGGCTGAAACGGGGCGGGATCACGGTTCTCGTCCTGTCCTTCGCCGTATCCGTCCTGACGATGGCCGTGTTCCTGCTGCTGCCGGCGCCGCTGATTTCAGTCTTTCTCGATCCGTCCCACGCCCGCCGCGACGACGTGATCGTGCTCGGCGTTCTGTTCCTGGCTTTGGCGGCTCTGTTCCAGATCGTCGATTCAGCGCAGGTGATCGCGCTGGGACTGCTGCGCGGTGTGCAGGACACAAGGGTGCCGATGTTGATGGCCACCGTCAGCTACTGGATCATCGGTCTGCCGGTCAGCTACGTGCTGGCCTTCACACTGGGAATGGGGGGTGCGGGCCTTTGGCTGGGCCTCGTGCTTGGGCTTTCGGTTGCGGCCCTGCTGTTGCTGTGGAGGTTCTGGCGGCAATCGGTTCCGGCGCTGGAACGCAGGTTCCTGCGCGACGCCCTGCCGGCGTCCGCGCCGGGCTAGTCCCCGCCGGCGCCTGCGCCGGGCTGGTTCTTGTCTTCGGACAGCAGCCGCTCGGCCTTCTTGCGGACCAGCGTCGTGCGCAGGTCGTGCATCGCCAGAAGCAGCGCATCGGTCACGCTGTCCAGCTGTTCGGGCGTGGCCTTTGACTGGACCCATTGCGTCGTCAGGTTCATGTAGTCCACCGCCCGGTGAATATCGTCGATGTCCCGTTGCGCCAGAAGCGCCACGCGGTTGTCGAGCCAGTCCTGTATTGCCGTGATATCGGCGTCGGTCAGCGTGTGGTCGCCATGCGGCTTGACCTCGCCCTTGTTGACGTTGACCAGCGCGATCTGGTCCATCTCGATCCGGCGCTGGCGGTTTTCGGTGTCCACCCGGAACACGGCTGCCCCGTTTTCGCGGATGCGGAAGTAGTAGTCTGGTAGATCAGCGCCCATATGCCCCGCCCGTGATTGCCCCGCACGATAGCGAAGTGTTCCTGCGGATCAAGCGGCAGCGTGCCGTCGCTGTCGGTTGGTGCGGAAGGTGGGGGCGGGATGCCTCCGGCGGGGATATTTGGGGCAAGATGATGAGGGGCCTAGTGCAAGCCATCGCAGAAACGCCTGATACGCGCGCAGGCGTCGGTCAGGGCCGCATCGCTGGTGGCATAGCTGACGCGGAAGTTGGGCGAGAGGCCGAAGGCCGCGCCGAAGACCACGGCCACGCCTTCCTCTTCCAGAAGGGCGGTGGCGAAGGCTTCGTCGTCGGTGATCCCGGCCCCGCCCGTGCTGGTCTTGCCGATGCAGCCCGCAATGGAAGGATAGACGTAGAATGCGCCCTGGGGTTTGGGGCAGACGATACCCTTGCAGTCGTTCAGAGCCGCGACCACGAGGTTGCGCCGCCGCACGAAGGCTTCGTTGTTGTCAGCGATGAAGGAATGGTCCCCGTTCAGCGCCTCGACCGCCGCCCACTGGCTGATCGAACAGGGGTTCGACGTGGACTGGCTTTGCACCTTGCGCATTGCCTTGATCAGCGCGTCCGGGCCCGCCGCGTAGCCGATCCGCCAGCCGGTCATGCAATAGGCCTTGGACACGCCGTTGACCGTCAGCGTGCGGTCGAACAGCCTTGGTTCGACCTGTGCGGGCGTGCAGAAGGTGAAATCGTCGTAGGCCAGATGTTCGTACATGTCGTCGGTCATGACCCAGACATGGGGGTGCCGCATCAGCACATCGGTCAGCGCCTTGAGTTCGTCCCAACTGTAGCCCGCACCTGTGGGGTTGCTGGGTGAGTTGAACAGGAACCACTTTGTCCGTGGCGTGATCGCCGCCTCCAGCTGGTCCGCCGTGATCTTGAAATCCGTCTCGAGCGAGGCCTCGACGGTTACCGGTGTGCCGCCACCCAGCAGCACCATGTCAGGGTAGCTGACCCAGTAGGGCGCGGGGATGATGACCTCGTCACCGGGGTTCAGCGTCGCCATGAAGGCGTTGTAGAGCACCTGCTTGCCGCCGGTGCCGACGCTGACCTGCGCGGGGGTGTAATCCAGCCCGTTGTCGCGCTTGAACTTGGCGCAGATCGCCTGTTTCAGCTCGGGGATGCCGTCGACGGCGGTGTACTTCGTGCGGCCCGCGTCGATCGCCGCCTTGGCCGCTGCCTTGATGTGGTCGGGGGTGTCGAAATCCGGCTCGCCCGCGCCGAGGCCGATCACGTCGCGGCCCGCGGCCCTGAGTTCGCCTGCTTTGGTGGTGACCGCGATGGTCGGTGACGGTTTCACGCGGTCGAGTGTCTTGGACAGGAAAGGCATGGGGCGGCTCCGGTGGCAATGATGGCTCGTTCGTGTCATAGGATGGGCGAGAGATGCAGACAAGCGAGAGCGATATGATCGATCAGGATACGTGGTACACGGATGAAAACGCGACCTTCGGCGACCGGCTGACAGAGGCGCGCGACCGCACCGGCCTGTCGCAGGAGGAAGTGGCGGAACGTCTGGGCGTGGAACTGGACACAATCGCCGCATGGGAGGACGACCTGCGCGAGCCGCGCGCCAACCGCATGACGATGTTGGCGGGGATGTACGGCGTCAGCCTGTCGTGGCTGATGACCGGCAAGGGCGAAGGCCCGGACCTTCTGGAAGAGGGCGACGGCATCGCCCCCGACGTGACCGCGATCCTGTCGGAAATGCGCGGCCTGCGGGGCGAGATCGCGCAGGCGGGCGAACGGCTGGCCCGGCTGGAAAAACGCCTGCGCAAGACCCTGTCGGAGGCCCAGAATGACCCCGCGTGAGATCACGATCAAGCGGCTGCGCATGCGGTCGATGCGGCGCGGCATCAAGGAGATGGACCTGATCCTGATCGACTATTCGACCCGCAGGCTCGATACCCTGTCGGACGCCGAAATCGAAACCTACGACGCGCTGCTGGCCGAGAACGACCAGCAGATCTATGCGTGGATCCTGGGCACCGATCCGGCACCTGAACCCTACGCCCCCCTGATCGCGGAGCTGCGCGCCAACGCGGAAGGGCTGACACGCCCCTCGGCCTAAAGGGCCGGCCATTAACGCGATCTTGTGAAACCTGGTGCAGGCTGCTGTTCAATTCACGCGAACGGAGCCCGCAACATGAGTATTCACAACGCCCTCGAAAAGGCCCGCAGCACGCCCGGGCTGTCGCCGCAGACCACGGCCTTCATGGCGTCCTATCTGGACGGGTTGACGCTTGTCGAACGGCTTCACCGCCTGCTTCTTGACGTCATCAAAGACGAATTCGAACGCGTCGGGATCATGGAAATCAATCCGGTGCAGGGGCTGTTGCTGTTCAACGTCGGCGACAACGAGGTCACGGCGGGCGAACTCAAGTCGCGCGGCTATTACCAAGGCAGCAATGTCAGCTACAACCTCAAGAAGCTGGTCGATCATGGCTACATGCACCACGAACGGTCGGAAATCGACCGCCGGTCGGTCCGTGTGCGCCTGACCGACAAGGGGCGTGAAATCCGCCTTGTCGTGGCCCGCCTTTTCGCCAAACACGCGGATGGGTTGATGTCGCGCGATGTGATCGACCAGATGGGGATGGACGACATCACGTCGCGGCTGCGGCGTCTCGAACGCTACTGGACCGACCAGATACGCTATATCTACTGACCCAGCTTGAAGCTTGCGGCAGCCCGTGCGGGGCGGATCACGCGGCCCTGACCGCCGTCTCGACTTCGTCAGCGTTCAGGTTTCTTGATCGCCCTACGGAAGATCGCCCACCATGACCACGCCCAGTTCACGCAAAAGCTTGCGGCGCATCGTGGCCTCGTATTCCTCGAAGCCATCCGCGACTTCGACGAAAGCCTCGGGCCCTTGCATGACTTCGTTTCGATAATAGGACACCAGATCGATGTTTTCATCCACCGCCGTGCCGTCCACCAACAGACCATTCACCGTCACACCGTCGAAGGGAAAGGCATTGTAGGCATCCGCAGGGCCGAAGCCGTCGTTGTTCACACCGTCGCCTGCCATGTCCACGGTCTGCCGGTCGCAGACCGGCGCCTCGCGCAGACGTGTCGACGCATAGCCCAAAGCGTAGCCCATCGCCGTCGGGAAATCGTCGTGCGACCGGGCCGACCCTGCAATCGCGCGCGAGGCGGCAATCAGGTCCGCCTCGTCTTCGATCAAGGTCCAGTCCAGAAGGTCCTGCTGGTTATAGCGACCCGACCACTCGAAAGCGGCCAGCGCCACGGGTCGCGGCGACACCAGAAAGGCTTGCATCACCTCCGGGGCGATCAAGGCGGCGGCCAGACCGCCGCGCTGCAACCTGTCTTCGGCCGCATCCACCGAGGACGACACGTCAACGGCCAGAATCAACGCCAGCCTGCACGCGGCGGCCTCACCAGCCGCCAGCGTCAGGGCACAGGCAAGCGCCGCCTGCCTTACCAATGGCCGGTGTTCTCCATGCTCGACCACGGTTCTTGTGGAGCAAGCGCATCCCCGGCCTGCAGCAGTTCGATCGACGCGTTGTCGGGACTGCGCACAAAGGCCATGTGGCCGTCGCGTGGCGGACGGTTGATCGTCACGCCGTTGTCCATCAGGTGCTGGCAGGTCTCGTAGATGTTGTCGACGCGGTAGGCCAGATGCCCGAAATGGCGGCTGTCGTCTGGCAGGCCCTCGTCACCGTCCCAGTTGTAGGTCAGTTCGACGGGATGATCTTCGTCGCCTTCGGCGGCCATGAAGATCAGGGAAAAGCGGCCGCCTTCGCTGTCCGTGCGGCGGGTTTCCTTCAACCCCAGCAGGTTGAAGAACGCCATCGTCTTGTCGAGGTCTTTGACGCGCAGCATGGTGTGCAGATATTTCGGGGCCATCGGGGTCTCCTGTCTTGGGTTCGGGGCAAAGGGTAACCCGACAACGCCCGATTGCCACCCCTAGAACGACGACCGCAGGTCAAAGCCAAGCTGCAGGTAGTCGCGGTCGAAGAGATCCACGTTCGACGTGCTGCGCGTCCCTTCGAGCGTCACGACAGGCTGGAAACCGTAGTATTCAACCTGCGTGAATTGCATGTTCACGCGTCCCGATACGGTCTCGTCACGGCGTTCGCCCGGCTGATAGATCGTCGCGGCGTGCTCTCGTTCCTCGTAGTCGAGGCCAAAGCCGAACTTGATGCCGTTCCACTCTTCTGACAGGTCATAGGACACCCCGACCTGTCTGGCCGAATAATCGCTGTCGAGGGCGTCGCTTTTATTTTCGCGCATCCCCAGCGAAAAGCGCAGAACGTCGCCACCGTCCAGCACATGCGCCCAACTGCCAGATACGCGATAGCTGATCACGTCATCCTGCCCGGCCAGCCCCAAACGGTTCTGACCTGCCACGCTCAGTTCAAGCAGGTTGCGTGGCGAGACAAGCCAGCTTTGCGAAACACTGGCATCCGCGAAATCCGTGTAGGGATCACCCCCGTAAAAGCTGCGCCCGAGAGAGTAGCGAAACACGGTGGGCCGCATCCCGTCCGCAAAGATCTGGCGATGGATCAGTCCAAAACGCAGCGAGGCGTCCGAAAAGTCGCTGCCCTGCGGCACTGACTTCACCCCGTCGATGCAGTCCGCGCGGCTTTCGGCGCTGTCGCGATCTTCGCAGACGGCAATGCTTGCGTCTCGTTCGTCTTCCAACTCGCTCCGATCCGCGGGGGCGATGACGTAGGTGCGCCCGCTGATCTGCGCCAGCGCAGTGGTCTGCGACTCGGCATCTTCCCGAAGCCGATAGCTGAACGACGCCCCGCCCGAAACCTGCAGCCCCGCGATCGGTTGCCCGGCGCGGTCCAGTTCGAATTCGAAGGGCAGGCCGAACAGGTTGAGGGTCTGATTCACGCTGCCGTTGTTGATGTTGCTGGTCGGCGTCACCCCAAAGCTCAGCGACAGGCTGACGGGGTTGCGGTCGCGCAGGAAGCGATAGTCGCGGGCCACGGCGGCGCGCGTTTCTTCGGTGGGGGCGAACTGGCGGGCCCGGCGCAGCCAGAACTGCGCCCGCAGGTCGTGGCGTTGCTCGGCCTGCGCCTGTGCGGCCAGCCGTGCGGCGATAAAGCGCGACCGGTCATCGGCGGACCCCGCGTAGGCACGGGCCGCGAGCGTATAGGCGCCAGCGGGGTCGTCCATGGCCAGAAGCGTCTGCGCCCGGATGGCAAGCGCGGTCACATCCTCGGGGTTTCGCAGCAGCAGCGCATCCGCCAGCGCCGCCGCATCCTCGACCTGACCGTCGCGCAACAGTTGCTCGGCCGCGCCACGCACCTGCGCGGGCGAAAGCTCTTGCGCCATTGCAGGCCCCGCCGTCGCAGCCAGAAAAGCGGCGCAGGCCGTCAGTGCCTTCAATACTCGCATATCGTTCCTTTCGGCGCCGAATTAGCGGGTTGCTATAAAGCCACCCGTTTCACGCACGGTGACACCATCGACGTTCGGGTCGGTCGATTCAATGACAATAACACCAGTAATCTCGCCTCGATCATCCGGGTCGGTCAGGTCGCCAGCGATCACGGCATTGTAGGTGCCTTGCTCATAAACCTGTGCG
>JAIVHI010000057.1 GCA_020201155.1 Loktanella sp. | reverse complement strand
GCGCACCTCATAAAGGCCCGTCTCGCTTGGCGCGCGCAGGTCCTTTGCGTCGTAGTCGCGGACGCGAAAGTGGTTTTCGCGCGTGCCGTCATCCGCACCCATAGGCACGATGGTGACGTAGTCATTGCCGCTGATCGTGCCGGTCCAAGTCACCTCGAACGACGACCCGGCGAGTGCGGAGTCGGGTGCGGTCACTGAAACTTCTGGCTCCTTCACTTCGATGGGCTGGGTGGCGAGGGTGCGGTGCCCTTCGTCCAGAACGTAGCGCACCTCGTAGAGGCCCGTTTCACTTGGTGCGCGCAGGTCCTTTGCGTCGTAATCGCGGACACGAAAGTGGTTTTCGCGCGTGCCGTCATCCGCACCCATAGGCACGATGGTGACGTAGTCATTGCCGCTGATCGTGCCGGTCCAAGTCACCTCGAACGCCGACCCGGCGAGTGCGGAGTCGGGTGCGGTCAGCGAAACCTCGGGCTCCGTCACTTCGATGGGCTGCGTGGCGAGGGTGCGGTGCCCTTCGTCCAGAACGTAGCGCACCTCGTAAAGGCCCGTCTCACTTGGTGCGCGCAGGTCCTTTGCGTCGTAATCGCGGACACGAAAGTGGTTTTCGCGCGTGCCGTCGTCCGCACCCACGGGCACGATGGTGACGTAGTCGTTGCCGCTGATCATGCCGGTCCATGTGACCTCGAACGCCGACCCGGCGAGTGTGGAATCGGGCGCGGTCAGGGTCACGTCAAAGGTCGGCTCTGGCTCTGGTTCGGGTTCTGGTTCGGGCGCCGTGGCGACTGCTGTCCCGACGGCACTGAGCGCCTGACCCAGTTCATCGGCATTGCGGGCCGACAGATATTGGCCGCCGGTGTTCTCGGCGATGCAAGACAATGCACCCGCGTCTGCGTCGCCCAGTCCGAACCCAACCACATGTGCAGTGAAACCGACGCCGGCCCGTTCCAGTTCTTGCGCGACGGCGCAGGGGTCCCTGTCACAGCTTTCGACACCGTCAGAGATCAACACGACCGTTGCAGGTTCGTCGGTATAGGACAGCGTGGTCGCCGCTTGTTCGATCGCACTGGTCAGGGGCGTCCGGCCCGTCGGTGTGATCGTGCCGATGCGGTCGAGGATCCCGGCGCGGGTATCGCCACCGGGCTGCACCAGTGTCTCGATGTCCGTGCAGTCACCGCGGCGGCGGTGGCCGTAGGCCATGAGCCCGACCTCTCGCGTATCGACCCATTCACCGAGCAGGTTGTCCATGACATTGCGGGCGATTTCAATCTTGGCCGTGCCGTCGATCTGCCCCCACATCGAATTCGAGCCGTCGAACACGATCATGACATTTTCAGCCGCAGCAAAATTGGGCACTGCGCCCAAGGCGCCACCTGCAAGTACAAGTGCGGTCAGTGAATTCGCGATCCGTCTCATGTCGTCGACCTTTCCTGTCTGTCCACTGCGGGGTTTGCCCGCTTGCCGTACCGCCCCTTTTGCTTGCGCCGCGTCCCGAATGGGTCCGGGGCAGTCGGGGGCAGGCTAAACGATCCGACCCCGAAATGACAAATCCTGACCGGAATTTTCCGAAACCGACGCTCCGCAGGACCGGAAAACGGCACATCCTGCCGGTCGCGTCACGCGCTCCAGATCACCGCGTTCTCGTGCCGCAGGATCACCGCGCGCAGGTCGTCGAAGGCCGCGATGATGAACTTCGCAAGCTTGTCCGAGGCCGGGAGCACGGGCGCCTCTTTCAGCCGCAGGATGCCGAGGGACCGTTCGGGTTGCGGGATCTTCATCGGGACGGTCTTGAACTTGCCCGTGTTGCGAAAGGTGAACAGCACGCTTTGCGGCAGGACCGTCAGCGCATCCGTCTCCTCGATGTAGTTGAGCACGCTCATCAAGGACCCGCCGGAATAGCGCACGTTGACCTCGCTCATGCCGATGGACAGCAGGATCGAATGGATGTCCGCCAGCAAGGGCGATCCGGGCAGGGGCGAGATCCACGGATACCGCAACAGGTCGTTCGAGGTGACGGACTTTTTCTTGAACAGCGGATGGCGGGACCGGGCGGCAACGACATTCCGACCGGGCAGGATTCGCGTGAAATCCAGCTCGGCCCCTGAATCGACGACCCCCAGTGGACAGATCGCCATATCAAGCTGCCCCGACCGCAGCCCGGCCTGAAACTCGGGCAGATTGCCATAGGACTGGTCGACCCTGATAACCGGCCATTTGACCTGAAACTGCCCGATCGTCCGCGATATGACGGGATCCATGAAGAACGGCACGCCCCCAATCCGAACCGTCCCGGTCGAACCGGCGCGCACGACCGCTTCGGAGGCCTTGCGGCTTGCTTCGAAAAGGCAAGGGCGAGCGGATGCTGGTCAAGGGCCGCATCCTCGACACGAACGGCGCACCGATTGCGGAGGCCAAGATCGACGTCTGGCAGACCAACGACGACGGGTTCTACGACGTGCAGCAAAAGGGCATCCAGCCCGACTTCAACTTTCGGGGCGTGTTCCGCACCGGCGACGACGGCGCCTACTGGTTCTGGGGGGCCAAGCCGCGATCCTACCCGATCCCCGACGACGGCCCCGTCGGCCAATTGCTGGGTGCCTTGGGGCGGCATCCCTACCGGCCCGCGCATTTGCACTACATCATCGAGGCCGCGGGCGCCTGATCGCGACCGGCGCGGCGCGGCGCAGCGCGCGAGACGAAAGGAAGAAAAGAAAAAACGGGGGCAGACAGAGCCTTGACCCCTCCCTGAACGAAGGGGGTTGCGGCTATTTTTGCTCAGGACAGGCTCTTGCCAAGCGTATCAATCGTCTTGGCCGTCAAAGACTGCGGTTTCGCCAACGCCGCCAGATAGGGGCAGGGCTCGTCAAACCGTGCGGCTGCGGCCTGCTGGTCGAAGGTGGCGGGCCCTGCAAGGCTTTCCAGCTCGTCCCAGGTCACCGGCATGGCGACAGGACCGGTCGGGCGGGCGCGGACCGAATATGGGGCAATGGCGGTGGCACCCCGTTCGTTGCGCAGCCAGTCGATGAAGATCCGGCCTTTGCGCTTCGCCTTGGACATGGTCGCGGTGAACCGGTCGGGTTCCGCCTGCGCCATGACATGCGCCAGCGTCTTGGTGAACAGCTTGACGGTGTCCCAGCTTTTGGTGCGTCGCAGGCAAACGCAGACGTGAACCCCCTTGCCGCCGGTGACGACGGGCACCGAGGCCAGACCAAGCGCGTCCAGCCGTGCAGCCACATCGAAGGCGGCAGATCTCACATCCGGCCAGCCCATCGCTTCGTCGGGATCAAGGTCAAAGACCATCCGGTCGGGGCGGTCCAGCCGGTCGGTGCGCGCGCCCCAGATGTGGAACTCGATGGTTCCCATCTGTGCGGCGGCCACAAAGGCGCTTTCACGGCGGGCATCCATGTAGGTGGCGACGTCCCCGTCACTTTCCGTGATCTCGATGCGTTTCAGGTCGTCGGGCATCCCTTGGCCTGCGTGCCTCTGAAAGAACTGCGTGCCTTTCATCCCCTCGGGCAGTCGCAACAGCGACAGCGGACGGTGACCCGCGATCTCGCGCAGGCGGGGGGCGGCCTTGGCATAGTAGCGCGCCAGATCGCCCTTGGTCCGGCCCGTTTGCGGAAAGATGACGCGGTTCGCATTTGAAATGCTGACCCCGCCGATCTTGTCCGACGGCGTGTCGTCATTGTCTGCCACGTCCTTTGGTGTCTCCAGCGTGATATCCTCTGCCGCCTTGTCCCGGCGCCGCCCAAGGTAGACGCCGTGCCGGATTTGGCCGTCATCCGTCAGCTCGGCAAAGTCCACCTCGGCCACCACCGCGGGTGTCAACCATTGCGCCGAGGCGGCGATGTCATTCGGCACGGCGTCGAACGGGCTGGTCTTGCGGTGGCGGAAGGCCTTGGTCAGCTCATCGAAATCAGCTTCGGAAAAACCGCTGCCGATGCGCCCGCGATACCGCAGGCCATCGGGTCCATGTTCTCCCACCAGAAGCGACGCGAAGGGGCGGCCGGCCTTGTCCGAGGGTGAATAGCCACCGACCACGAATTCCTGACGGCGCGTGCATTTCACCTTGAGCCAGTTGGTGCTGCGCTGCCCGCGATAGGGGGCGGTGGCCCGCTTGACGATGATCCCTTCGGCACCGGCCTCGCAGGCACGCTGAAAGATGTCGGGGCCGCCACCGGCGATCTGTGTGCTCAGCCGCAGCGGCCCGTCGTCGGGAAGGCCCGCCAACAGGTCGGTCAGTCTGGCCTTGCGCGCGGTCTGCGGCTCTTTCGTCAGGTCAGTGCCGTTCAGCGACAGCAGATCAAAGGCAAAGAAGACCAGCGGGCGCCCGGCTTTCAGGGCCGACTGAAGCGACGAAAAGGCCGAGCCGCTGACGTGGCGGGCCATGACCTCTCCGTCGATCAGGGCGGCGTCGCAGGGCAGGGGATCAAAGGCCCCGTCCAGCGCCTTGAACCGGTCGGTCCAGTCGTTTCCGTTGCGGGTCCAGAGCCGTGTGCCGGCCCTGCCCAGGGCGGCCAGACAGCGGTAGCCGTCGAACTTGGTCTCGAAGAGCCAGTCGTCGCCCTCGGGCGGCTCAGCCACAAGCGTCGCCAGTTGTGGCTTACGGAATGGGGGCCGCTTGCCGGTGCGGGCGGGTTTGTCCTTGCGCGGCTTTGCCTTCGCGCCGGATGCGATCTGCGCCATCGTGCGGCCCGTGGTCACAGAGGTGTCGTGGCTTTCCGTCAACCTGTCAGGCGTCTCCGACGCGGCAGAGTCGCGGTGCTTGATCAGCAGCCAGTTTTCGCGCTTTTCGCCCTTGTCGCGCATCCGCACCAGCGCCCAGCTTCCCTGCATCCGCTCACCCATCAGGGTGAACGCCAATTTGCCCTTGGCCAGCCCATCGGCGGGATCGGTTTCAGGCAGCCAGATCCCTTCGTCCCACATCATCACGGTGCCCGCACCGTAGTTCTTCGCGGGGATCGTGCCTTCGAAAGTGCCGTAGGACAGCGGATGATCCTCGGTGCGCACCGCCAGCCGCTTTTCACCGGGGTCGTCGCTTGGCCCCTTGGTGACGGCCCAACTCAGCAGCACACCGTCCCATTCGAGGCGGAGATCATAGTGCAGGCGGCTGGCATCGTGCTTCTGCACCAGAAACCGCAGACCGGTCGTGCGGGCTTCACCCCGTTCACCGCCGGGTTCATCCGTCAGGGTGAAATCCCGCTTGGCGTTGTAGTCGGCCAGTGGGTCGGGCGCGCGGGTCATGTCACGACGCCTTCTTGCGACCGCCCTTGCCGGACGTCTTACCCGAAGCCTTGGTCGACTTCAGGCTTTCTTTCAGCGCGGCCATCAGGTCCACCACGTTTTCATCCGAGGGGGCTTCGTCGCTTCCCGTTGAGACGCGCTTGGTCTTCTTGTTCTTGCGCTTGGCCGCGATCAGGTCGCGCAGCGCATCGGCGTTCGGCATCGATTTCCTCGTCGGTGATTTCGTTGAACAGGGGATCGGCTTCGCGCAGTTCATCGGCGTAGTGCAGGGTTTCCAGCAGCAACCCGTCACCGCAGGGCTTCACCGCGCCCAGATATTCCTTGCCGCGCATGGTGAACTGGCCCAGCCCGACCTTCCCCGCGGACCGCAGGGCGTCACGGACCACGCGATAGGCGTCCTGCGCCAGATCGTCGGTCGGCACGATGTAATAGGGCTTGTCGAAATAAAGCGGCGGGATTTCGCAGGCTTCGACGAACTGGACCAGCTCGAACGTCTTTTTGGTGTCCAGCTTGATCGCGTCAAGTTCTTCGGGGTCGATCAGCATGTATTGATCGTCGCCGGTATCGTAACCCTTGACGATGTCGTCCTTTTCGACTGGCCCGATCCCCGGCACCGTCTTTTCGTATTTGACGCGTTTGCCACTTGGCTCGTGGATCTGCCGGAACGAGATGCGGGACGATCGTTTCGTCGCCGAATGGATCTCGACCGGGATAGAGACCAGCGACAGCCGTAGCTGTCCTTTCCAGATTGCCCGCGATGCCATGGCGCCCTCCTTGGTCTGAACCACCGGAACAAACCCGCAGCGTCACGGCAAAGTTCCCATGACCCCTGCAAGGGAAGCCCGTTGCTCAGGCGTCCTGCGACGTGGGGGTCGTGGCGAGAAAATCCGACAGGGTCTTGCGCAGGGCGGCCCAGTCGGTGAACTCGTACTCGCCCTGGGCCGGATCATAGTCCCGATCCCGCAGAACCACGTGACGCACCAGTTGCGAGGCGAAGTAGTCGTATTTCGACGTGCGCACCGCGCCCGCGACCAAGGCCTCTGCATCCGGATCGAACCGACACCGCATCTTCATCTCGATCAGATACTCCTCGGCTTCCTCCAGCCCTTCCGGAAAGGCCGCCGACAGGCTGACCGACAGCATCAGCGTGCGACGACGTTCAAGCGCCTCTTGCTGGGCGGTCAGAAAGGCTTCGAACAGCTTCGGGTGACGGCGTTCGTGCACCGGTGCGGCAAGGATCACGGTATCGACACCCGCAAAGTCGATGTCGGTCGTTGTGTCCAGGGCATCGGCCAGGCGCGTTTCAACACCGGCCTTGCGCAATTCCGTTTCGACAAAGCGCGCGATCTTGCCGGTTTGGCCTTCGTGCGTGGCATAGAGGATCAATGCGGTCATGGCGGCTCTCCTTCATTGGCGTGTCTTGAGGGTAAGCGATCAGAACAGGTGGCACCTTGAGACAGATCAAGCCGGGATCGCCAAGCGTCACCCCGATCCGCCCAAGGCAAATTGCAAAAGCTGGCCGACCAGGGCAGCACTGGTGACGCCTGCACCAAGCATGGGGATCCATCGCGGGATATTCGGCACATCATCGGGCTGGCTCTCGTGCTTTACGCGAACCAGCGACAGGTTCACACCGACGAAGACGATCAGGATCGCGAAACTCGTCAGCTCGGCCAAGGATTTCAAAGGCACCAGCAGTGCCAACGCCAGCACCGTGCCGGTTATCACCAGTGTTGCCGGGATCGGCGTATCGGTCCTGCCGTTGATCCGCGCGAAGATGGACGGCGCTCCGCGTTCGTCGCGGGCAATGTCCAGCAGCAGGCGCGCAGCGGCGATGATCTGCGTCAGCGACCCGTTCACGATCACGAAGAGGCTTGCAATGGCGATGGGCAATCCGGGCCAGCCGGACAGTTCCACCGCCTTCACCAGCGGCGCCGACGCCTGCGCGATCGTGTCGATCTGGCCTGTTCCGACCAGCGACATGGCGATCAGGATGTAAAACACGAAGACAACGGCCAGCGAGATCATCATCGCCCGCGGCAGTGCGCGTTTGACGTCATGCACTTCCTCGGCGGTCTGTGCCATGTCACCGAAGCCGATGAAGGAATAGACTGCAAGGATCGCACCCGCGAACACTGCGCCGAACCCGCCAAAGGCCGGCCCGGACCGCTCTGTCCCGCCGTTGGCATCCGCACCCAGTCCCAGCCCGGCCAGAATCTCGGACGGTGAGGTCAGCAATGCCCCGCGCAATGCCCACAGAACCGCGAGCAGCGCGCCAAGGCCGATCAATGTCGTGACGCTCATCAGCCACGCGCTTTCCCTCATCCCTGCGATGGCGACCCCGCCAAGCGCGATCACGAGGGCAAGGGTGGCCATCCAGTCGGGGATCGCGGCAAAGCTGTTGAGATAGGCCACGAAGCCGGTGACAATGGTCGCCGCCGAGACGGTGTTCGCCACGATCAGAACCCACCCGACACCAGAGCCGAGCCACCGGACCCCGAAAGCCTGCTCAAGGTAATCGATGGGTCCGCCGGCCGTCGGGATACGGGCCGCCATTTCGGCAAACGACAGGGCAGAGGTGATCGCCACGACGGCAGCAAGCGCATAGGCCAAGGGCGCCAGGCGCCCCGCTTCGCCCAGAACCTCGCCGATCACCACGAAGATCCCGGCCCCCAGGATCGTGCCGGTCCCGTAGAACACGAGCTGCCATAGCCCGATGCTTCGTTTCAGTTGTGGATCTTGCAGATGTTCACCCATGCGCCATCAACGTGAAGAGCCCGTCCCTGTTCCGGCATGAGGATAATTGTTTTCGCCGTGGCAAGCCTTGCAGGCACGGCTGCGACAACACGCCCTTTGGATTCCGGATGCGCGGGCCTAAATTGCAAGCATGGCACAAAAAACCAACACATCCGTTCTTTTCAACGCGAACTGCCCGGTCTGCAATTTCGAGATCCAGCATTATGCGCGTTATGCCGCCGACAACGATCTGCCGATCCGGTTCGACGATCTCAACACTGACGCACGCGCAGAATGGGGAATCGATGCGGATACGGCAGCGCGGCGGCTTTATGTCTTGCACGACGGCGAGCTGACGTCCGGCATTCCCGCCTTCCTCGTGCTTTGGAAGCAGATGCCAAAGTATCAGTGGCTGGCCAAGGTCGTGGGCTTGCCGGGCATCAGGCAGGCGGCGTCATTGACCTACGATCATGCCCTCGCGCCGCTGATCTACCGGTGGCACCTGCGCCGCATGCGGCGGCAGACGTCGCCCGCGTCTGACTGAGATCGGAGCATCCGTGTCGCGGAACAATGATGACGGCGGCTCTGCCGTTCCCGCGGGCCGCGTCGCCCGTTTGATGCGGTTCGGCGGCATCGCCTCGGGTATTGCGGGGGGCGTTGCCGCCAACGGTGCGCGCGCGCTGGCGCGAGGGCAGCGCCCGGACATGTCACAGCTTTTACTGACGCCGGCCAATATCGGTCGCCTTACGAATGGCCTGTCCGACCTGCGCGGCGCGGCGCTGAAGCTGGGACAGATGCTGTCGATGGACACCGGGCTGGTGCTGCCGGAAGACCTGACGGCAATCCTCGCACGCATGCGGGACGACGCCCGTCACATGCCACCCAAACAGCTGCAAAGCGTGCTGAATGCCGAGTGGGGGCAGGGCTGGTACAGCCGGTTCGCCCGCTTTGACGTGCGACCCTTCGCGGCGGCCTCTATCGGGCAGGTCCACTTTGCAACGACGCACGACGGGCGCAATCTGGCGATCAAGGTTCAGTATCCCGGCGTGGCGGCCAGTATCGACAGCGACGTCGACAACATGGCGACGCTTCTGCGCACACCCGGCATATTGCCGCGCGGTATCGACCTGTCCCCCCTGCTGGACGAGGCGAAACGCCAGTTGCACGCCGAGGCCGATTACCGCGCCGAAGCCCGGCACCTCGCGCGGTTCGGCGCGCTCTTGGCGGGGTCAGAGACCTTTATTCTGCCACAACTGGAGCCCGAGCTCTGCACGCCTCGCGTCCTCGCGATGACGCATCTTGAAAGCGCGCCTCTCGAAAGCCTCGTCGATGCCGCGCAGGATGTGCGCGACCGCGTTGCGGCGGTGCTGATCGATCTTGTCCTTTGCGAGTTGTTCGTCTTCGGTTTGATGCAGACGGACCCCAACCTTGCCAACTATCGCTACGACGCCAAGACCGGACGCATCGTTCTGCTGGACTTCGGCGCGGTGCAACCCATCGACCCGGCCTTGGCCGATGATTTCCGGGGCCTTGCAAGGGTTGCGCTGAACGCAGACCCAGATAAGACGAAAGAGGCCATGCGGCAGATCGGCTATTACAGTCCCGACACCGCCCCGCACCACCAGACGCTGATCCAATCCTTGTTCGACGTTGCCATGAGCCCGATCCGCCGAGACACACCGTTCGACTTCGGCCAAAGCGATCTGTTGGAACGGCTGCGGGACATGGGCCTTGCCATCGGCAACGACCGGGATCTCAGCCATGTCCCGCCCGCTGCGACACTCTTCCTGCACCGCAAGATCGGGGGCATGTACCTGATGGCCGCGAAACTGAAGGCCCGTGTGAATCTGCGGGACATGGTCGAACACCATATCCGTGATGCGTAATTGACGCCATCGAACGGTGAAAGGCCCGTAGTGGTTAAGAAACCCGTTCCGTTGCGACAGCGTCATAGAAATTTCGCCGATTGAGAGAAACATCAACCGGTGCCACCGCATGGAGGCTGTCCGATAAGTACTTTTCATTGAAACGCTAAAAGTGCTACCAGAACGGCAGCGAAGCAGCAAATCCTGGGGGATAGGTTGCAAGGGGCACGAACGTGGCCGAAATCGTCTTATACGTGACGGGGGATGAGGTTGCCACCTACTCCAGCGTCTCGACATCCGGCAATAGCAACGGAACGCAGGTCACTTTGGAGGGTGTCGAGCCGCTTGGCTCGTCCTCTGATATCTTTCGTGTCGTAATCCGACAGGTCAACAACGGCGATTCCCAATTTTCCAATGGGCAGTTTGTCGATATTTACGCCTATCCCGACAGCGAGCCACCCACAGCCCCGGTCTATTCGAACCTCAACCCACAGGATGACCAGTTTCAAGGCCGCGCGTCTTCGGGCGATCACCAGATTTTCACGAACCCCGCCAATATCGTCTTCGACGCGGAGGGGGTCACAGCGGGAACGATGCAATACGGACCGGGGTTCGATCCGCCCCGCGCTGAAAAATTGCCCTTCGATGCCTTTTCCTCGGACCCGCCGGTCTTTCCCTGTTTTACCGAGGGCACGCTGATCGACACTCAAACAGGACAAAGACCCATCGAGACGATCCAGCCCGGCGATCTCGTGCGGACGCTTGATCATGGGCTTCAATCGGTCGATTGGGTCGGCCAGCGCGAGGTGCCGGGTAGCGGCCAGATGGCACCGATAGAGATCGCTTCCGGTGCCTTGGGCAACCGCCGCAAGCTGGTCGTGTCGCCGCAGCACCGCATGCTGGTCTCCGGCTGGCGGGCGGAGTTGTATTTTGGACAGTCACAGGTCTTGGTTGCCGCCGCCCACCTGGTGAACGACGATACGATCCGGCAAGTGCCGCGTCGGCGGGTGCGCTATGTCCATCTGGCGTTCGAATGCCACATGATAGTCTTCGGTGAGGGCATCCCCAGTGAAAGCCTTCACCTGGGTGCGATAGCGCTCAATACCATGAACCCCGCCCAGCGAGCCGAGATCGAGACACTTTTTCCTCAGTTCGCACAACCTGAAAACGCAGACGGCCCCAACGACGCCCGCACCGCCCGCCTTTGCCTGAGGCGCTGGGAGGCGTCGCTTTTGGTCTGAAGCGAAATTCGGTGAGAAATCAGGGGTGTCAGGGGCGGTCGAATGATGCCGGACCGTCGTTTAAGAACGCCCGCCGGGCATCATTATCGGGCATTCTTTGGAGCGATGGGCCTGTCAATTGGAGAAGAGTAAATTTTTACATAATCATACTTATGCGTTTTATAGTTGTCCACGGGGCACATTCTATGCTGGGTTGCGACAAATCCCCTATCTTGCTGGAAAGCAAGGAGAACGGATCATGGCCCACACTGAGTTGGATTTGCGCGAACGGCGCGCGATTGAAGATATGTTGTATGCGAAGATCCCGGTAAGCCAAATCGCGGTCGAGATCGGTCGGCATCGCAGCACCGTCTACCGCGAGCTCAAGCGCAATCACTATGAAGATCGCGAGCTGCCGGATCTCAGCGGCTACTACGGGATGAATGCCCAACGCTTTGCGGCGACCCGGCGCGCACGGCGGCGCAAGCTGGTGCGGTTGGATGATCTCCGACACGCCGTAATCACGCAACTGAAAGAAGGCTGGTCGCCGGAGCAGATCGCCGGTCGACTCAAGTTCGAAGGTCAGTCTGTTCGCGTGAGCCATGAGACGATCTACGCCTATGTTTTCGGACCCGATGGTCGGAGCGAAGACTTGGCGCGACACCTTCCCAGCCGGCGCAAGAAACGGCAGTCCCGAAACGCGAGACGGTCCCGCGGCCTTATTTTTCCGCCGGATCGCTCGATCCATGAACGGCCTGACTACGTGAAGACACGTGAGACATTCGGCGAATGGGAAGGCGATCTGATGATCTTCGAACGCGCTCAGGGCAAGGCGAATGTCGCATCCCTGGTCGAGCGAAAGACCCGCTTTGCCGTCCTTTTTCGCAACAACGACCGCAGCACGACGCATCTGATGAACCGCCTGATGAGCGTCATGGAACCCCTGCCCCAGCCAGCCCGCAAATCCATCACACTGGATCGTGGCATCGAGTTCACGAACTGGCGCAAGCT
>JAIVHI010000244.1 GCA_020201155.1 Loktanella sp. | reverse complement strand
ATCCATAGCCCGTGCCACCGCCGCCGCCGATCTGGCCACCGCCGCCGCCGCCATCGCGACCGTCAAGCATGGTCAGCGTGCCGCCGTAGCCCTGCAGCACGACCTCGGTGGAATAGCGGTCCTGACCCGACTGGTCTTGCCACTTGCGGGTCTGCAACTTGCCCTCGATATAGACCTTGGAGCCTTTCTTGAGAAAGCGTTCGGCCACGCTGACCAGACCTTCCTGAAAGATCGCGACCGAATGCCATTCGGTCTTTTCCTTGCGCTCACCGGTGTTCTTGTCCTTCCACGTCTCGGACGTGGCGATCCGCAGGTTACACACCTTGCCGCCGTTCTGAAAATTGCGCACCTCGGGATCGGCGCCCAGATTGCCGATCAGGATGACTTTGTTGACGCTTCCGGCCATGATTCTCTCCCGCTTTTGTCGCTCGTAACATGATTGCCCGCCCATGGTTAACAGACGCTTGTCTACACGGGTGTTATTGAGCGTCTTTTGGAGTATGCTGCCCATATCTTCAACCTGTCGGAGTGACGGTATGAATATTCGGGGATCCTGCGCCATCCTGGCGCTTGTCGCGGCGGGCGGGGCTGCGCAAAGTCAGGAACGGGTGTCGACAATGTCGCGCACGACGCTGTTCCAGAACCAGCTGTCCGTGTTGGACGGGCGCGCGAGCCAGCAATACAACAGCTCGGTTCGGCTGCAGCCACCGCGCGTCGTGGTGCCCGGCGCGCCGGGCACTGTTCCCGCCTATACCGGGCGCTATCAGGGACCATACCTGTCAATGGCGCGCACCGCGGCCCAGCGCCACGGCATACCAGCGGACCTTTTCCTGCGGCTGGTGCAGCAGGAAAGCGGATGGAATGTGGCTGCCCGGTCTCACAAGGGGGCCATGGGGCTGGCGCAGTTGATGCCCCAGACCGCGGCTGTTCTGGGGGTCGATCCCAACGATCCGACGCAAAATCTGGAAGGGGGCGCGCGGTATCTGGCTGAACAATACCGCAAGTTCGGGACATGGCCGCTGGCGCTGGCCGCCTATAATGCAGGCCCCGGTGCGGTGGAACGCTATGGCGGTATCCCGCCCTTTGCAGAGACCCAGAATTACGTTGCCGTGATCTGGGGCCGGTCCTGAGCGGCGCCTGTGCCGCGAAATGACCGACCGAACTGCCTACCTTGCCCCGCGCCCTGTCGCGCCCGTCTGCCGGAAGGCCGAGGGTGTCACGCCCGATCGCGCTGAAAAGGCCCGGGTAAAGTAGGCCGCCGACCGAAACCCCAGATCCTGCGCAATCGACTTGATCGGCGTGCCGCTGTCCCGCAAGAGCGAGCAGGCTTCGAAATGGACACGGTCGTTCACGATCCCCAAGGCGGACGTCCCGCAGGTTTCCTTGCAGCAACGGGTCAGGTGGGTTGGTGTCACGCCCAGGCTTCGCGCATAATCCGCCACCGACCGACCCGAGCGATAGTCCCGTTCCACCAGATCCGTATAGGCGGCAACCAGACGCGCGGCTGCCGTTTGCCTTCGTGCATTGCGGGCCTCTGTCGGGCGTTCGCTGTCCTGCCGTTCAAAAAACACCGACAGCAGACCAAGATGATAGAGTGCGGCGCGTGAATGACCATCGCGCGATGACTTCAACTCTCGTTCAAGTGCGTCCAGCAGGCCGACCCATTCCTTTTGCGCCACAACATCGCGCAGGCGCAGATGGACCGCCCGGTCGGGCCATTCCGGCGCCATCGCGGCGGGAATCGTGATGAGCTGTCCGAAGGCGGTCGGCCCGACCTCGAACCCGTACATGGTGTGGGCGGGAATGAAGATCAGGTTGTTGGGGCCATAGCCGCTGGTCAGACCGGCCAATGTGATCCGGCCCTGACCCTTGTTGATATAGAGCAGTCGCGGCGTGGCGTGACTGCGCATCGCCTCGGTCCGCCAGCGCCCCTGAAGGGCAGTCGGCGCGATCGGCGCAATGGAAAGGTGTGCCGGTTTGGTTTCGGTCGAGATCATGGCAGCCCCCGATGTTCGTTATCTGCAACTCTGTCGCGCAGAACCTTGTAAAACAAGTGGCTTGATCACGGCAGAAATCTGAAAGCTGTGGACAAGTTCGTGGATGAAATCGGGAGAACGTGCCAAAGCCGCATACGCTTGCGAAACCAGGTGCGCTGGCGTTTGGCATATTGGCGGCTTTGGACCACCACGGCGTAGCGCAGCTCGTCCAGTGTCAGCGTGCCGTCAAGAAATGCCATCACCTCGGGCGCACCGATGGCCTTGGAGGCCGGATGGGCAGGGTCGTAGCCTTGTTTCATGGCCTTCGCTTCCTCGATCAGACCCAAGTCGAGCATTTGATCGAACCGCGCCGCGATCCGCGGCGTCAGCCATTCGGGCGGGGCGTCCACCACGATGGGACGTGTGCGCTCCAGCGGTAGCAGAGGTGGCGGGGTGTCGTCCTGCCACTGCGCCAAGGGGCGGCCCGTGCTGTGGAGAACTTCCCACGCCCGTTGCACCCGCGCGCGGTTCTGCAGATCGATCCGGCCTGCCGTCTCGGGGTCCAGCGTTGCGACCAGATCGGCAAGTGCCAGCCGGTCGCCTTCGGCCCGCACGTCGGGCTGTGTGGCAGGAATATCGGCCAGCCCCTCGGTCAGCGCCGAAAAGTTCAGACCGGTGCCGCCCACAATGATCGGACGGTCGGGTCCAGTAAGCCAGGGGCGCAGATCACGCAGCCAATGCCCTGTCGAATAGGGCCGGTCGGGGGCGACATGACCGTAAAGCGCATGCGCCACCCTGTCTTCATCCTCGGGCGCGGGACGCGCCGTCAGGATTCGCCATCCGTCATAGACCTGAAGCGCGTCGGCGTTGACGATCACGCCGCCCTGCGTCTGCGCGATATGCAGGGCCAGAGCCGATTTCCCCGAGGCCGTCGGTCCCGCGATCAGGACCGGCTGACGCGGCGACAGGGAAAGCGGAAATGTCATGCGGGACTGCAGTGCTGCCATTGAACCTGCCCCCCTTTTGCGACACTTTGCCCCCGGACGCAAAGCATCAGGAGAACGCCATGACCGATATTGGGGACACCACCTACAAACGGGTCATGCTCAAGATCTCGGGCGAGGCGTTGATGGGTGACACCAAGTTCGGACTTCATCCACCGACCGTCGAGCGGATCGCACGCGAAGTGCAGTCGGTTCACGAGATGGGCGTCGAAATCTGCATGGTCATCGGCGGCGGCAACATCTTTCGCGGGCTTCAGGGCTCTGCGCAGGGAATGGAACGCACCACGGCGGATTACATGGGGATGCTGGCGACCGTCATGAACGCGCTGGCGATGCAATCGGCCCTCGAAGCGCTTGATATTCATACGCGGGTCATCTCTGCCATTACGATGAACGAGGTGGCCGAACCCTACATCCGCAGGCGGGCTGTGCGCCACCTCGAGAAAAAGCGGGTCTGCATCTTCGCGGCGGGCACCGGAAATCCGTATTTCACGACCGACACGGCGGCGACCCTGCGCGCGTCCGAAATGGCCTGCGAGGCGATCTTCAAGGGCACCAAGGTGGATGGCGTCTATGACAAGGATCCCGCCAAGCACGCCGATGCCAAACGCTACGACCGGATCAGCTATGACGAGGTTCTGGCAAAGCATCTGGGCGTGATGGATGCCTCTGCCATCGCGCTGGCCCGGGACAACCACCTGCCGATCATCGTCTTCAGCCTTGATGAACCCGGCGGGTTTCGCGGCATACTCTCGGGGCAGGGGACAAGCACCGTTGTCCACGACTGAGGATGTGAATGTTCCGGCGTAACCCCGCCGACACGGTCCAAATCTGCTGTATTTCTGCAACGCGGCGGACCTATACAGCATGGACGTTTTCGACTAAGCGGGAAGAAATCCGCGATAGACCGCTAAAAGATCAGGCATTTACGACATGGCAGACGATTTCGAACTCGATACCGACGACCTTTCACGCCGCATGGCCGGCGCGATCGCCAACCTGAGAACCGAACTTGCGTCGCTGCGCACCGGACGCGCATCGGGCTCGATGCTCGAACCGGTCATGGTTGACGCCTACGGGTCGATGACGCCCATCAATCAGGTCGGCACCGTCAACGTGCCGGAACCCCGGATGGTCACCATCAACGTCTGGGACAAGGGGATGGTCGGCAAGGTCGAAAAGGCCATTCGTGAAAGCGGCCTGGGGATCAACCCGCAGACCAACGGCACGATCATCATGCTTCCGATCCCCGAACTGAACGAGGAACGGCGCAAGGAACTGACCAAGGTCGCGGCCCAATACGCCGAAAGCGCGCGGGTCAGCATCCGTAACCTGCGCCGGGACGGGATGGACCAGATCAAGAAGGCCAAGGACGGCATGTCCGAAGACGACCAGAAGTTCTGGGAAACGTCGGTCCAAGAGCTGACCGACACCCATATCAAGCTGGTCGATGAGACGCTCGAAACGAAACAAGCCGAGATCATGCAGGTCTGACCGATCTGCGCGGGACGGCGTTGGCGCTGTCTCAACACTCCGGGGCTTTGGCCTGTTCAAACGGGGATTTGGGAACGCGTAGTCGTCTTTTCTGCGTGCGATGATATTAAACAGGGGGCCGTTATGCCCAAAGATACAAACGACCAAACCGGACCGCGTCACGTCGCCATCATCATGGATGGCAACGGTCGCTGGGCGCAGCAGCGCAACCGTCCACGGTTGGTCGGACACCACGCAGGTGCACGGCGGGTAAAGGAAATCGTTCGCGCCTGTCCCGATGTCGGGGTCAAGTATCTGACAATATTTGCCTTTTCCACTGAAAACTGGAAACGCACACAATCCGAAGTGTCGGGCCTGATGCGCCTGTTTCGCCGTTACATCGAACGCGAAGCACGCGATTTGCTGGCCGAAGGCGTCCGCGTCCGGTTCATCGGTGACCGTGACAGGCTCGATCGCAAGCTCGTATCCTTGATGGACAGTCTCGAACTGCTGACAAGCCACAACGAAAAGGTGCATCTGACCATCGCGCTGAACTATGGCGGGCGCGACGAGGTCACGCGCGCGGCCAAGCGTCTGGCCTACGAGATCGAGCAGGGTCGTTTGACCCACAAGGACGTGGACGCCGAAACACTCGGGCGGTTCCTTGATACCCATTTCCTGCCCGATCCCGATCTTGTCATCCGCACCAGCGGCGAAGCCCGGATCAGCAACTTTCTGCTTTGGCAATCCGCCTATGCGGAATACGAATTCATCGATACGCTCTGGCCCGATTTCACGGCTGCCGAATTCGCCCGTGTGCTGTCGGGCTATGGCGTGCGCGAACGCCGTTTCGGAGCGGTTCCGGCCTGATCATGCGCGGTCGGACGAAAAAGCAACGCAACCCGACCCGGATCGAACAGGCGCCGCAAATCCCGGCGAAGTGGGATGATCTGACCGTAAGGCTGCTTTCGAGCGCCCTGATGGTCTTGATCGGCGCGGTGGCCGTCGTCCTTGGTGGCGTCTGGTTCCAGATGCTCGTTGTCTTCATCGTCTCGGTGATGATCTGGGAGCTGTGGATGATGATCGCGCCGGATCGTCCCACTTCGGGCATGCTATTAGTGGCACTGTCAGCCAGCGTGTTGTCGGGGCTGTTGGTTCAGGCAAGCGCTTTCGGTCTGCTTTTGTTGCTGGTCACACCCCTTGTCGGTGGCTACACGGTGCGCCACGAGCGGCTGAGCTTCTTTCTGTTCGCGCTTGGAATTCAGGTGGCGGGCTGGGGGTTGATCGTCTTTCGTGACGATTACGGTTTCACTTGGATTCTTTGGCTTATTTGCGTGGTCGTGGCCACCGACACCTTCGGATACCTTGTCGGTCGGCTGGTCGGAGGCCCGAAGTTCTGGCCAAAGGTCAGCCCCAAGAAAACCTGGAGCGGCACGGCAGGCGGCTGGATCGCGGCCGGGATTGTCGGCTATGTCTTCACGCTGTTTACGCCAGCGGGGCTGATCATCATCTTGATTTCGATGGTTCTGAGCTTTGCCAGCCAGATGGGCGATATCGCTGAAAGCGCACTGAAACGGCGGATGAAGGTCAAGGACAGTTCCACTCTCATCCCCGGACACGGTGGCCTGTTCGACCGGTTCGACGCACTTCTCGGGGCGTCCATCTTCATGCTCTTCGTCGCTTCGGTGATGGACGTTCCGGGGCTTGCATTCTAGGACGCGACCAAGGGTCACAACAGCTTGACGATGGCCCAAGTGCGCTGGACCATCCTGTGGACAGGATGTTATCGCAGCCATGTCCTAAAATCGCCGCTATGGTCGGTCAGGACGTGCGTTAACCCGCCCGGAGCGACGCCAAAAGGCGTCGATCGTGGCGCCGACCAAGGAGCCTTGCGATGACAACCTTTCTGGCGAGCGTGGGCGACAACGCGACACCTTTTCCGTGGGCTTCGGCCCGGTCGTCATCGCCCGGAAAGATAAGCGCGGAACGCAGTGGCAGATCGCGCTTTATCCCTTTGGCGGCTATGTGAAATTCGCAGGTGACGCGAATGCCGCCAGTGTCGGTGCCACGCAAGAGGCGGGGCGGCACACGATGCAGGGCGCGCCACTTTGGGCACGCGCCGCGACCGTCGCGGCCGGTCCGATCTTCAACTTCATTTTCGCGATCCTGATCTTTGCCGGCTACCTTCTGTGGACAGGCAAGCCCGCAGAGACCCTGACATTCGAAAGCGGCTACGACGTGCCGGCAGCCTATCAAAGCGACTTGCAGCCCGGCGATCGCATCACGGCGATTGCGGGTATCCCGCTGGAGCAGGACGATATCTATAGCGTCCTGCCGGATCAGCCCCGCTTCGACTACACCGTGATCCGCGACGGACAAGAGATCACGGTCGAAGGGCCGGCCCCGGTGATCCCGCGCGTGGTCGGCCTTGCGCCAAGGTCCGCCGCCGATGATGCCCGTCTCAGGATCGGGGATGTGATCACGGCCATCGACGGCGAGCCGACAAGCAAGTTCGGTGATCTCGTCACGGCCGTTGCGGCTGCAGAAGGCACGCCACTTACGTTGACCGTCTGGCGCGACGGCACGGAGCTGACGCGCGAGCTTAGCGCGCGTCGTGTCGATCTGCCTTTGCCCGAGGGTGGGTTCGAGACGCGCTGGATGATCGGCATCACGGGTGACACCTTCTTCAAGGCCGCCCGTGTCTCTGTCGGCCCGTGGGAGGCCCTGTCGTCCGGGTCCGAGCAGCTGTGGTGGCGCATCACGACATCCTTGTCGGGACTGTGGAACATCATCAACGGCTCGATTTCCAGCTGCAACCTGTCCGGGCCCGTGGGTATCGCACAGGCCAGCGGGTCGATGGCCGCGCAGGGCACCGGCAGCTTCATCCTGTTCATCGGTGTGCTGTCGGCGGCTGTCGGTCTGCTCAACCTGTTTCCGATCCCCATTCTCGACGGGGGGCATCTGGTGTTCCACGCCTACGAGGCGATCGCACGTCGCAAGCCCAGCGAGAACGCTTTGAAGTATCTCATGATCGGTGGCTTGAGCCTGATCGGCATGCTGATGACCTTTGCAATCCTCAACGATCTGATCTTCTGCCCCTGAACCGGTTGTTCGAAAGCGTCAACGCCACGCCGCGCGGCAACACGCTGGTCATCGACGTGGTCGAATTTCCGACGATCAACCGGATCAACGTCGAAGGAAACAGCCGCGTCGGCGATGCAGAGCTTCTGTCGGTCGTCTCGAGCACACCGCGCCGCGTCTATTCCCCGGCACAGGCAGAGGCCGACACGGCACGGATCACAGAGGTCTATGCATCACAGGGCCGCATCAACGCCGTGGTCAGGCCCCAGATCATCCCCCTTTCGGACAACCGCGTCGATCTCGTCTTCGCCGTGTCCGAAGCCGGTGTCACGGAAATCGAACGGATCGGCTTTATCGGCAATCGGTCGTTTTCCGAACGTCGGTTGCGCGGCATCCTCGAGACAAAGCAGGCCGGTTTCCTGCGCTCGATCATCCAGCGTGATACCTTCGTGTCCGAACGGATCGACGTTGACCGCCAGATCCTTACGGATTTCTACCAATCGCGGGGCTACGCCGACTTTCAGATCCTGAACGTCGACGTCGCCCTGACCCGCGAACGGGATGCCTATCTTGTCACGTTCAACGTGCAGGAAGGGCAGCAATTCACGTTCGGCGGGGCGACGGTCAGTTCCGAAGTGCAGGGCGTCGATCCGGCGGCTTTCGCCAATGCGGTCCGGACCCGCCCCGGTTCCGTCTATTCCCCCACCACGGTCGAGGCCGATGTCGACAGGCTGGAGCGGATGGCGACGCAGATGGGCTTGAACTTCATCGCCGTCGAGCCGCGTATCACACGCGACGACCGTGGTCTGGCCCTCTCCGTCGACTACGTGCTGACACGGGGTCCGCGCGTCTTCATCGAGCGGATCGACATCGAAGGAAACAATACCACGCTCGACCGCGTCGTGCGCAACCAGTTCCGCGTCGTCGAAGGTGACCCCTTCAACCCGCGCGAAGTGCGTCAGGCGGCCGAGCGTATCCGCGCACTCGGCTTCTTTGCGAATGCCGATGTCGATGCACGCGAAGGCTCGCGCCCCGATCAGGTGATCGTCGATGTGAATGTCGCCGAACAGAACACCGGATCGCTCAGCTTCGGTGCGAACTACAACACCGATGTCGGCGTCGGTCTGGTCGCCAGCTTCCGGCAACAGAACTTCCTCGGTCGCGGCCAATCCCTCAGCTTTCAGGTGTCCACCGCCGAAACCAACCGCCGCTTTTCATTCAATTTCAGTGAACCGCAGCTTTTGGGGCGCGATCTGCAGGGCAACCTGTCGCTGGACTACCGCACCACCGACAACGAAAACGCGCTCTACGACACCGAAACCTTCCGCTTCAGCCCCGGCCTTGGGTTCCCGGTCAGTCCGAACGGACGGCTTGGCGTGTTCTATGCGCTCGAGTCGACCGACCTGACGGGGGTCGACTCTTCGGCTTCGGGCAAAATCCAGCGTGAGGCAGAAGACGGTCGCATCTGGACCAATGCGGTCGGCTATAACTACAGCTACGACACCCGCCGGACCGGTCTGGACCCGGAGGTTAGCTACGTTCTGCGCTTCGGTCAGGAGTTCGGCGTGGGCGACGCCGATTTCATAAAGACCACTGCCTTGGCTGCCGTCGAAACGCGGGTCTGGAACGAGGATGTGACTTTGCGTGCGACGGTCGAAGGTGGTCACCTTGCCTTCCAAAGCGGAAACAGCCGCGCGACGGACCGCTTTTTCCTGGGCTCGCGGTTGTTCCGCGGCTTCGAGCCGGGCGGAATCGGTCCGCGTGATGCCGTGACCGACGATGCGCTCGGCGGCAACAGCTATGCCGTGGCCCGTCTGGAAGCGGAATTCCCGCTGGGCCTGCCCGAGGAATACGGCATCACCGGCGGTGCCTTCGTCGACTACGGCTCTGTCTGGGACGTGGGCAGCACCGAGGGTGCGGACGTGATCTACAACGACTACACGCCGCGCGCCGTGGCTTCGATGAAAAGGTGCAGGATATCCGCGCCGCACAGGACAGCAAGCTGGCCGAGCTGGAACAACGCTCGCAAGCCCAGCGGGACCAGTTCTTCAATGATGTGCGCGAGGTCGTGGGGCAGCTCATGCTGGACCGCGGCGGTGTGGTGATACTTGACCGACGGCTGGTCTATCTGGCCTCTGGCGCCGTCGATGTGACCTCCGATGCCATCGCCCGGATCGACGCCGAGACCGACAATCAGGCTGACTGATACGCTTGCCGGTCCTGCGGGTGCTTGCTAGTCACCCAGCAACGACCTGAAAAGGAAAACCGACCCATGTCCGATCCCGTGACCCACGCCGATATCCAGCTGATCCAGAAGATCCTGCCGCACCGCTATCCATTCCTGCTGGTGGACAAGGTGCGCGATATCGATGGAACCACATCTGCGGTCGGCATCAAGAACGTCACGATGAACGAGCCGCACTTTCAGGGTCACTTTCCCGGAACACCGATCATGCCCGGTGTGACCATCGTCGAGGCGATGGCCCAGACCGCCGCCGTCATGGTCGGCGCCACGATGGGGCTGACCGATGGGAACCTGCTGATCTATTTCATGTCCATCGACGGCTGCAAGTTCCGCCGCAAGGTCATCCCCGGCGATGTCTTGGAGATGAAGGTCGAAACCCTGCGCGGCAAACCCGGTGGGAAAGTCTGGCGCTTCAAGGGCCGCGCCGAAGTCGATGGCGAAATGGCGGCGGAAGCCGAATTCATGGCCATGATGGACGTGCAATCCTGATGGACATTCACCCTTCGGCCATCGTCGAAGACGGCGCACAGATCGGCCCCGGTTGTCGGATCGGCCCATTCTGCGTCGTCGGGCCCAGGGTTGTTCTGGGCGAAGGGGTCGTTCTGAAAAGCCACGTGATCGTCACGGGCGATACCAGCATCGGCCCTGAAACGGTCGTCTTTTCCTTTTCGGTGATCGGCGAAATTCCACAGGACATGAAATTCGCGGGCGAGCAGACGCAGCTGCGCATCGGCGCGCGCAACCGGATCCGCGAGCATGTGACGATGAACACCGGCACCGCCGGTGGCGGTGGCGTCACGCGGATCGGTGACGACGGGCTGTTCATGGCAGGATGCCACATCGCCCATGATGTGCAGATCGGGGATCGCGTCATCGTGGTCAATCAATCCGCCGTTGCGGGCCATGTGATCATCGAGGACGACGTGATCGTCGGTGGGCTGTCCGGCATCCATCAATTCGTGCGTCTGGGGCAGGGGGCGATCATCGGGGCCTTGTCCATGGTCACGGCGGATGTCCTGCCGCACGGGCTGGTGATGGGACCGCGCGCGCAGATGGAAGGGCTGAACCTGACGGGCCTGAAACGACGCGGCGTGGCCCGCGCCGACATTTCGGCCCTGCGCTACGCTCTGTCAGAGCTCCGCGATGGCGAGGGCACGTTTCACGACCGGGCCGCCCGGTTGGGACAGACGGATGACAACGCCTATGTCCGACAGCTGGTCGCCTTCATCACAGGCGGCAGCGACCGGCACTTTCTGACGCCCAAATGACGCTCGCGCTGATCGCGGGACGGGGCGATCTGCCCCCCGCCCTTGTGGCGCGGCTTCCGGAACGCCCGCTGGTCTGCGCTCTCTTGGGGTTCGACCCTGCGATCACGCCCGATGTGACCTTCAGGCTCGAACAGCTTGGCACGTTCCTCAAAGGTCTCAAGGCACGGGGCGTCACGCAGATCTGCATGGCCGGTGCGATCCGCCGGCCGCCCATCTCTCCTGACCTGATCGACGCAGAGACGCAGCCGCTTGTGCCGCGCATCATGGCGGCGCTCGACACCGGCGATGATGAAGCCCTGCGCAGCGTCATCGCGATCATCGAGGACGCCGGTTTCGAAGTGATCGCCGCGCATGACATCGCGCCAGACCTGCTGCCCCCTGCAGGCGTGCTGACCCGCACGCAACCCGCCGACAGGCACCGCGCTGACGCCCGGGCAGGAGAATCCTGTATCGCGGAACTGGGTCACGCCGATCAGGGACAAGCCTGCATCATCTCCGCGGGACGCATCGTGACGACCGAAGACTCCGACGGCACGGATGCGATGATCGCCCGCTTTCGGGACCCTTCCACCGATGTGGAGCGTGACGACAACCCGCTCTTCGCCGCGGCCTCGTTCTTGGGGGATATGGTGTTGGGTGCCGCCGACATGATCTCGGGCCGCAAGGATGATGCACCGCCCGCGACCGACGGCATCCTTTTCAAGGCGCCAAAGCCCGGACAGGACCGCCGTGCGGACCTTCCCGTCATCGGCCCGGTGACCGCGATGCGCGCCGCCGAGGCGGGGCTTGCAGGTATCGTGATCGAAGCGGATGGCGTGATGGTCATGGAATTGACCGCCGTACGGCAGGTGCTGGACGCGCAGGGCATGTTCCTTTGGGTCCGGCCACGGGGCGACGGATGAAAGTCTTCGTGATCGCAGGCGAAGCGTCCGGTGACAAATTGGGTGCGTCGCTGATGGCCGGGCTGAAAAGCCTCACCGACGTCACCTTCGACGGGGTCGGTGGCCCGCTTATGGAAGCCGAAGGGCTGCACAGCCGCTTTCCGATGGAAGAGCTCAGCGTCATGGGGCTGGCCGAGATCCTGCCGAAGTATCGTGCGCTCAAGGCACGTGTGGTCGAAATGGCGACGGCGGTGCTGCGCGAAAAACCGGACGTCCTGATCACGATCGACAGCCCCGATTTCTGTCTGCGCGTGGCGCGGCTGGTCAAGGCGCAAAGCACCATCCGCACGGTCCATTACGTCGCGCCCACGGTCTGGGCCTGGCGGGCCGGGCGTGCGGAAAAGATGGCACGTCATATCGATCATGTGCTGGCCCTTTTCCCGTTCGAGCCGCCCTATATGGAAGCCGCTGGCATGGCCTGCGATTTCGTGGGCCATCCGGTCGTCGCGGAACCGCTTGCCACCCCAGAGCAGACAGCGACGCTGCGCTTGGCCTATCCCCAAGGACCGCACGTCCTGATCCTGCCGGGGTCGCGCAAGAGCGAGGTCGCGCGGCTGGCGGACCGGTTCGGAGAGGTCGCGGGCCGGCTCGCCAAGGTGCACCCAAAGGCGACGGTCTTCGTGCCCACCACCCGCGGCGTAGAGGCCGAGGTGCGTCAGGCGGTGCAAGGATGGCCCGTCACTCCGGTCGTTATCGGCCCGCAGGACGTGGAACGCAAAAGAGCCGCCTTTGCGCTGGCGGATGCCGCTTTGGCCGCGTCGGGCACCGTATCGCTTGAGCTTGCAGCCAATGGCACACCGATGGTCGTGGCCTATGACATGGC
>JAIVHI010000056.1 GCA_020201155.1 Loktanella sp. | reverse complement strand
TCCGAAGGACACGCCGGACTTCTCGCAAGGCCTTGACCGGGTCAGGAATTGTACAGAGCGACCACGTAGTCACGGCCGTGTCCACGCTGCTATCAGGCAAAGGCAATTCCTCGGCAGAAATGAGGAGAAAGTCGATTGGAACCGAAACCCGTCGTGCGGGTCGTGTCGCGAAGTCTGTGGAAATTCCCTTTGGGCATCTCCGGGCAGCTTTCGGTATGACGCGGCTCAGGCCGCTTCGTCAAGGACGGTGGGCGTGCGGGAGTTTCTAGCCTGTACCGTTACAAGAAATAAGCGAGCGATGCTGCGGTTTCAGCAAACGTGAAGTATGCGTAATTTCGCATCTGTCCACGCCTGTGTCTCGAACCATTTCAACCAAGAACGCAATCTCTCCAGCCAAGACAACTTCAAGACGAATTGCGCCGCCGCTCTCGTCGAATGGCGCGGTCTCTGCGCCTCGTAAGGCGCAGCTCCCCTTCGCATTCGCCTGAAAGCAAAAGACAGTTCAACGATGCGGTGCCGTCAGCCCCTGGCGCATCTCGTGGCGAATGGCCATGAGCGATGCGACGACGACGAGCAGCGCGCCGAGCAAAAGTGTCGCCGCGGGAGACTCGCCGAAATAAACGATGCCGATGACAGCGGCGACGACGAAGCGCAGATAGGGAACCGGCGCGAGGGCGCTCGCCTCACCCACGCGGTAGGCCTCGATGGTCAACCACATTCCCAATGCTCCCAGAAGACCGGTGAGGCAGACGACAGCACCGTCCGCGAACCCCAGCGGTTCCCACAGGTACCATGCGACGGGCATCGATCCGAACGTGGTCACCAGGCCGATCCAGGTCATGATCGTCGCCGTGTCCTCCGTTCTGCTTAGCAGGCGATTCAGGACCACGATCACCGCGCCTCCGGCAGCTCCGAGCAACCCGATGGCAACTCCGCCCAACGAAGCGTCGGTGGTCGGTCCGACCGCGACCGCGATACCGGCGAACCCCACGGCGGTGGCGGTCCAGCGCGCCCGCCCCACCCGCTCGCCCAGAAGCGGCGCGGCGAGCGCCACGACGAACAGCGACGTGGTGAAGGTCAGCGTCGTGGCGAGCGCGAGGTCGAGAACCCGGAAACTGATGTAGTACAACCACCAGGTCGCGAGAGAGGTCAGGCCCCGGACCACGTGCAGCACCGGTCGTTCCGTCGCAAGGCGCCGGACCGAGCCCATACGCCAGATGACCAGCCCCGAAAGTACAAGCTGCGCGGCCGATCGAAAGAACACGATCTGCGCCTCGTTCGCGACAGGCGCCGATATCCGAACCAGCGTCGCCTCCAGCGTGAACAGAACCGCCGCGACGGCCAGCAGAAGCGCGCCGCGCAGGTTGCCCGCCGCAATCGAAGGGGCGTCTGCGGCGCCTGGCCGCGGACTCATGGCCTCACACCTCGGGACACGACGGATGCCTCGCGGCGCCAATGCGCCTTCGGCCAGGTCGCGACAGGTCTGCCGTGCGCATCATTAGGACCCGGCCGGATCGGATGCCGCAGCGAATTTCCCCTTGAGATATCGCAGGTAGGCCTGCGGGTCGTTCGCCACCGCCCCGATACCCTCCAGCATTTCGGCCCGACTGCGGGACCGGCCGTGGCGCCAGACCAGATCAAAAAGCGCGTCGCGAAGGGCGGTCGTCTCGCCCCGATCGAGACCCTCGCGCACCGCTGGCGTGGTCGCGTCCAGATGTGCCATGATCTGCGCCGCCGTGACGTTTCCGATGGTGTATGTCGGAAAGGACCCGATGTAGCCCGACGACCAGTGCACGTCCTGCAGGCACCCAAGACCGTCGTCCGGCACCTGCAATCCAAGATCGCGTTGCATGGCCGCGTTCCAGACCGACGGAATATCCGCGACCGCCAGCGAGCCATCCATCAGCGCCATCTCGATCTCGACCCGCAGCATGATGTGCAGATCGTAGGTCAGCTCGTCCGCCTCGACCCGGACCAAGCCGGGCTCGACCCGGTTCACCGAGGCGACGAATTCGGCCTCGGTCACGTCGGCGAATTGGTCGGGAAAGGTGTCGCGCAGGCGGGCGAAGTGGCGCGCCCAGAACGCCGGGCTGCGGCCGACGTGGTTTTCCAGCAGACGCGATTGGCTTTCATGCATCCCGAAGCTGGTTCCCGCGACGGCGTAAAGGCCGATCATGTCGGTCGCATGCGCGCCGCGCGTCAGGCGCGGATCGGCGCCCAGTTCATAAAGCGCATGGCCGGTTTCGTGGATGCTGCCGAAGATCGACATGGGAAGGTAGGTGCGTGCCCAACGCGAGGTGATGCGAACGTCGTTGCGGGTTAAGCTGATCTCGAACGGATGCACAGTCGAGTCCAGCCGGCTGCGATCCGCATCCAGGCCCAAAAGCCGCGCTGTCTCGAGCGCGAAGGCCTGCTGGCAGGCCTCGGGATAGTCGCGATAGAGAAAATCGGTGCGCGGTTGCGCCCGCCCCCGCGCCGCGTCGAGGATCGGCAGCAGGCCGTCGCGCAGCGTCGCGAAGAACGTCGAAAGCGACGCCGCCGTCTCGCCCGGCTCGAAGATCCGCACCATCGGATCGTAGGGATGGCCGTCATGCCCCAGCGCGTCCGCCTGTTCGCGGGCCAGCGCGACGGTGCGTTCAAGGTATGGGCGGAAGATGGCGAAGTCGGATGTCGCGCGCGCCTCGGCCCAAGCGGCACCGGACAGCGTGCTCTGTTCGGCCTGCGCGCGCAGCAGGTCCGCCGGAATGCGGGAATGGTGATCGATCGCCGCGGCCACGGCCTCGGCCGCGCGGCGATCGAGATCGCGCGGATCGCGGTCCGCGGTCGTCTCCAGCGCCGCGTCGACGGCATCGTGCATCCCCGGCGCCAGGATCATCTCGCGCGCGATCCCCTTCAGCGTGGCGATCTGGTGCCCGCGGGTTTCGGCCCCGCCCTTGGGCATCATGGTCCGCGCATCCCAGCTCAGCGCGTTCACGGCGCACAGGACATCGTTCAGGCGGGCGACCCGGGTGTGAAAATCGTTCATGCCGCTTCCGCCCCGACGCCGCCATCGTTGAGGTGACAAGCGACGCGGCGCCCCGCGCCCGCCGCCGTCAGGCGCGGAATCTCGGCCCGGCAGCGCGGCCCGGCGAACGGGCAGCGCGGATGAAAGGCGCAGCCCGGCGGCGGGTCGATGGGCGACGGGATCTCGCCCTGAACCGGCTCGAAGGCACGCCGCCCGGTGCCCAGCGTCGGCACCGAGGTGAACAGCGCCTTGGTGTAGGGATGTTCCGGCCGAGCGTAGAGCTCGTCGGCCGGGGCAAGTTCGACCACGCGGCCCAGATACATGATCGCGACGCGGTCGCAGACATGACGCACCACCGACAGGTCGTGGCTGATGAACAGCGCGGTCAGGCCCAGATCGCGCCGCAGATCCAGAAACAGGTTAAGCACCTGCGCCTGGATCGAGACGTCGAGCGAGGCGACCGCCTCGTCCAGCACCAGCAGATCGGGCTGCATCGCCAGCGCGCGGGCGATCGCGATACGCTGCCGCTGCCCGCCCGAGAACTGGTGCGGCAAGCGGTCCGCGTAAGCCCCCTCCAGTCCTACCTGTTGCAACAGCGCGCGTGTCTGCGCGCTCACTTCTGACGAGGGCACAAGCCCGTGCGTGCGCGGCCCTTCGGAAATTGTCTCGCCCACCTTCATGCGCGGATTGAGACTGGCGAAGGGATCTTGGTGGATCATCTGCACCCGTGTGGTGAGCTTGCGACGGTCAGCGACACGTCCGTCACGGCGTGCACGGCCCCGCCGGCGCGACGCCCGGCCAAGCGCGCCGCCAGCTTGTCGGCGAGGGTCGCCTTGAGGGGAAAGCGCTTCGACACGTGGTCGATGACGAGAAGCGGCGCGGTCATGCGGCCTCCAGCGGGTGATGGCAAAGGGCAGAATGGCCGCCGATGCTGGTGAAGGGGGGAACGGTCGCACAGATCTGCGTCGCACGCGGGCAGCGGTTACGGAACGGGCAGCCCGAGGGCAGATGCGAAAGCTGTGGGGTCGAGCCGGGGATCTGCGGCAGGCGCGCGCCCGGTTCGTGCTGGCCCGGCACGGAATCCAGCAGACCGCGAGTATAGGGATGGCGCGGCTGGCCGATGACTTCTTCGGCGGTGCCGCGCTCGACGATTTTGCCAGCATACATCACGCAGATGTCGTCGGCCAGCGATGACACCACCGCCAGATCGTGGGTGATCCAGACGATGGCGGTCTGCGTCTCGTCAGCCAGCCGGCGCACCTCGGCCAGGATTTGGCCCTGGATCGACACGTCGAGCGCGGTGGTCGGCTCGTCCGCGATGATTACCGCGGGCCGGTGCAGCAGCGCCGTGGCGATGGCCACGCGCTGACGCATGCCGCCCGACAATTGGTGCGGGTAGGCGGCCAGACGTTCCTCGGGCGACGGAATGCCGACGATACCGAGCGCGTCGCGCGCCCGCTCGAGCGCGCGGGCCTTCGGCATCGGGTCGTGCACGCGGACGGCCATCGCCATCTGGTCGCCGATCCGCAGCACCGGGTTCAGCGTCATCATCGGGTCCTGGAATACCATGGACACCTTGCGCCCGCGCATCGACCGCATCCGCTCCGGCGACAGTGATCGCAGGTCGGTATCCTCGACCATGACCTTGCCGTCGCTGACGCGGCCCGGCTCTTCGATCAGGCCGAGAATGGAAAAGCCGGTGACCGACTTTCCTGACCCGCTTTCGCCCACGAGGCCCATGATGCGGCCACGGTGGACCGAAAAGCTGACATCGTCGACCGCGGTCACGGTGCCGGCGCGGGTGTCGAAACGGGTCGTCAGCCTCTGGACGTCCAGCGCGGCGGTCATCGGCTGTGCTTCGGGTCGAGGACGGTGCGGACCTGGTCCCCGACCAGGTTGATGGCGACGACGGTGATCATAAGAAAAATCCCCGGATAGATCGACAGCCAGTAGCGGTCGGAATGGATGTACTTGAACCCGTTCGAGATGAGCGAGCCCAGCGACGGTTCGGTCAGCGGCAGGCCGACACCGAGGAAGGACAGCGTTGCCTCCAGCGCGATGGCGGACGCGACCTGCACGGTCGCCACGACGATCAGGGGCGGCATGACGTTCGGCAGCAGGTGTTTGAACAGGACGCGGTGCGTGGGCAGCGGGGTCGAGCGCGCGGCCTCGATGTAATCCTTGCCGCGCTCGACGGTCGCGGCACCGTGGGTGGTGCGCGCGAAATAAGCGTATTGCGCCACCACCAGCGCAAGGATGATCTGCATCACCCCCTGCCCCAAAAGCGCGACCAGCACCAGCGCCAGCAGAATCGCGGGCATCGACAGTTGCAGATCGACGATCCGCATCAGCAGGGATTCCACCCGGCCGCCGAAATAGGCCGCGGTGAGGCCGACCGTGATGCCGATGGTCAGCGCCAGCGCCCCCGCCGAGATGCCGATGGTGAAACTGGTGCGCAGCCCGTAGAAGATCGCCGACAGCATGTCGCGCCCGGCATTGTCCGTGCCCAAAACGTGGACATAGCCGCCCGTTCCGACCTCGCCGGGGCGCAGGAACGCGTCGAGCCAGTCGAGCATCGCCATGTCATACGGGTCCTGCGGCGCCACGAGGGGTGCGCCGAAGGACAGCAGCAGCAGCGTGACGATCACGGTCAGCGCCCCGATCGCCACCCAGGATTGGCGGAAATCCGACCAGAAATCCTTCAGCCGCGTGGCGCGTGTCTCGATCGGGGCGGCATCGGGCCCGGCAATCGGATCGACCGGCTTGACCGCTACGTCACTCATTTCGTTCCTCCCAGCCGCACGCGCGGATCAAGCCGCGCATAGACGATATCGACGGTGAAATTGATGATGACGAACAGGATCACGACCAAGATCAGGTATGTGACCATCACCGGCCGGTCGAGCGTCAGGATCGAGTCGATGATGAGCTTGCCCACACCGGGCCAGTTGAACACGCTTTCCGTTACCACTGCGAAGGCCAGCGTCGAACCCAGTTCCAGCCCGAAGACGGTGACCACGGGGATCGAGATGTTGCGCAGCACGTGGCGGAAAACGATCTGCCGGTCGGGCAGCCCCTGCGCGCGGGCGAATTTCACGTAGTCGGTCTGCATCGCCTCGACCATGCCGGCGCGGGTCAGCCGGATCAGCAGGCCCATCTTGAAAAGAGACAGGTTAAGAGCGGGCATGATGACGTGGCTCCAACCATTGGCGGTGGCTAGCGAGGTGGGCATGCCCAGAAATGTGCCCAAGTCCCCGCGCCCGCCCGATGGCAGCCAGCCCAGCTCGACCGCGAAGGCCATGATGAGCAGCATGCCGATCCAGAAGGTCGGCACCGAGAAGCCGAGGATCGACAGCGCCATGATCGCCTTGGCACCGAGGCTCTTGGGGCGGTAGCCGGCATAGAGGCCCGCCGGAATGCCGATCACCGTAGCGATGGCGATGGCGACGAGAACCAGTTCCAGCGTGGCCGGCAGGCGCGAGAACACCAGTCCGGTCACGGAGGTGTTGTAGACCATAGACCGGCCAAGATCGCCCTGGGCGACATTGGCAAGGAAGCTCAGGTATTGGCGCCACAATGGCTGGTCCAGGCCGTATTGCGCGATCAGCCTTTCGCGCATCTCGGCCGTCGCGGCCGGATCGATCATCACGTCGATCGGGTTACCGATGGCATAGACGCCGACGAACACGATGATCGACATCGCGAAAACGACAACGATCGCCTGAAGTAGGCGGCTGATGATGAATCCGAACATGACGCCTCGGGATATGAGGTGCGGGCGCCCCGATGCGGGGCGCCCTTGCTTTGCGTGCGGGCCGCGTCCTTACTCGGCGGTGGGTTCGATGACCCAGGCCCGCGTTTCCTGGTCGACGCGCGGGGTGAAGGTCAGCGTTTCAGCCTCGGCTGCCCAGACGGTCTGCAGGATTACGGTCGGGATCAGCGCGCGATCTTCCATCGCGATGACCGACGCCTCTTCATAAAGCGCACGGCGCTCTTCGGCATCGAGGGTCTGCGTGCCTTCGACGAACACCTCGTCGAATTCCGGGTTGGAATAGCCGGTGCGGTTGAAGTTGCCGAAGCCCTTCTCGGGGTCCTTGCTGTGGACCATCGCGCCGTAGGTATACGCCGCCTCACCCGTCAGGGTGCCCCAGGCGGACATCGCCATGGTGTATTCCTCGTTGGCGGCGGCCGGGAAGAAGACGGTACCGTTGAGCGCCTGCGCATTCACGGTCAGGCCCAGCCGCGACCACATCTGCGCCAGCGCCTCGCACACGACGGCGTCGCCGGGGACGCGGTTGTTGGTGCAGGTGAAATCGATCTCGAACCCGTCGGGATACCCCGCCTCGGCCAGCAATTCGCGGGCGCGCTCGATATCGTATTCCTTTGCACCCAGCTCATCGGAATAGCCGAAGAAGCCTTCGGGCATCAACTGATTGGCCGGGGTGCCCAGCCCCTCGAGCACGACGTCCACCAGAACCTCGCGGTTGATCGCCAGGTCCAAGGCCGTGCGGACGCGAAGATCCTGCAGCGGGTTGCCGTCGACCTCTTCGCCGTTGACGCGGATCGGCTGCGGCTCCTCGTCCTTCACCGACGGCTGCACATTCAGAATGTAGACTGAATCCGAGGTGAAGGTTTCGATCTCGGGGTCGTTCTTCATCGACAGGTAGTCGGTCGCGGGGACGTAGTTGATCAGGTCCACTTGACCCGACCGCAGCGCCGCGACGCGGGCGGCGTCGTCGGGAATCTCCTTGCGGACCACACGCTCCCACGGGGATTCGCCGCGCCAGTGATCCTCGTAGCGCTCCAGCACCAGGTCGCCCTTGGGCTGCCAGGATACGAATTTGTAGGGGCCCGTGCCGATTGCGGCGTCGCCCGAGTTGAACTCTTCGTTGCCGGTGCCTTCACCAGTTTCCGACGGCACGATGAACATGCGGGTGAAATCGTTCGGCAGCGCCGGCGCGATCCCCTTGGTGTGCACGTGAACCGTGTAGTCGTCGATCACCTCGACCGATTCGACATACTTGGTATAGAGTGTCATCGACATCGGGCCGGTCACGTCGGGGATGCGGTCGATCGAATACTTGACGTCCTCGGCGGTGAAGGGCGTGCCGTCGTGGAAGGGGACACCCTCGCGCAGCTTGAATTCCCAAGTCGTGTCGTCGATCGGCTCCCAGCTGACCGCAAGGCCAGGCTCCAGCTGCAGCGTGTCGTCGGCATCGACCAGCGTGTCGTAAATGTGGCGCAACGCTTCGGCTTGGCTACCGAGCGTAGACCAGTGCGGGTCGATCGAATCGGGACCGGCGCGCAGGCCGATCGTCAGTTCCTGCGAGAACGCAGCCGGGGCCGCGGCCAGCAATGCGGCAACGGCGATCCCCGTCTTGAGTGTGTTTCTGAGCATAGTGCCTCCGGTTGGTGTGTTACACTTACCTGTTACACTACGGATGAATGATGGGCATTCGTCAACCGAAATTTTGGAAATTTAGTAATATCTGGCGAGCCGCGATATCTAATTGAGGAATAATTTTGCTTGAGTGCCCCTTTGTTATCCTGCACTGATACAGTATGTCGGATCGCAAACCACAACTGGATAGCACTTTCGAACGCCTCGCGCTGGCGATCGACAAGGCGTCGTCGGTGCCGGTGTCTGTCCAGCTGCGCGGGGCGCTGGAATACGGTATCGCCTCGGGCGACATTCTGCCCGGGACGCGCCTGCCATCGGTAAGACGGCTCGCACTGCACTTCGGCATGTCGCCCGTCACGGTCGGCAACGTCTATTCCGCCCTGCAGCAGGCCGGGCACGTGCAGGGGCGCGTCGGCGCCGGCACGTTCGTCGCCGACGGTGGAATCTCGCACCTGCAGGCCCAGTCCCTGCGCGAGGTAGAGCGATGCGTCAAGGAACTCGTTCGTCTGGGCCAGCAAGCTGGCTTGTCGCGTGCAGAACTCGCCTTCCGTGTATCCACAGTCTCGTTCCGTCCAGAGCATGTACGCGTGCTGATGCTGGGAACGTTCCACGACGCGACGGCCGCCTACGCGGACGATATCCGCCCCTTCCTTCGCGCCGGCGACGAGATCGTCGCCCGAACCACGGAACAACTGACCCGGGACCGGCCCGAAGCGATCGACATTGTCGTCGCCCCGCGCACCCTGCGTGTCGAAGCTCAGGCGCTGTTTCCCAGGCTTCCGGTCGTGGGCATCACGCTTATCCCGAAAGAGGCGACGCGGATCGCGCTTGCTGCGATTCCGCCGCAGGCCCAGGTCGCTGTGGTGTCTTATTTCCCGGACTTTCTGCCGATGATGCGCGCGGGTGTCCTGCGCTTCGCCCCGCACGTCACGCGCGTGACGTGCGGTGTCAGCGACGATGACAACCTGCCGGCGCTGCTGTCGCAATCCGACGTGGTGGTCCACTCGACCGGTGCCGAGGATCTGCGCCGCGGCTTGCGCGCCGAACAAACCGCCATCGAGTACCGCCATACGCCGGACAGCCACGCAATCGAGACCGACCTGCTGCCGGCGATCGACGTCTGCCGCGGACGGACGCCAGAAAAAAAGGAACATGCGTCTTGAAGATTTCACAAAGCAACTGGTTCGAGATCGAGAAATACCTCGAGAAGGACGATCTCTGCGTCCTGCCGCTGGGATCGACCGAACAGCACGCCTACCTGTCCCTGTCGGTCGACTCGATCCTGTCGGAAAAGGTTGCGGCCGACGCGGCCGAGCCGCTCGGCGTTCCGGTCTTTCCGGCCGTGGCCTACGGGTTGACGCCCTACTTCATGGCTTATCCCGGCACCGTGTCGTTGAAGCTTTCGACCTACGCGGCGCTTCTGCGCGATATCCTCGACAGCCTTTACATCACCGGATTCAGGCGCGTGCTGATCGTCAACGGCCATGGCGGCAACAGCCCGGTTCAGCCTGTCACGATGGAGTGGATGGAGGCGCATGAGGGCGCCCGCTGCCGATTCCACGACTGGTGGCGCGCGCCCGAGACCTGGGCCTGTGTGCAGGACATCGACCCAGTCGCCAGCCACGCTTCGTGGATGGAAAACTTTCCATGGACCCGCCTTGCCGGCCGCGGCCGTGCACATGGTCGACATCGTCGAGGATCACGTGCGCGCCATGCGCGAGACCGGACTGGACATCGAGGGGCCGGTCGAGGCGTTTACGCAAAAGCTACCTGCCAGCACGCCCGCCGAACTGGAAGGCCAGTTCCGGCGCATCATCCTTGCGGTTAAGGCGCACCATACCGAAGCCGCGCTGGACATGCTGCTGCCGCATCTCGCGCCCGGCGGCTTCGTCGTATCGGCCCAGAACGGGCTGAACGAGATCGCCATCGCCAAGCGCATCGGCGCGGAAAACACCGTCGGCTGCTTCGTCAATTTTGGCGCCGACTGGCTAGAGCCTGGGCGAATCCTGTATGGCAACCGCGCCGCTGTCGCAGTGGGCGAACTGGACGGGCAGAACATCGACCGGACGCGCGAGGTTCACGCCCTGCTGCGCCTTGTGGAACCCGACGCGGTGCTGACCGACAACATCTGGGGCTACCTCTGGGGCAAGCTCGGCTATGGCGCGCTGCTGTTCGCCACCGCGCTGACGCCGCTTTCGATGTCGGACGCCATGGCGCGCCCGGATCATCGCGCCGTCTATCAGGCACTGGGGCACGAGGTCATGCGCCTTGCCGCGGCGCAGGGCATTCGACCGCTGGGGTTCAACGGCTTCGACCCCGAGGCCTTTCGCACCGCCGATCCCGCGGGGATGCCCGCTTCACTGGACGCGATGATCGAACATAACCGCCACACCGCCAAGACCCATTCCGGCATCTGGCGGGATCTTGCCGTGCGCAAGCGGCGGACCGAGGTCGACGCGCAGGTCGGCCTGCTGGTCGACATGGGCCGCGAGCACGGCGTCGAGACCCCCACGCTGGCCCGCATGGTCGCGTTGATCCACGACATCGAGGAAGGGCGGCGCGACCAGTCACCGGAGCTTGTCAGCGAGATGGTGCCGCTATGCAACTGAGCTTCGAGGGGCGCGTCTTCGCCATCACCGGCGCCGCGCAGGGCATCGGCGCCGCCATCGTCACGTCGCTGGCCGAGGCCGGCGCGACGGTCGCCGCCATCGACATCGACACGGATGGCATGGCGGCCGTTGAGGACCGCGCCACGACCCATCCCGCCGATCTTGGCAGCCGCGACGGCGCGCATGCCGCGATCGCAGACATCGAGACGCGGCACGGCCGCATCGACGGCCTGGTGACGGCGGCGGGCGGCGTGCGCGGCCAGGCCGGGCGCCCCATCGAGGACATCTCCGAAGGCGACTGGCGGACCATCTTCGCGGCAAATGTCGACGCCGCGATGTGGTGCGCGCAGGCCGCCGCGCCCGGCATGAAGGCGCGCGGCTGGGGCCGGATCGTCACCATCTCGTCCGGCGCCGGGCTGCGGCCCAGCCTGACCGGGATCCAGGCCTACGCCTCGGCCAAGCATGCGCTGGTGGGACTGACCCGCCAGCTTGCGCTGGAACTGGGGCCGCATGGCATCACCGTGAATTCGGTCGCGCCCGGCTTCGTTCTGTCGAACCCCTCGACCGAACGCCAGTGGGACGCCTTCGGTCCGGAGCGGCAGAAACAGATCGTGCAGGGCATCCACATGCGCCGGCTGGGACGGGCCGAGGACATCGCCGACGCGGTGACCTTCCTGGCGTCGGACCGTGCGGAATGGATCACCGGACAGATTCTGTCTGTCGACGGAGGACACGGATGAGCGAGCCGCACGAATGGAACGAAGCCACCTGGCGCGGCCTGGTGAACCAAGTCCGCGCCGGACGCACCCTCAGGCCCGACGCATGGCCCGGAGGCGCGCGCTGCGCCGTCGCCCTGTCCTTCGACAGCGACCACGAAACCAACGAATTGCGCGACGGCGGCCTGTCGCCCGCGCGCCTGTCCTGGGGCGAATTCGGCGCCCGGCGCGGCATGCCGCGCATCCGCGCTGCCCTGGATCGCCACGGCTACAGGGCCAGCTTTTTCGTGCCGGCCGTCTCGGCGCTCCTGCACCCCGACGAACAGCGCGGCCTTGCGCAGGATGGCCACGAAATCGGCCTACACGGCTGGATCCACGAACTAAACGCGCGCCTCGACCACGCGACCGAACGCGACCTGATGTTCCGCGCCGCCGACACGCTAGAGCGGATCACCGGCGCCCGGCCCGTGGGCATGCGCACGCCGTCGTGGGATTACAGCCCCAACACGCTGGCCATCGCGCGCGAACTGGGGCTGATCTACGACAGCTCGCTGTTCGCGGATGACGACCCCTACGAGATCGTGGCCGACGGCGAACCGACCGGGATCGTCGAACTGCCCGTCGAATGGATCCGCGACGACGCCGTCTATTTCATGATGAACCGCTTCGGCGCGCAGCGCCCGTACACGCCGCCCGAAGCGGTGCTAAATGTCTTCACCCGCGAATTCGAGGGCGCGTATGCCGAGGGCGGGCTTTTCCTGATGACCATGCATC
>JAIVHI010000243.1 GCA_020201155.1 Loktanella sp. | reverse complement strand
CCCTGCGCGATTTCCGCCGACAGCGCGTCGCGGATGGATGTCCAGATCGCCGTGCGGCCCATGCCCGCCCCCTTCCGACGCCCGTTGCGCCCGTCACGAAAACTTCACACGCCCGGCCCTTGCGCACTGGGCCACAAAGAGCGTATTTGTATAGTTGTATATTTATTTAGACAACCACGCAAGGATGTCCAACAATGAGCGACGCGCGCAAGACATGGATGGGCCTGCTGGCCAAGGCACCGCCCGAAACCCTGCGGCAGTTGTGGGACGCCACCGGGCTGGCACCCGGTTTCACATGGCTGCGCGCCCCCGAGATCGGCAGCACGATGGTACAGGGCTGCATCGGCGGCACCGGCGCGCCGTTTAATCTGGGCGAGATGACGGTGACCCGTTGCGCCCTGAAACTGCGCGACGCGGGCACCGTCGGGCATGCCTACGTGCAGGGGCGCGACAAGACCCACGCGCGCATCGCTGCGTTGGTCGACGCGCTGATGCAGACGGCGCAGGAAAGCCGCCTCAGGGCCGCGATCCTCGACCCGCTCGCCGCCGACCATGCGGCGCACCGCCGCGCCCGCGCAGGCGAGGCCGCCGCCACGCGCGTCGATTTCTTCACCATGGTCAGGGGAGAGGACCAATGAGCCAACCGACGCTGGAGGGCGGCTTTGTCGATGCCCCGCGCGACGCCGCGCAGGCCTTCCGCGCCTGCATGTCGGCGATGGCCCGCCCCGGCCGTGTCGAGACGTTGTACGGCGCCGCGCCGCCGGCGCCGCTGTCGCCGGCGGCCGGGGCGCTGTTTCTGACGCTGTGTGATGCCGACACGCCCGTGCACCTTGCCGGCGCGCATGATTGCGACGCGGTGCGCAGCTGGCTGGCCTTCCACACCGGCGCGCCGCTGACGGATGACCGCGCCGAGGCGGCTTTTGCCGTCGGCACCTGGGCGGCGCTGCTGCCGCTGGCCGATTACCCCGTCGGCAGCGCGCGCTACCCCGACCGATCGGCGACGCTCGTGGTCGAGGCGGGCACGCTCGACACCGCCACCGGCGCGCGCCTGACCGGGCCCGGCATCGACGGCCACGCGCGGCTGGCACTGCCCGACGCGGGCGCGCTGTCGGCCAATCATGCGCTTTATCCGCGGGGGCTGGATTTCTTCTTCGCCGCCGGCGACCGAGTCACGGCGGTGCCGCGCGCGACCAATGTGGAGGACACCTGATGTATGTGGCCGTGAAAGGCGGCGAGCACGCCATCGACGCCGCCCACGACTGGCTGGCCCGCGCCCGGCGCGGCGACAGGGGCGTGACCGAACTGTCGGTGGCGCAGATCCGCGAACAGATGGCGCTGGCGGTGGGCCGTGTGATGGCCGAGGGGTCGCTTCACGACCCCGACCTTGCGGCGCTGGCGATCAAGCAGGCGCGCGGCGACCTGATCGAGGCGATCTTCCTGATCCGCGCCTACCGCACCACGCTGCCGCGCCTTGGCCACACGCGCCCGCTGGACACCGGCGCGATGGACTGCATCCGCCGCGTCTCGGCCACCTTCAAGGACGTGCCGGGCGGTCAGGTGCTGGGCCCGACATTCGACTACACGCACCGGCTGCTGGACTTCAAGCTGGCCGCCGAGGGCGGCGCTGATGGCGACGACGCGGCCGATGACGACACCGCCGCCGACGCGCGCCCCGACGCCGCGCCCGGGCCGGTACCGCATGTCACCGGGTTCCTGGGCCGCGACGGGCTGATCGAACCGGCCACGCCCGACGACGCCCCGCCGCCGGACCTGACGCGCGCACCGCTGGAACTGCCCGCCACCCGCGCCCTGCGCCTGCAGGCGCTGGCCCGCGGCGACGAGGGGTTCCTGCTGGGGATGGCCTATTCGACGCAACGCGGCTACGCGCGCAACCACGCCTTCGTCGGCGAGCTGCGCATAGGCGCGGTGGCGGTCGAGATGGAGATCCCCGAACTGGGCTTCGCCGTGGAGGTGGGCGAGATCACGGTCACCGAATGCGAAACGGTCAACCAGTTCACCGGCTCGAAGAGCGAACCGGCGCAGTTCACCCGCGGCTATGGCCTCAGCTTCGGCCAGACCGAGCGCAAGGCGATCGCGGTGGCGCTGGTGGACCGCGCCCTGCGCTGGCGCGAACTGGGCGAGGAAAACGAGGGTGCCCCCGCGCAGGACGAGGAATTTGTGTTGTCACATGCCGACAACATCCAGGCCACGGGGTTCCTGGAACACATCAAGCTGCCGCATTACGTGGATTTCCAATCCGAATTGGAACTGGTGCGCAAGCTGCGCAGACAGGCAGCGCAGGCACCCAAAACGGAGGCTGCGCAATGACCGACTACAACTTTGCCTACCTCGACGAGCAGACCAAGCGGATGATCCGCCGCGCCATCCTCAAGGCGCTGGCGATCCCCGGCTACCAGGTGCCGTTCGCCAGCCGCGAGATGCCGATGCCCTACGGCTGGGGCACTGGCGGCGTGCAGGTGACCGCCGCCACGCTGACCCCCGGCGACCGGCTGAAGGTGATCGACCAAGGCGCCGACGACACCACCAACGCGGTGTCGATCCGCAAGTTCTTTGAACGAACCGCGCAGGTCGCCACCACCACCCGCACCGCCGAGGCCAGCGTGATACAGACCCGCCACCGCATCCCCGAGACGCCGCTTACCGCCGAGCAGGTGCTGGTCTACCAAGTGCCGATCCCGGAACCGTTGAGGTTTCTCGAACCCTCCGAGGTGGAGACACGCAAGATGCACGAGCTGTCGGACTACGGGCTGATGCATGTCAAGCTTTACGAGGACATCGCGCGCCACGGCCACATCGCCACCGCCTATGCTTACCCGGTGCTGGTCGCGGACCGCTACGTGATGGACCCTTCGCCGATCCCGAAATTCGACAACCCGAAACTGTCGAACTGCCCGGCGATCCAGCTGTTCGGCGCCGGCCGCGAGCAGCGCATATACGCCCTGCCGCCGCACACGAAGGTGGTCAGCCTCGATTTCGAGGATCACCCGTTCGAGCCATCCAAGGCCGACGCTGCCTGCGCGCTGTGCGGAGACGACGCCAGCTACCTAGACGAGGTCATCACCGACGACGCCGGCACCCGCATGTTCGTGTGCTCGGACACCGATCATTGCAGCGCCCGGCGCGACGCCGGCCATTGCGGGGAGGACGCGGCATGACACCGCTGCTGGAGGTGCGCGCCGTCACCAAGACCTACGGCGCGCGGATCGGCTGCCGGGACGTGGATTTCACCCTCTGGCCGGGCGAGGTGATGGGCGTGGTCGGCGAAAGCGGCTCGGGCAAGTCGACGCTGCTGAGCTGCCTTTCCGGGCAGCTTGCCCCCGACGCCGGCGAAGTGCTGTTCGACACCCGCGCAGGCGGGCCGCGCGATATCCTGGCGATGGACGAGGCCGGGCGGCGGATGCTGGCGCGCACCGACTGGGCCTTCGTGCACCAGAACCCGCGCGACGGGCTGCGCATGGGGGTCTCGGCGGGCGGCAACGTGGGCGAGCGGCTGATGGCGGTGGGGGCGCGCCACTATGGCGACATCCGCGCCCGGGCGGCAGACTGGCTGGCCCGCGTCGACATCACCGCCGACCGCATGGACGACCGGCCCGGCACCTTCTCGGGCGGCATGCAGCAGCGGTTGCAAATCGCCCGCAACCTTGTCACCGGGCCGCGGCTGGTGTTCATGGACGAACCCACCGGCGGGCTTGACGTGAGCGTGCAGGCGCGGCTGCTGGACATGCTGCGCGGGCTGGTGCGGCAGATGGGGCTGTCGGCCGTGATCGTCACCCACGACCTCGCGGTGGTGCGGCTGCTGGCCGACCGGCTGATGGTGATGAAGGGCGGCCACGTCGTCGAAGCGGGGCTGACCGACCAGGTTCTGGACGATCCGCAGCACGGTTACACGCAGTTGCTGGTGTCGAGCGTGTTGCAGGTGTGAGGGCCGGTTGGGGGCTGTTGGGGGGCTGTCTGCCCCCGCCGCCGTAGCCCCGCTGGGGGGCAGACAGCCCCCCGTCGCCATTGTCACTCGGACCATTGGCGCGACAATGACGACCCCCGAGAGTATTTGTGGAAAGATGAAGGGAACGCCATGATCGAGGTAGAGAATGTCGGCAAGAGCTTCACGCTGCACAACCAGGGCGGCGTGTCGATCCCGGTGTTGGCTGGCGCGGCGCTGCGGGTAGCGCCGGGCGAGTGCGTGGCGCTGGTGGGGCCGTCGGGGGCCGGCAAATCTACGTTGATGCGGATGATCCACGGCAACTACCTGGCCGATGGTGGGCACATCGTGGTCGGTGGCGTGGACGTGGCGCTCGCCGATCCGCGCCAGATCATCGCGTTGCGCCGCGCTGTTCTGGGCCATGTCAGCCAGTTCCTGCGGGTGGTGCCGCGGGTGCCGACGCTGGAGGTGGTGGCCGAACCGCTGGTCACCCTCGGCGTCGCCCCCGAAGAGGCGCGGGCGCGGGCGCGGGCCCTGCTGGCGCGGATCAACATCCCCGAGGCGCTGTGGCCGCTGTCGCCGACGACGTTCTCGGGCGGCGAACAGCAGCGCGTCAACATCGCGCGCGGTTTCGTCCATGACTACCCGGCGCTGTTGCTGGACGAGCCGACGGCGAGCCTTGACGCCGGCAACCGCGAGGTGGTGCTGTCGCTGATACTCGAAGCCAAGGCGCGCGGCGCGGCGATCGTCGGCATTTTCCACGACGCCGACGCGCGCGGGCGCGTTTGCGACCGCGAGGTCGATGTCGGCCACTTCACCCCGGCGGCTGCGTAATGCGTAAGTCAAGCTGCTTTTTTATCCGGATTGAAGGCTTCGCGGCGTTGGAGCATGGTCCAGATCACCGTCACGCGGCGGCGTACGAGGGCGATGAGGGCTTGGGTGTGGTGTTTTCCTTCGCGCCGTTTGCGGTCGTAGAAGGCCTTGGACAGCGGGTCATTTGTCGAGACGGCACAGAAGGCGCTTTGGTAGAAGACGCGCTTGAGGGCCTTGTCGCCGCCATAGGCGCGGCGCCAGCCGGCGCGCTTGCCGGACCAGCGCTGAACGGGCGCGAGGCCGGCGGCGGAGGCCAGCGCGTCGGCCGACCTAAAGCGCCTGATGTCGCAGACGCAGGCGAGGAACTCTGCCGCGAGCACCTCCCCCATCCCTGGCAGCGAACGGATGAGGGCGCCGTCAGGGTGGTCCGTGAGCAGTCCCCCAAGGTCCCGGTCGATGCGGGCGATCTTCGCCCGTGTGTCGAGCGGTCGCCGATGTCGCGCCAATGGTCCGAGCGACATTGGCGACGCGGCGAGGTCGCGGATCAGCTCGGCCGTGGGCGCTTCGCCGGGAACGGCGATCTTCTGCGCCCGGGCCGCGTCCAGCGCGCGGCAGGCCAAAGCGTCGACGCCGTGCAGATGCGGTGTCTTCCTCAGATGCGCACGCAGCCGTGCCTTTCCGGCGCACCGGAGCTCGGCCGATGTGACATAGCGCGTCAAGAGTGCCAGCGGCCCCTTGCAGGCCACGTCGAGCGCTCGCTCAAGCCCCGGGAAGATGCCGCAGAGCAGCCCGCGCAGGCGGGAGATGCGGCGCGTCTGGTCCTGGATCAGCTCGCGGCGGCGCCCGACCTTGAGTCGGATCGCGACGAAGGCGTCGTCGTCGGGCAGGATCGGGCGCAGGTCGTGGGCGCACACCAGGTCGGCGATGGTGCGCGCATCGCGCGGGTCGGACATGGCGGAGCCTCCGGCGAAGCCCTGACCGGCGCGGTTCACGGCGATGCCGGGCGTGTGCACGAGGGCAAACCCCTCGGCCAGAAGCGTTGCTTTCAGGAATCGGACGAACGAGCCCACCACGTCGAGGCCGATCACCACCTCGCCATCGAGCGCGCGCAGCTCGGACACCACTTCGTCGATCGCCTGCCCGTCGTTCTCGACCGCGTGGTCGAGAACGACCCGGCCATCAGCGTCAACGGCCACCGCCCAATGCGTGACCTTCGCCGCGTCGATGCCAACAGATATCTTCATCAATCAATCTCCTCTTCCTTCAGTGCGCGCATGCCCCGTCTCGCCTGCATCACCTTACAAAACCATCGGGGGCATCGCTTAATCAGCGGTCGGACAGAGCCGGCGATGCGGGCGGCTCAGCAACACAAGCCATCGAGGACAGCCAGCATGACAGCTATACCCGCATCGCCTGCACCCCGGCAGCTTCGCACTACCGGCAGCGCTATGAAAAGGGGTAAGGCGGCATGAGCGGGCCGGGGCGGCTGTTCGCGGTGGTCGGCCCCTCGGGCGCCGGCAAGGACACGCTGATCGCGGCGGCGTGCCGGGCGCGGCCCGCGCTGGTGCGCGCCCGGCGGGTCATCACCCGCCCGGCGGCGGCCGGCGGCGAGGATTTCGAGGGCGTCAGCGCGGCGGAGTTCGCGCGCCGCCGCGCGGCCGGGGACTTCGCCATCGACTGGCGCGCGCACGGGTTGTGCTATGCCATCCCGGCCGTGATCGACGCCGACCTGGCCGCCGGGCGCGACGTGGCTTTCAACGGCTCGCGTGCGGCGTTGGCGCAGGCGGTGGCGCGTTACCCGGCGCTTCGGGTGCTGTTGGTAACCGCCCCCGCCGGGGTGCTGGCGCGGCGGCTGGCGGCGCGCGGGCGCGAGGACGCCGGGCGCATCGCCGCGCGCCTG
>JAIVHI010000242.1 GCA_020201155.1 Loktanella sp. | reverse complement strand
ATTGCAGGATCGGTTCAAGGTCCGGGCTATCGGCAGCCCCCCCGACCAAGACAAGAATACTGGCGTGTTTCATGGTGACGTCCTCTCAGAAGGATTCGGATCTGCCGTCGTATCGCGGTGCGACCGTCGGACGGACCAGTCCTAGCACAGGCACTTTGGGAAGGATTTGATTGATATCAATCTGCGCAGCGCCACGCGCGATTGATCGGAAGGGGGCAGGCGAGCGTTCGGGCATCGCCTGCCCATTCGGCTATTTCCGCTTTTTCGCGCCAAGGGAGACCGGAGTTGCCACGCCGGAGTTGGCCGTGGCCAAGACCTTTGGCTTCTCCTGCTTTGGCTTCTTCACTTCCTTGTTTCCGCGCTTGTTGTTGCCTTTTCCCATCACGACCTCGCAAGTTGATTAACCGGTCCGGCGACATGCCGGACGGACCGATGCTCAGGAAAATCAGGGTTGCCTGATAAGCGTCAGGGCGATGATTTCGGTGAGTTGCGTGCCTTCGGCGAACCGTTGCGACACCCTTGTAAGTTAGGTTTCCGACGACCCTGCCGCAAGGGTAAAGGTGCCGCCATTCAGGGCTGACACCTATCCGTTCGGTCAGCCCATCAGGCCCAATAGCGTTGCGCCGGTTCGGGCTCTAGCTGTCGTCTTGACCTCGGTGGTCCTCGGTTTGGCCACCAAGTCTTCACACCAGAGGATTCCGTAATGCGCCATTTCGTTTTTCTTGCCCTTGGGCTGGGCCTCGCCGGTTGCGGTGGCTCAGCACTGCTTGAACCCTCGCCAGAGGTGCTCAACGAGTCCTTTGACGATCGGTCGTTGACCACAGCCTCGCCCTCTGCTGATGCCGGCTTTGCCAGCCTGTTGAACAACGTGCGTATCGACGACGGCGTTGGCGCTGTTCGCTATGATGCGCGCCTTGATGCCGCGGCACAGGGGCATGCCGAGGACATGATCGCGCGCAACTATTTTGAGCACGAGTCACCCGAGGGTGACGGCGTCGAGGACCGGATCCTGGCGCAGGGATATGACGCGTCTGCCTATGGCGAGAACATCGCCGCGAACCAAAGCACCGCGCAAGAGGCGCTTGAAGGCTGGCAAGACTCGCCCAGCCACAACGAGATGATGACAACGGGTTCCTTCGAGGATTTCGGCTTGGGCTATATGTCCAAGGGGGCTGCGACCCGCTGGGTTCTCGTCATGGGCAAGGAAGCCGAATAAAGCGTTCCGCGAAAATCTGTGATTTAGGTTATTCGCTAAATACTATAACGGATCGCTGCAGATCAGTCGGCGGGCAGGGGCAATCGAAGATGATCCTCCGCAAAGCGGATGCCGGTCTGCGCCGTGATCCGCAGGGTCGGCTGCACGCCACCTGCGATAACATCGAGCGGCACCTGAAATTCGCGGTCCGACGCGTTGAACGCAAGCATCTGCCAGGGCGCCGATCCGTCGGGGCTGTATGCGATGCTGGTCCGCCCGACGGGGCCTTCTGTCCGCCAAGTGAGCGTTGGGGCATCAGTGTCCCGTGCGATCACCTCGGCATCGCGAATGTCGATGTCTTGTGATGGGGCGGGCAGCCGGGCACGGATGCGGTCACCGTCGCGTATGAGCAATCGGTCCGCGTTTTCCACGAAGGGCAGGGCGACACGGAACCGTGTCCACCCCATCCTGTCCTCCGGTGCGCGGTCCCCACTTGGATCGAGCGGTGCACGCAAACCCAAGGGGGCGCTGGCCAACAGCCTGCCTTGCGCGTCAAGAAGATCGGCCACGTATCGTCCCGTCGACGGTGTAGGCCACGCGTCGACCATGCGGTCGATCCCGTTGATCTGCAAACCCGTATCGGACAAGCGTCCCGTGACGATCAGGCTGTCTTCGACCAGTTGCGCATCCGTGCGAATGACCTCGGATTGCGCATAGCGGCGCAGACCTTCGACCGGTTTGAACCCGTCGAAGATGGGGGCTGCAGACCCTTCCTGCCAGACAGAAGCAGGCCCTTCGGCGACGGAACGCTGCAAGCGCCGGTATTCGTGATCCTTCAGCGACATCACGTTGGTCGACATACCGAAGGGCCACATCATGGATACCAAGGTTCCGTCGTCGGCCTGCGCGTTCCCTTCATCCTGCGATTTGTTCCAGCCGCTTAACCCGTCAGGGGTCATGCGCCAGGCTTCGATTCCATCCACGTTGCGCCCCGCAAGTTCGCTTGCGGCGACCGAACCGTCGACCGGACACGCGTCAGGTGCGCGCGCATCTCCGGGATCATGTTCGAGCCCGAATTCGTGGGCGATCTCGTGAAGGTTGACCTGAATGAACTGATCCATGTCGACCGGTCCGAACGGAAGGACGATCGTATAGACCCGCATGTTGGGAAATCCCAGAATGGCGGGCTGATCGACACCAACCGATCCCGCTGAGCTGTAAAAGGCCATTCCCTGCGCCATACCGCCCGTCCCTTCGCCCAGAAAATCGACGGGGGCGAAGATTACGATCACATCGTCAGGCGGCATCAAGGCGTCGAGTCGCGCTGCTTGACTGTAAATCTGATACCAATCCCCTATTTCCTCGCTGAAATATCGCAACATCGCTTCTGACTGATGGGTCGCGCGGTCCTTTGGCGGATCGGCGGCAGGCGGGGTCGGCATCTGCTTGGCCGCCATCTCGCACAGCTCCTCTGGTGTTGGCTCCCAGGCGGTCCAGTCCTTGGCGTCTTCTGCTGCGACATCTTCCCAACATGCACCACCGCTCTCGGTGTCCATCTCGTTGTCGGGGTCGAGTGCCGCGTAGCATTCCTGGATATCCAGCTCGCCCTCGGTATTCACCGGAAGCCCGTCTTCGTCGTAAAGCAGCGCGTCCATGGCACTGGTGTCGATTGGCGGCAGCGTGGGGCTGTATTTGGCACGGGCGTCGCGATGGGGAAAGAAAGACGGAAGCTCTCTTGCTGTTCCGTCCATCCCACGTTGCGCCACGGGTCGCACGGTGCGAGGCAGGCCGTAGCTCCAGGCACCAACCTCAGCGAATGTGTAATGCAGACGCAATTCGCGCGGGTCCGTGGACCACACCTCGTAGTCTTTCTCGGCTTTATAGTCGGTGCCATCGACCGCCTTGGGATGGGGGTCGTCCGGCTTCACCACCCATTCCAGAACACCACCCCTTGCGGGTGGTCGCCAGCCGAAGAAGTTGGCGGTATGCAGCGCGTCCCGCCTGTCATCCTCCGAGAATATCTCGTCATCGTCATGACGCCAGATGCGAAGGTCACGACCGGCTTGGCCACCCCTCTGGGCGAAGCGTCTTTCGTAGGTGACGGATGGGTCAATCACCATGCGGAAGCTGTCGGGCTGCATGTCCTCGGCGACATCGTCGTGCTTGTCCCAAGTGATGTAGGCCCGCGTCAGGGTCGGCTTGTCGCGGGTCAGTTCGCCGTCACGCACGACCTGATAGTTGTGCAGACGAACCGGATCGTCATCCTCGGGGGCTTGCGCGTTGAGATCGAGAAGCGTGCTGAACGACCAGATGTGGTCTTCCTCCAACCATGCGCCATCCCGCGATTGCACACCATCCGCGCCACCCGCGATGCGGGCCATATAGATGGTGCCGGAATAAAGCTGGTCATCGGGGGCGAAACGGTAGCGGCTCGCGCCGTCCTGCTGCCATTCGCCGCTGATCCGCAGCTCTTCGCCATCCGGTGCCAGCGTGTGAAGCTGAAAGGCCGGGCCCAGCGTGTCGAGCTTGACAGGTTCGCTGAACGTCACGCTGAGGCCGGGATCGTCGAAGGCGACGTTCTCGCGCTCTTCCTCGGGGGTCACCCGGTCGATCTGAAACGGTGACGCGCAGGCATCGGGTGTCGCGCGCCAATCCTCAAGCGACATGATGCAGCCTTCGACCCGTGAACTGGCACCGGGGCGGGAATTGATAAAATATCGCCCCGAGCAGGGTGGAACGGACGTGAACGGTGGCTCTTGGATATCTTCACAATATAGCGCGGTCAGAGAGTAATGGATGACCAACCCGTCGTCGCGGCGGTCCACGCGCACGAACCCGTCATGATTGGCAAGATACCCTGGCACAAGGTCGGCGCCCAAAGACGACGGCTCGCGTCCGGCTATTTCAAGGAAATTCGCGCCATAGGTACCAAGTTTGGCCGAGACCACAGGATCGCCGGTTTCGGTGAACGTGACATGGGAAAGCTCATCCTCATCGGCGAAGACGACAAAGTGCAGGGGGCGTCCGCCATGTTCCAGATCCATGTCGACGCGAACAATGCCCTCGGTCAGACGCACCTCGCCTCGACCTTCCAGATCGAGGTTCCAGTGTCCTTGCGCGTTCAGGGTCCAGTGTACGTCGCGCAAGGGCCTGTTTTCCAGCGGGCTTTCCGGCGGGTTGGGCGTCCTTTCGGGCGGATCGAACGTGAATGTCTCACGGTCTTGTGCATGTGCGGCAGGCGCGCCCACAAGGCCGATCAGTGTCAGAAGGAATGCGGCGAAAAGCTTGGTGGTCATGGTCTCAATCGCCAGTGATGCGGATGATTTCCGTGGCGATTTGAGCCTCGATCGACGTGCAATCGTCCGAAACCAGCTCGAAACCGTCTATCTTGCAGATCTGGCCTTCGAGAACCATATCGACCTCGCCCAGATCGCCATCGACGTGGAAACTCAGCACGTTTGCCGTGACGCCACCGTCTCCGTCTTCGGACGAGTAAAAGACACCGGGTTCATCCGTGAAGAACGACAATTCGACCGGAACCGTTCCGCCATCGGGAATCTTTCCAGTCTCCAGATCGCCCATGATCGTGACGGAGAGCAGGTTATCACGCAAGAAATTATCGCTTGCAGGATCGTGCGCCTGCAGCCGCAGAAGGTCGATCGCCCCGTCTTGATCGATGGTCGCGGTTGGCTCGGCGCCCGGCGCCAGAAAGGTGATCCAGTCGTAGCTGTCACGTCCGACCATCCCTGTCGCACGCCCCAGGACCTCGACCTCCATCGGCGGGGGCGGTGGGGGCGTGGCGGCCCCGTCTGTCGACATGGCGAACGTCACGGCACCGGGTTTGCAGATCATCTCACCGTCGCGACGAACCGCAATCGGCTCGTCACCCGTAAAGCTGTGCAGGCAGAACCGGTCGCTGGTGATACGACCGGACAGGGCCCCGGCTTCATCCGCGAACGACAGCGTATCGATCTCGAAGATTTCGAAACCATCAAGCTCTGCCAGCCAGACCGTTTCCGGGAAGGGCGCGCCGGGTGTCCATTCATCGACCACCATGGCTTCCGCGAAATAGGCCATATCTGAGGAAGGCAGATTGGCCACTGAATCAGGGCCCGCCGCAAGCCCGAGAAACAGCATGACACCATCCAGACCCTCTTGCGTTTCCTCGATCGCCCCCGCGATCACTTCGACCTCGGGCGTGTCACCGTCGGTGTATGTTTCGAGGTAGAGCGCAGGCATGCCTCCGACGGCGTCAGTCATTGAAAAATCAAGCACCTCACCGTCCAGATTTCCTGTCACCTGTGCCGACGACTGGGCGTGGGCGAAGCTGGGAAAAAGGCAAAGACTGGCAATGGCCAAGGCAGGTTTCATTTGGGAAAACATGGGCATCCTGTCATGAGCGTGAGTTGTAATCAGCCCCCGGGTGTGAGCCTTGGCAGCTTGCAGGCTGCGCGTGTCGTGGTGCGCAGCGGGGGATCAGTGGCGTCGCAGTCTTGCCGGCTTGAAAGATTGCGTACTGCAAAATGGAAAACATTCTTGCAAATTAGCAACCGGCTTCCGTTGGGTCAACGAAACACGACCGCGCCCTTGCTCACTTGCTGTGGCTGGACAGCTGAACCGGCCTCAGCCGTAGACGGATTGCGGCAGCCAGGTCACGAGCTCTGGGATGAAGACCATCGAAAGCACCACGACAAGCTGTATCAAGACAAAGGGAATGACGCCGCGATAGATGTCCTTTGTCGTGATCTCGTCAGGGGCCGCCCCTTTCAGATAGAACAACGAAAACCCGACAGGTGGCGTGATAAAGGACGTCTGCAGGGCAACCGCGAATATCACGACGAACCAGATCGGGTCGAACCCCAATCCCACGATGACCGGGCCGACCAAGGGCAGGAAAATGAGCGTGATTTCCAGCCAGTCGAGGAAGAAACCCGCAAGAAAGGCAAAGAACAGCACCGTCAGGACGACGCCGGTCGGTCCAAAGGGGATGGCGTTCAACGCCTCCTCGATCATCTGGTCGCCGCCAAGACCGCGCATCACCAGCGCAAAGGCGGTCGCCCCGATGAAGATGGCGAAAATGAACGACGTGGTAAGGGTGGTGCGCACCGCGACGAGCCAGATGACACTGAGGCTCAGCCGGCGATTGAAGAACGCCAGCAGCGTGGCACCGAAGGCGCCGATCCCCGAGGCTTCGGTCGGCGTTGCGATCCCCATGAAGATCGACCCCAGCACCGCAAGGATAAGCCCGACCGGCGGCAGGACCGCGATAAGCGTGTCGAGAACCAGCCTGCCGGAAAAGGGGGTCACATGCGCAGGTTTCGGTGCCAAGCCGGGCTTGAGCAAGACCGCGATGACCACGTATGCAAGGTAGGCAAAGCCCAGCAGCAGCCCCGGCACAATGGCGCCCATGAAAAGTTCGCCCACCGAAAGCGAAAGCTGGTCCGCCATGATGATCAGCATGATCGACGGTGGAATAAGGATACCCAGCGTCCCCGAGGCCGCCACAACC
>JAIVHI010000241.1 GCA_020201155.1 Loktanella sp. | reverse complement strand
AACAAAGGGATAAAGATCAGGCAGTTCCAAGGCTCTGTTCACGTGATTGATCGCGATGGCCATGTCCACGGCATGTCCGATCAGCCGGTTCGTGTCGGCTTCGGCATAGGCGTTGTATCCGGCAGGGGGACCGCCCGGCAATGCAAGACCCGCCGCGGCAGCGCTGTCCAGCAGATCGACCAGATGCAGCAGATGCGCTGTCGTCTCGGCCCAATCTTCATGCGGGTGGGATGTGGCATAGCTGGTGATATGGTTGTCGCTTGCGGCTTGAGGCGCGTCGTAGTGGCGCTTTAACGCGGCGCCGTAGTCCTCGCGCTCGTCTCCGAACAGGGCCCGGAAGCCATCGTTGAATGCAGGATCGGCAGACAGACGCAGATGCAGAAAGTGCGCCATCTCGTGGCGCATATGACCGATCATGGTGCGGTAAAGCTCGCCCAGCTCCTCGCGGCGTTCGACGCGGATGGCCTCGCTGGCTTCGGTGACGTTGATGGTGATCACGCCGCCGGCGTGGCCCATGACGACACGGCTTTGGCCCGTTGCCGTCTGCTCGGACAAAAGCTGGAACCCGGGGCGCTCGCCCGGATCGCGGGTGGTGAACCACCCCCAATGGGCAAGGTTGACCAGCATGTAGCGCTTGACCGATGCTGTGGTCGCCCAAAGTTCGGCATTCGTGGCGGCATCCATATCGGGCACGGTGCGGGTCATCATGCACGACCGGCAGAAGCCGCTGCCTTTTGCCACCCAGTTGCACCCGATCGTGTCGCGGTTTGCACAGGGCGCGCCTTCGGTTCGCATGGTGTCGATTTCGGGGTGATAGGTCACAGCATGCCCACAGCGACAGGCGGTATTGTCGAAATACACCCGTTCGTCACACACGGGGCATTTGTAGATTTGCATGGTAAGGCTTTCGAATCCAGGATGCACCGGACAACACGTCGTTCGTCCGAATGTTCCGCGCGGCGAGGGGGTGAAAATGCAGGCTTCTGTTGCCAGGTGCCTGCGAACCCCGCCTAAAGCTGCAAAGCCTTAGGACTTAAGTTTTCGGTGTTAGGTACCGCTTACGCGGCAACTGCGACCGGAGCATTGTTGTCATTTGCAACTAGCTTGTATGAACCGATAACGGTGGTATCTCACCGAGACAAAGCAAAACCCCTTTAGACGTTCGTCGATCCTATTTCGGCCCCATGGTCCCCAAATGAAGGATGTCTGGTGGAGCCGCCGGGTACCGCCCCCGGGTCCGATCCGCTTATTACGAGCGCGTTTATGTCCATAGTCCCCGAAGGGACACTTTATAAGTAGGCGTTGGGGACGTGTCTGACAAGGGGTCAGACGCCGGTATCCACCCCCAAATTGGTCCAGAGTGCTGCGACGGCGACGACGATCTCGACGGCGAAGAAAATCCATTTCGATCTGGTCTGACCGTCCAGCACGAGCGATGTCGCGCGGCCAATGGCGGCCCCGCCCCAAGCAAAGCCGATCATCGCATAGGCCACCGGATCGCCCAGCAGGAACGCACCGACCCCCAGACCGACGAAAAGCGCGCCGCTGGCGGCCCTGATCTCGGAAGATCCCATAGAAGTCGGGCCCGGCTTCAGGTCCAGCGTGTCCATCGTGTATTTCGGCGCAAGCCAGCCGATCAGGCCAAAACCCACGCTGAGAAGAACGAGAAGAATGTTGATGATGTCCATGACCGCTCCGGTTGTTCTGCTTCCGAACGCAACTTAGGGCGGGAAATCGCGATTTCACCGCACTTGGCCCGAATGTCGGAGCCGGCTTGAAAGCGCAGTCGCTTGATCCGGCCCGTCGCGTAAAAAATAGGGGCGGACCCTGCGGTGCCGCCCCCATCGTGACCCATCGGATATCCTAGAATCCGGCTTTGATCTGCTCGAAGGTTCCGTTCATTTTCTCGCGCAGCTCGTTGCTGACGGGAAGCTGCGCCAGAACCGGCACCGAAACAGGCTCCAGCCCCGCAGCCTCGAGGTCTTCCGCGCTGACCTGCGACTCAAGTGCGGCCTGGTTTGCCGATCCGAAGCCGAAATCCAGAAGCGGCACGACCGAGTCCTCTGACAGGACCGCGTTGACATAGTCATAGGCCTTGTCGTCCGAACCGGGGCCGTCGACGAGGTTCACGTAGCCGCAGACCCAGAGCGACGTGCCTTCAGGTGTTTCGCGGTTGAAACCGACGGACCGACCTTCCTCGCGCATCGTGGCGGGGATTTCGTTCCAGGCCCAGGCCACAAGGATTTCACCCGAGGACAGAAGCTGCGAGATTTCGGCGGCATCGGCCCAATAGGTGCGCAGGTTCGGGTGAACTTCGCGCAGCCAGTCCGAAGCCGCTTCGAACTCTTCATCCGTGGCGTCTGTCCAGTTGGTCACGCCCGTGGCCAGAAAGGCCAGCGCATAGGCGTCGTCCACATTGTCGGGCAGGGACATGCGACCGGCGAAGTCAGGGTTGAGAAAGACGTCGAGGCTGGCGACATCCTCTTCGTTGACCTCGTCGGGGTTGTAGGCGATCGCGGTCGAGCCGAAATCGGTCGGCAGGAAATACAGGTCTTCGCCGCCGGCGACATCCGCGTCGGTCAGTTCGGTATTGAGCGTGTCGAACGCCGTGATCTGCGACGTATCCCAAGGTTCGATGATGCCGCTGTCCTGCCATTTCGACACGGAGCCTGCACAGATGTGGGTCACATCGGCCTGAAAGCCCGAGCGCAGCTTCTGGAAGGCTTCGTCTTCGTCCCCGAAGAACGCGAAGGTCGGGCTTGCGCCATGCGCGTCGACGTAGGGCTGGTGGTAGGCTTCGCTTTCGAACCCCGAGTAGTCGAAGACCAGAAGGTCGGCGTCCTGCGCGGCAGAGGCTGTGCCAAGTGCGGCCAGCGACGCGGCGCCGAGAAGGCGGTGTAGGGTCATGTCGTGTCTCCTGTTGGACGTTATGTGCAGGAAAACTAGGGCTGTTTGCGGGGCGCAGCAAGCACGTCTTGTCGTGGCTCGACCGATCGGACCGTATAATGCGCCGCGTGGGCTGTTCGTGTCGTTCGGTGCAGGCCGCACGCGCAGGTTGCCTGAAAGACGTGCAACTTCGGTATGTCGCCGCGTCGATGTCGACGTTAGTGTGAAAGAAAGAGGGGTCACTCATCCCGACAGGAGGAAGCGATATGTTCAAGGCACTGGTGGTCGAAAAAGACGAAGACGGCAAAACATCAGCAGCGGTGCAGGATCTGTCACTGGACGATCTGCCCGAAGGCGATGTCACGGTCGCCGTCGATTATTCGACGGTGAACTACAAGGACGGCCTGTGCATCGGGCCCGGCGGTGGATTGGTCCGCAACTATCCGCATGTGCCCGGCATTGATTTTGCGGGCACCGTCGAAGCCTCGGATCACGACTGCTACAAACCCGGCGACAAGGTCGTGCTGACCGGCTGGCGCGTCGGTGAAGCGCATTGGGGCGGCTATTCCCAGAAAGTGCGCGTCAAGGCAGAGTGGCTGGTGCCGCTGCCCGAAGGACTGGATACGCGACAGGCGATGGCCGTCGGCACCGCAGGCTTCACCGCGATGCTGGCCGTCATGGCTCTTGAGGATCATGGCATCGGGAAGGGCCCGGTGCTGGTGACCGGCGCCTCGGGTGGCGTGGGGTCGGTGGCGACCGCTATTCTGGCCAATCTTGGCTACGAAGTGGCCGCCGTGACCGGCCGTCCCGACAATGCCGATTACCTGACATCCTTGGGGGCGACTGAAATCGTGCCGCGCGATACGCTGAACGAAACCACCAAGCGCCCGTTGGAGGGCGAGCGGTGGGGCGGCTGTATCGATGCGGTGGGCGGGGCCATGCTGGCGCGCGTGCTGGGGCAGATGGAATACGGCTGTTCGGTCGCTGCCGTCGGATTGGCGGGCGGAGCCGATCTTCCGGCCAAGGTCATTCCCTTCCTGCTGCGCGGTGTGAACCTGTTGGGAATCGACAGTGTGCTGCAGCCCTACGACAACCGACTGAGAGCGTGGCAGCGTATCGCCAAGGACCTTCCGATGAGCAAACTTGAAACGATGGTGCAGCCTGCCACACTGTCCGATTTGCCCAGATTGGGCGACGAAATCCTGAAAGGTCAGGTCAAAGGGCGTGTCGTGGTTGATGTTAACGGTTAAACATTGTTAGGACGAATTATGAGTTGGCGGGCGAAATCCTGCCGGCATGGGGTGCGGTGATCGGCGTGTTTCGCCGTTTCGAGGTCGCAGTCGGCGTTGTTTGTGGCTGGATCGGTCGCTGCCGTGCCCCGTTTTTGAACAAACAAGAGGGGCAACGTCATGACAGACGAAACATCTGACGAAGGCATTCCGCCACCCGAGGGTGCGACGGCGGTTATCGAAACCGACTATGAAGTGGGGCAGGACAACTACACTGGTAGTCTTGGCCCCATCAAACTGGACTTCCACAATCCGGTCTTCTTGATCTCGGCGGTCTGCATCGTCGTTTTCGTGGCCATCGCGCTGATCTGGCCCGATGGCGCTGCAGAGAACTTTCTGGCAATTCGCGACTATCTCAAGTCCTCGTTCGACTGGTTTTTTGTGCTGAGCGCGAACATCTTCGTGCTTTTCGCCCTTTTCCTGATCGTATCGCCGTGGGGCTCTGTGCGCCTTGGCGGTGTGGACGCCACGCCCGACTATACCTACCCGGCTTGGTTTTCGATGCTTTTCGCTGCGGGTATGGGCATCGGCCTGATGTTCTTCGGCGTTCTCGAGCCGGCCTACTATTTCGCGACGCCTTGGGGTGACCAGCCCTTGAATGGGCCGATCGGGGTTATCGACGGGGTTGTGCAGGATGCCGCAACCGTCGAGGCCGCGCGCTCTGCCGCCATGGCCGCGACGATCTTCCACTGGGGCCTGCATCCTTGGGCGATCTATGCGGTCGTCGCCTTGGCGCTGGCCTTGTTCAGCTACAACAAGGGTCTGCCGCTGACGCTGCGGTCCGCATTCTACCCGATTTTGGGTGAACGGATCTGGGGCTTCTGGGGTAACGCAATCGATACTCTTGCGGCTTTCGCGACGCTGTTCGGCCTTGCGACATCGCTTGGCATCGGTGCAACGCAGGTGGCATCCGGTCTGACCGAGGTCTTCGGTACGGGCAATGCGGAAGAGAACACGCGCAACTTCCTTGGCCTCGGCTGGGGCAACGTCGACGTCGAGATGAACAGCTCGCTTCTGCTGGCCTTGATCATCGCTTTCATCACGCTGATTGCGCTTGTTTCGGTGGTCCGCGGTCTGGACGGCGGCGTCAAGATTCTGTCTCAGGTCAACATGGGCCTTGCAGGTCTTTTGCTGCTTTTCGTGCTGATCGTCGGTCCAACCGGTGCCATTTTCGCCGACTTCTTCGGCGGACTTTCGGCCTACGCGCAGAACATCGTTCCGCTGTCCAACCCCTTCGGTCGTGAAGACACCGGGTTCCTGCATGGCTGGACCACCTTCTACTGGGCGTGGTGGATCAGCTGGTCACCCTTCGTCGGCATGTTCATCGCGCGGGTCAGCCGTGGCCGCACCGTGCGTGAATTCATTGTCTGCGTGCTGCTGATCCCGTCGCTGGTCTGTGTCTTCTGGATGGCGACATTCGGCGGAACGGCCATCACGCAGGTCGTCGAGCAGGGTGTGGACAGCGCGGTCTTCGACAACGTGATCGCCAACTACCGTCCCGAGATCTCGCTCTTTGCGATGCTGGGTGATCTGCCGATCGCAGCCATCACGTCCTTCATCGCGATCATTCTGGTCGTGGTGTTCTTCGTGACCTCGTCGGACTCGGGTTCGCTCGTGATCGACACGATCACGGCGGGCGGCAAGGTCGACTCGCCGGTGAGCCAGCGGATCTTCTGGTGCATCTTCGAGGGTCTGGTGGCTGCGGTGCTGCTGTTGGGCGCCACGGGCACACAAGGATTGGACAGCTTGCAGTCGATGGTCATTTCGACCGGCTTCCTGTTCACGATCGTGCTGCTGGTGATGTGCTACGCGATCTTCATCGGACTGCGCAACGAAAGGCGTGCGGTCAAGGATGACGAAGGCGGGGTCCAAAGCCCGGCCGAATAAGCCGACCTGAATAAGGGAAAGGCCCCGATGCGCAAGCACCGGGGCCTTTTTCATGCGTGCTCTTGTTGCCGACGCGGCTTGACCGTCGCTTGACGCAGGTTAACTCCCAACTGTCCTGAGGGGAGGCATCATGACCGAGACACGCCCGATTCTGTTGTGGTTCCGCAGGGACCTTCGCCTTGGCGACCACGAGGCCTTGACCGCAGCCTGCGAAAGCGGGTCCCCGGTTATTCCCGTTTTCATTCACGACGAAGTGGTCGCGGGGCAGGGCGCGGCCCCACGGTTCCGGCTGGGGCTTTCGGCCCGCAGCCTTGCAAAAGGGCTGGAAGCGCGGGGATCAAGGCTGATCCTGCGGCGCGGCAAGGCGCTGGAGGTTCTGAGGGACCTGATCGAGGACACGGGGGCAGGCTATGTCTGGTGGTCGCGGCTTTATGACCCGGAGAGCAAGGACCGGGACATGGCCGTGAAGGCCGCACTCAAGGACGATGGGGTCGATGCGCGATCCTTTGCAGGCCACCTGCTGTTCGAGCCGTGGACGGTCGAAACCAAGACCGGTGGGTTCTACAAGGTCTACACCCCGATGTGGAAAGCGGTTCGCGATCGCGATGTGCCCGCGGACCTGCCCGCGCCTTCGCATGTGCCTGCG
>JAIVHI010000166.1 GCA_020201155.1 Loktanella sp. | reverse complement strand
CCGGACCCGATATTCCTATGATTTACGCACAGGATATCGGTTTAACGCCCAATGAGACGAACATGCAGACTTCTACAACGGTCTGTGGAAATATTTTCGGGCTCGTGATCGGACGTGGTGGAGCGATCACAACACTGGCAGATGGACGACGTGGGCCCAGGCCGTGGTATGCCACGCAAGAGCAGATTGACTGTGTCCTGACAAACGGCTTGGCGATCAGGAACGTCAATATGGATAATTGAGCTGAAATCGCGTGCCTCGCCCACCCCGTCTGGACCCGGCCCGCGCCCCAAGAGCTACTCAAAGCGCCAACGACTTTCGTTCCAGTTGAGACCAAGTTCACGGGCGATCTTGGTGAAGCTTTCCGCCTGTCCCTTTTTCATGGCAAAAAGCGACCATGTTCTGATCGGGATGGCAAAGGTATCGCCGATCCCGTCGACCAGAACGAACTGCGGCCGTCCTTCCCGCTCGCCGTAGGCGATGTTGTTCATGTTCATGTCCGTCGTGCGCACCTGCCATGACAGGATACGTGCTGCGAAATCGTTCAAAAGCACGAGGTGCTCGCTGCTGAACGCGCCCTTGCGATTGAGGTCGGACAGCGTCGGTCCGATCGGACCATTGTCGCAGTGCACCCGTTCGACGATCGAGGCCGTTCCGATGTCGGTTTGGGCAAATCCATACAGCCGCGACACCGGAATGTCACCGGACTTGGTCCATCCCCGTGTCTGAATCCGAACGAAACAGGCATATTCCTTGAGGATCGCACGGGCGCGGGTCGAGGGGAAAAGCTTCAGGCTCAGGCCTCGGAACCCGCTCAGCGCGAGGTCCTCCCGCGACAAGAGCACCTTGAACAGGATGTTCTTGTAGTCCGGATGGAAATAGACCGCGCGATCAGCCCCCCGTGCGACCGGATCGAGGCCGGAAAGCGTCACAGGCCGTCCGGGGAGCTTTATTTTCTTTCTCTTTGCCATTCTCAAAACCGCCGACGTCAATGAAGCCCGCAGACTGTCTCACGATGCTGGGAAGGGCAACATACGATGCGGTCCGAACGGGCGGGACCACGGTCCCTGCCCGCGCCAGGTGATTGCTACATGTGGATGACGCGACCGTAAGCGTCGAGAACGCTTTCGTGCATCATTTCCGACAGTGTCGGATGCGGGAAGACCGTGTTCATCAGGTCTTCTTCGGTGGTTTCCAACTGGCGCCCGACGACATAGCCTTGGATCAGTTCGGTGACTTCGGCCCCGACCATATGCGCACCCAAAAGCTCGCCCGTCTTGGCGTCGAAGATCGTCTTGACCAGGCCTTCGGGTTCACCCAGCGCGATGGCCTTGCCGTTCCCGATGAAAGGGAAGTGTCCGACCTTGATGTCGTAGCCCAGTTCCTTGGCCTTGGCTTCCGTAAAGCCCACCGATGCCACCTGCGGATAGCAGTAGGTGCAACCTGCGATGCTTTCGGGCCGGACCGGGTGCGGATGCTCGCCCGCGATCAGTTCCGCCACCATGACGCCTTCGTGCGACGCCTTGTGGGCCAGCCATGGTGCGCCTGCGATGTCTCCAATGGCGTAAAGGTTGTCTACGCCGGTGCACCGGACCCGATGACCAGCAGCTTCTTGGGCATCCGCTTGGGTTCAAGCGCGTGACGGTAGGTCCAGACCAGATCGCCGTCGGCTTCCAGACCGGGCAATTCGCGCGCGCGCGCACCGGTGGCCAGAACGATGTCCTTGCCCGTCAGTTCTTCGGTGCCCTTGTCCGTCTTGACGCTGACACGGCCTTTGCCGGTGATCGTGGCCTCGCCCATGATGGTGGTGATCTTGTTCTTCTTCATCAGGTGGCCGATGCCGTCCGACAGCTGCCCCGCAACCTGCCGCGACCGCTTGACCACGGCGCCCAGATCGAAATCTGGCTTCTGCACCGACAGGCCAAAATCCTTGGCCCGGTGCATCAGGTGATAGACCTCGGAGGTGCGCAGCAGCGCCTTGGTCGGGATGCAGCCCCAGTTCAGGCAGATGCCGCCCATGTTCTCGCGCTCGATGATCACGACCTTCTTGCCCAGTTGCGCAGACCGGATCGCGGCCACGTAGCCCCCCGGCCCTGCCCCGATCACCACGACGTCATACTTGTTGTCGGCCATTCCCGGATTCCTCCAAATCGCATTTGATTGAGTGTTAAACCAGTTTCGCGCCGACCTCTAGGGCCGCGACAGCAGAACCGCTATCCGCTTCACGCAATGGTCAGTCGGCGGCGGCCGTCTCTTGCTGGATATCCTTGAGGACGGCCTTGTAGCCCGGACCCTCCAGAAATGCCCGTTCCTGCGGCGAATTCTCGCGAGAAAGCGCGGCATTGCGATAGGGAAAGCGCCCGAAGTCGCGAATGATCTGGCGATGCGCGCGTGCGTGATCCATGTTGTCAGCCCCGCTGTCGGGCATCCGTGTGTGAAAAAGCCGCACCGCCTGATCCTGATCCGACAGGTTCTCGGAATGCATCATCGGCATGTAGAAAAACTGCCGCGCGGGTTCGTCGATCTTGACGTCCCAGTTCTTGGACACGGCCATCTTGGCCGCGGCTCGCGCCGGCTGGTCCGTCGCGAAAGAGCGGGGATCACCGCGGAACATGTTGCGCGGAAACTGGTCGGTCACGATGATATAGGCCAGCGTCTCGGACGGGCAGGTCAGCCAAAGTCCTAGGGCGCCGTCGCGGGCCTCTTCCCAAGTGTCGAGGAAGCGGTCGCGGATAAGGCTGTCAAGCGCCTCGTCCTGCTTGTACCAGCCTTCCGGGCCGACTTCGTCCAGCCAGAAGGCCAGCACGTCTTGGGGGTTGGCCATCGTCTGTCTCCGCCTGTCAACCATGATCCGATAAAGCAATCAGACAGCTTCCTGCGAGACAAGGATTAATTGTCGCTGGCCGCCTCTTCTTCCGCGTCGATGTAAAATTCCTGCGCCACTCCGGCCAGCACAGGTGTGCTGGAGCCGGAAATCGGCGCGTAATCGACCGGCTCGAAGTCGAGATCCGCGCGCGACCGGCGCGTCATCCGCCAGATGCCGTAGGCGGCGACCAGCAGCATCAGCGTGGAACAGAACGTCCAATAGCCAGCCGTCCCGAAGGCGTCGAGCGTGTAGCCGACGGCGATGGGGCCGAGGATCGCGCCGACGCCGTTGATGAACAGCAACCCACCCGAAGCCGCGGCCATATCCTCGCGGTCGAGATAG
>JAIVHI010000055.1 GCA_020201155.1 Loktanella sp. | reverse complement strand
TTGCGCAGGTTTTCGACCAACGGACCTTCCAGACGGCAGGCCGAATTGCTGATCAAGACAACGGTAAACATCGCGCACCCTTTTTCTGCATCACCGGATTCGCGTCGATCCGTCGCTGCCTCATGCCATGGCGGCGGCCCCTATGCAAAACGCATCGACAGGGATGACGCCCCGGGGTCGCTTTGACGAACACCAAATGCCGCACCCGCGAAATAATCGTTGTGCAATCCTCGCACCGGCCCTATGACCATCGATGGGACACCCCTCCCCAACGAGGGGCGCATATCTGTGAGGATACCAGAAATGGCATCGACCAAACCCGGCGTGCGGCCGGCAAATCCGCGCTTTTCATCCGGCCCCTGCGCCAAACCCCCCACATGGAATCTGAACGCATTGTCCGACGCGCCGCTGGGCCGGTCGCACCGTGCGGCCGTGGGCAAGGCCAAGCTGCAGGAAGCCATCGACCTGACGCGCGAGGTGCTGCGCATCCCCGACGGTTATCGCATCGGCATCGTGCCTGCGTCCGACACCGGCGCCGTCGAAATGGCGATGTGGTCGCTTCTGGGTGAACGCCCCGTGCAGATGGTGGCATGGGAAAGCTTCGGCGCGGGCTGGGTCACGGATTGCATCAAGCAGCTCAAGATCGACGCCAGCACGCATACCGCCGACTACGGCGAGATCGTGGATATGGCCGCGCTGGACTATGATCAGGACGTGGTCTTCACGTGGAACGGCACGACCTCGGGCGTGCGCGTCCCGAACGGTGACGCCATTCCGGCAGACCGCGCGGGCCTCACGATCTGCGACGCGACCTCTGCCGCCTTCGCGCAGGACCTCCCGTGGGACAAGCTCGATGTCACGACATTCTCCTGGCAGAAGGTCATGGGTGGCGAAGCCGCGCACGGGATGCTGATCCTTGGCCCCCGCGCCGTCGAACGCTTGGAAAGCTACACCCCCGCATGGCCCCTGCCCAAGATTTTCCGCATGACCAAGGGCGGCAAGCTGATCGAAGGCATCTTCAAGGGCGAGACGATCAACACGCCTTCGATGCTGTGTGTCGAGGATTACCTCTTTGCGCTCAAGTGGGGGAAGTCCATCGGCGGGCTCGACGCCCTGATGCACCGGGCCGACGCCAACGCACGCGCGATCTGGAACTTCTGCGCCGCCGAGGACTGGATCGACAACCTTGCCGCCGACAAGGCGACGCGGTCCAACACCTCCGTCTGCCTGAAGTTCACGGACGGTCGGATCACCGACGGCGCGACCTTTGCCAAGGCCGTGGCCAAGCGGCTGGAAACCGAAGGCGTGGCGCTCGACATCGGGGCCTACCGCGACGCGCCTGCGGGCCTGCGGATCTGGTGCGGTGCGACCGTCGAGACCTCGGACATCGAAGCGATGCTGCCGTGGCTCAAATGGGCCTTCCAGACCGAGATCGACGCGCTCTGATCCTTGCGCCCCGGGGCTGACCCGGGGCCTTCCCCCTCATTCACGCCCCGGCCAAGTGCCGCTGTGCGACACACCTCATTCAAAGGACCACGAACATGGCCCCCAAAGTTCTCATCTCCGACAAGCTGTCCAACGCCGCCGTGCAGATCTTCAAGGATCGCGGCATCGACGTGACCTTCGAACCCGATCTGGGCAAGGACAAGGATGCCCTGCTTGCGCGCATCCACGAATTCGACGGTCTGGCCATCCGGTCGGCCACCAAGGCCACCGAAAAGCTGATCGCCGCCGCCGACAATCTCAAGGTCGTGGGCCGCGCCGGGATCGGTGTCGACAACGTCGATATCGCGGCGGCCTCGAAGAAGGGCATCATCGTGATGAACACGCCCTTCGGCAACATGATCACCACCGCCGAACACGCCATCGCGATGATGTTCGCCGTCGCCCGCCAGATCCCCGAGGCCAGCGCCTCGACCCATGCGGGCAAATGGGAAAAGTCCAAGTTCATGGGCGTCGAGTTGACCGGCAAGACGCTGGGCGTCATCGGCGCGGGCAACATCGGGTCCATCGTGTGTAACCGCGCGCTTGGGCTGAAAATGAAGGTCGTGGCCTACGATCCCTTCCTGTCCGAAGAACGCGCAACCGAGATCGGTGTCGAGAAAGTCGAACTGGAAGACCTGCTGACGCGTGCCGATTTCATCACGCTGCACGTGCCCTACACCGACCAGACGGCCAACATTCTCAGCCGCGAGAACCTCGAGAAGGCCAAGAAGGGCGTGCGGATCATCAACTGCGCCCGCGGCGGTCTGGTGGATGAACAGGCGCTGGCCGATCTGCTGAAATCCGGACATGTCGCCGGCGCCGCCTTCGATGTCTTCGCCGAGGAACCGGCGACCGAGAACCCGCTGTTCGGCCTGCCCAACGTCGTGGTCACACCCCACCTTGGCGCCGCGACGACCGAAGCGCAGGAAAACGTGGCCTTGCAAGTGGCCGAGCAAATGTCGGACTACCTGCTGACAGGTGCCGTGCAGAACGCGCTGAACATGCCGTCGGTCACCGCCGAAGAAGCCAAGATCATGGGGCCGTGGATCAACCTGTCGGGTCATCTGGGCAACTTCGTGGGCCAGATGACGGACGAGCCGATCAAGGCGATCAACATCCTCTACGACGGCGAAGCCTCGGAAATGAACCTCAAGGCGCTGACCGCGTCGGTCGTGGCCGGCATCATGCGCCGCCGCAACCCGGCGGTGAACATGGTCAGCGCGCCGGTCATCGCCAAGGAAAACGGCATCCAGGTCAGCACCACCAAGCAGGACCAGTCGGGCGCCTTCGAGGGCTACATCAAGGTCACGGTCGTCACCGACAAGCGTGAACGGTCGGTCGCGGGCACGGTGTTCAGCGACGGCAAGCCGCGCTTCATCCAGATCAAGGGCATCAACATCGACGCCGAGATCGGAGAGCACATGCTTTACACCACCAACAACGACGTGCCCGGCATCATCGGCGCACTGGGCCAGACCCTGGGCAGCCACGGCGTGAACATCGCGAACTTCACCCTTGGCCGGTCGGTGGCCAAAGGCGAGGCCATCGCCCTGCTCTACGTTGACGAACCGGTGCCCGCACCGGCGCTCAAGGCGCTGTCGGACACGGGTCTGTTCAACCAGATCAAGACCCTGTCCTTCGACGTCTGATCCGACCTTCGAAACCACGGCGGGGGACAATTCGTTGTCCCCCCATGCCCAGCAGGAGCCAGATATGATCTACGCCATAGGCGACATCCACGGCCAGAAAGGCCAGCTCGACCGCGCCCTTGCGCTGATCGAAAACGATGGCGGGCCGGATGCGCAGATCGTGTTTCTGGGCGACTATACGGACCGCGGGCCAGACAGCCGCGGCATTCTTCAAACGCTGATCGAGGGGCTGGACGCAGGCAAGCCCTGGCACCCGATCAAGGGCAACCACGACAAGATGTTTCATGACTTCGTCACCCAGGGTGCAGAGCATGACGACATGATCAAAAGCGGGCTGTCCTGGGTCAACGCCCGGCTGGGCGGGCGCCAGACGCTGGCCTCTTACGGGTTGGACGGCGAGCCGGCGTTCCTGCACCCCGCGAACGGTGGTCTCGAAACGCTGTCGTCCTATGACATGGAGGCGCGCACCCTCAGCGCGCAGGAACTGGTGCTGCAGGCACGTGACGCCGTGCCCGCATCGCACATCGCATTGCTGGCGCATCTTCCCCTGACATTCGAGACCGAAGAGCTGCTGTTCGTCCACGCCGGAATCCGCCCCGGTGTGCCGATGGCGCACCAGAAACAGGAAGACCTGATCTGGATCCGGGACGGCTGGCTTGAAGATACACGCGATCACGGCAAGCTGGTGGTGCATGGGCATACGGCGCTGGAGCATCCGGAAAACTACGGCAATCGCGTCAACCTCGACGGCGGCGCGGGCTATGGCCGCCCGCTGGTGCCTGCCGTTTTCGAAGGGCGGGACTGCTGGGCGCTGACAGACGACGGGCGCATGCCTCTACACCCCGCTTCATGAGCGGATCGTGACACCACCGAACGTTTTCCCCACGGGGAAGGCGTGGCCCGCGACCGCGCCCCTTGACCGGCCACATCGGGGCTGCGAGGGGATAGCATGCCCCTGACAATCACCGACCTGTCCCAACTGCTCGACCCTGCGTTCGACACCGTGATCGACGTGCGGTCGCCTGCCGAATACGCCGAGGACCACCTGCCGGGGGCCATCAACCTGCCCGCGCTGTCGAACGAAGAACGCGCGCGGATCGGGACGATCTACAAGCAGGTCGCCCCCTTCGAGGCGCGCAAGGCCGGTGCCGCGCTGGTGGCAAGGAACGTCGCCCACCATATTGAAACGGCGCTGGCGGACAAGGACGGCGGCTGGATGCCGCTGGTCTATTGCTGGCGCGGCGGTCAGCGGTCGGGGTCGTTCGCCGCGATCCTCAGCCAGATCGGCTGGCGCGCCGAGACGATCAAGGGCGGCTATCAGACCTATCGTCGCCTCGTGCAGCGGTCGCTCTACGACGACCCGCTGCCGCATCGGTTCATCCTGCTTGACGGCTACACCGGCACCGCCAAGACAGCCTTGCTACCGCTCTTGGTCGAACGCGGGGCGCAGGTCATCGACCTTGAAGGGCTGGCGGGCCACCGCGGGTCGCTTCTGGGGCGACTGCCCGGCGGACAACCCAGCCAAAAGGCTTTCGAGTCCGCCCTTGCCGCAGCCCTGGCACCGCTCGACCCCACCCGGCCGGTGCTGGTCGAGGCGGAAAGCAGCAAGATCGGTGCGATCAACCTGCCGCCCCAACTTTGGGCCGGAATGACAGCCGCACCGCGCATCGACGTTCAGGCCCCGCTGTCTGCGCGCGCGGCCTTTCTGGCGCAGGCCTATGCCGACATCGCCGCCGATCCGGTCGACGTGAAAGACCGCATCAAGCCCCTGCGGCACCTGCGTGGTCATGCCATCGTCGACAAGTGGGAGGCGCTGGTCAACGCGGGTGACAACGAAGCCTTCGCCGCCGCGATCATGCAGGATCACTACGACCCCTCCTACGCCAAATCGCGCAACATGGACCGCCGCAGGGTGCTGGGCACGGTTCAGACCGACAGGCTGGACGCCGATAGCCGCGAACTGCTCGCTGACCGCATCATGCCGCTGATCCTAGGCTTCGACATGGATGTCTGATCCGTCGCGCAGATGCCCGATGATCGCGGCCTTGCTGTAGCCCGCGTCTTTCAAGGCCGCGAGATACCCCTCGGCCCGCTCTGCTGACACGGTGGCAAGCAGCCCGCCCGCCGTCTGCGGATCGAACAGCAACTCGCCCCGTGGGCCGGTCAGATCACCGGTGACGTTCCCGGCTCCGCTGCGGTTGTCATCATAAAGCGACGACCGCTGGCCCGTCTCTGCCAGTTCCAGCGCGCCGGGCAGGACTGGCACGGCACCCGCCTGCACCACAGCGCCCACACCCGATGCCGCGCAGATATTCGCCAGATGCCCCGCCAGCCCGAAGCCGGTCACATCCGTCATCGCGTGCGCGTCATGCAGGATCGCTGAGGCTGGCCCCTGCCCCTGCTCCATCGCATCGAGCGCGCGGATCACGTCCGACCCTTTCGCGACACCGTGCATGGCCGACGCCATGACGACGCCGGTGCCGATGGGTTTGGTCAGGATCAGCGCATCGCCCGCCTGCCCGCCACCAAGCGTGATCGGCGCGCGCGCGCATAGCCCGGTCACCGTGAAACCCACCGTCATCTCGGCCCCAAGCGAGGTGTGACCGCCGACGATCTGCGCACCGGCATCGGACATGACCGCCCCCGCGGCATCCATGATCTCGGTCAGTGTGCGTTCCTGCAGGGTCGCGGACATGCGTGGCAAGATCAGGGTCGCCGTCGCGGCCTGCGGCGCGGCACCCATCGCCCAGATATCGCCCAGTGCATGTTGTGCCGCGATCCGCGCCATGCGCACCGGACGGTGTGTAGGGGTAGAGATCGTTCCCCGACAGCGCCGCACGCAGGTTGTTGAACAGAACAGGGGCCTGACGCACCGCATAGACGCCCGCCTTGGGGCGCGGGTGTTGTCGCATATGCGCGCAATCGCCGACCGCGAAAAGCGCGGGATCGCTCGATTGCAGATAGCGGTTCACGCTGATGAAGCCGTCCTGCCTGTCGACTTCGATCCCGTCCTGCCACGGGTGTGGGCGGGCACCGGCGGCGCCGGTGATGAAATCCGCGGTGACGGTCTGACCATCGGCCAGATGAACGGCACCAGCACTCAGCCGGACCACGGCGGCGTCTTCGATCACCGTGACGCCATTGCGTCTGAGCTGCTGCTGCATGATCTGTCGCGCGCGCCGGTTGAGGTCGGTCAGAACGCGGCTGCGGTCCAGAAGCGTGACCTGCGGGTCGCGGTCGCGCAGGGCGTGGGCCATCGCCATGGCCAGTTCGGCCCCCGCGACGCCACCGCCGATGATCGCCACGCGCGGCGACTGCGCGCTGTCCCGAAAGGCATCCCATTTCGCCGCAAAGGGCCCAAGCGGCTTGGCGGGCACGCCATGGTCCGCAAACCCTTCGAGCCGTGGCATGTCCGAGGTGATCCCGATATCCAGCGCGCAGACGTCATAGGCTATGGGCCCGTGATCGGGCACTTCGATGGTTCTGGCCCCCACGTCGATGCCGCTGACCGCCCCGTTGATGAACCGCGCGCCCGCGATCTGCGCCAGCCGCACGAGGTCGATGTCCAGTTCTTCGCGGGTGTAGTGGCCGGCCACGAAACCCGGCAGCATTCCCGAATAGGCCGCCGTCGGCCCGGGGTTGATCAGCGTGACGCGCACCCCGGCAAGCGGGTTCATGGCCCAGCTGCGCAGCACCAGCGCATGGGTATGACCGCCCCCGATAAGGACAAGATCACGCGTAAGGGGGATATGGGCGTTATTCATGGCGCCTCGATACGCCGCCAGCCCTCAGGGGACCAGCCATTGCCCGACCCAATCGCCGTTCCGTGAATAGGCCGCGCGCCGGTGCCGGTCGCCCAGATGCACCGCGTCGATATGCACGATGCGGCAGGTGAGCACGGCAAAGGTCGCGGGATCAGGATCTTTCACGTAGTCCAGCGCGTCCACGATCGGCGTGCCCGGCGCGGGCGTGATCCCGTAGCTTTGGCGTGACGGGTCCGGGACACCGGCCCAGATCTCCGCCACCTCTGCGCCGCTGCGGATCGTCACGTCGCATTGCAGCCGGATTTGCAGGCTCAGCGTCTTCTGCCAGACATGCAGCGCCGCGCGGGGCGAATGCCGCAGGCTTTCGATCTTGTCCGAGTGCAGGTCCGTATGCACCTCGACCAGTGCCTCCGACCGGTCGGCGCGGCGCAGCACCACGGTCCGCGCCTCGGGCCAGCCTGTGCGAGAGACGGTCGCAAAGGTCGGCAAACGCGCGGGCGACTTGCCGTCGGCCACACCGCGCCCAAGGCATTGCCACACGCGGTCGTGGATGCCGTCATGCGTCTCGAACCACTCACTCATAGCCTGTCATCTCCAGATAGCCTTGGCCTTCATGCGTGCCGGTCACCGTGGGTGTAGGCCGTGCCATCGGTCTGCCGCAAAAGAAACCCCATCATCTTGTCGCCCGTGTCGAAGGACAGGGAAAACCAGTCCCAGCCGGTCTGATCCTCGGCCAGGGGTTGCGAAGACCATTCCCGGTCGATCCATGCGGTCCCGGTGACGGGAATGGACTCGCCCGCGATCATCAGCTCGCCCGCGACCTCAAGAAAAGGTTGCGAGTAATAGTAACTCGCCTGACCCGCCGCAGACTTGACCGAATAGCCGCCTTCGCCCTGAAAGACGAGCGGTCCCGTGGCATCCATATCCAGACGGTAGGCAAAATCCTCGGCGTCCGCCTGCAGGGTCATCGCGCCGGTCCAGTCGCCCGCCAGACGCCAGTTGTCGATCCAGGCCTCGTCCTCTGCCGCCCCCGCCTGCCCGATGCCGCCCCGCGCCAGACGTTCGGTGACGTAGTGGTCTTCGGGCGTGGTGACGGCGGCATGGCCCATCCAAAGCTGTGGTGCCGTCCAGCCGTCACCCGCCTGCGGGGCAAGCGCTGACCGAAACAGCGTCCATTGCAGGCCGTAGGGCGTGCCGTCGGGGCCGGTCAGGTTGGCGGTCAGATACCACCATTCGATGCGGTAGTCGGGATGTGCGGCGTGGTCTGCGGGAAAGTCGAACTGCGGGGCGGGCTGCGGCACGGCAAAGCCCTCTGCATCGGTGCCAAGTCCTGCAAAGCCCTGCGCCGAGGCGGCGCAGGGCCAGAACAGGCACAGGACAAGGGTTCTAACGTTCATTGGAAAACACCTTCAGCAAATCGGCAGGCGGCGTTCGGGCAAGCCGGATCGCTGGCCAAAGGGCCGCAAGGGCCGCGGCGACCAGCGCGAAAAGCCCCAGACGCGCGTAGTCCAAGGGGTAAAGGAACATCGGCAGCTTCCAGCCAAAGGCCGCGACATTCACGACCGACAGCAAGACCCAAGCCAGCGCCAACCCCAAGGGCAGCGCCACGACCGCCGTCAGCGTCGCCAGCAGCAAGGCACGGACCAGTTCCAGCCGGCCCAGACCGGCGCGGGTCAGCCCCATCGCCCAGACCGGCGCCAGTTGTGGCAGGCGCATGGTCGCCAGGGTCAGCAGACTCATCAGGATGGCGAAGCCGGCGACGGCCAGCGTCAGGATGTTCAGCGCCGTCGTCACCGTGAAAGTCCGGTCGAACACGCCCAGCGAAAACGCCTTGATGCCGGACTGGTCGATTGTCGCCCCTTCCGGCAGACCCAGAGTCCGCTCCATGTCGGCCACGAGATCGGGCACCTCTGCGGGCGGCAGACGCAGGCCGAATTGCAGGGTAATCAGGTCCGGGAACAGGGTGCGGAACGCCGCTTCGGTCATGATGGCCTGCCCCGTCGGGTTGCCATAGTCGCTGTAAACGGCGGCGATGGTGAAGGACCGGTCGTTGACGGTCACCTCCTGTCCGATATCCAGCGCCGTGCGCCGCCACAGCTGTTCGTTGATCGCGATGGCGTCACCTGCGGCGATGGCGTCCCATGGTGCGGGACTGCTGACAAGGAAGGTCCAGTTGTCGCGGTAGGTGGCGTCGTCGCGCGCGCCCAGAAGTGCGACCGGCTGATCCGCAAGGCTGATATCTGTCGACAGGATCGGCAGGATCGCGCGGGTGCGGGGTTCGGCAAAGGCCTGGATCGCTTGCGCCTGCGCCGCGTCTTCGGCGGTGACGTAAAGTTCGGCTGCGAGCCGCTGGTCGAGGAAATCGACGAAGGTCTGACGGAAACTCGACACCATGGTCGAGACACCGATATTGGCCGACATCGCCAGCAACAGCGCCATCAGCGCCAGCGACAGGCCCGGAAGCTGCTGCCGCGTGTCGGCCCAGAACCATTGCGGCAGCACGCCCCGCGCCATCGCCTGACCGAGTGTGAGCACCCGGTCGAGAAGATAGGGCAATGCCAGCGCCGCGCCGATCAACAGGCAGGCCAGCATGGCAAAACCCGCGACCAGTCCCTGCTCCAGCCCGGCGACGGCCACGGCCGCGACAAGCACCGCCGCCACCGTCAGCAGGACCAGTGCCGCCCATGCCTGCCAGCGTGCGCTGCGACCGGCGGCCATCGCCAGTGCCCGCTGCTGCCCCGCCGCCAGAAGCGGCATGTGATATAGCCGCCAGAACGCAGCCCCCGCCGCAAGCGCGGTCCCGCCCAAGGCGATGGCAAGACTGGACAGCCACCAGACGGGCCGGATCGACAGGGTTCCCGCGACCTGCGCGCCGTAGAGACCCCGCAGCGTCGCCGCGACATCCGGCAACAAGAGCGACGCGATGCCGTAGCCCATCGCGACACCGACGATCCCCGCGACCAGCGCGAAGACACAGAGCTCCAGCGCGGTCATCCAGAGCAGCCGGTCGAGCGGCACACCGAGCGCCCGCAGCGTGCGAACGACGGGACGCCGCTGCTCGAAGGCAAGGCCGATCGCGCCGTTCACGATGAAGATGCCAACCGCAAAGGACAAAAGGCCGAAGGCCGTCAGGTTCAGGTGAAAACTGTCGGTCAGCTGTGCCAGATCGTTTTCGGCCCCTTGGGCGCTTTGACGGGACAGGTCTGGCGCAATATCGGACAACGCCGGTTCCAACAGGGTCTGGCCGGGTGCGGCGATCAGACGGTCGAAGCCGTCCGCGCGGTTCAACAGGCGTTGGGCCACGGCAATGTCGGTCAGCAGGGTGCCGGGGGCGACATCGGGCGATGTGACCTTGTCCGCGTCGATCTCGCCCACCTCGGCCAAAGCCTCTGCCGTGCCATAGACCTGCCCGCGCCCTGTCAGGAAGGCGTTGAAGTCATCGTTCGTCAGGTCCACCGGGCCGATGCCGCCGGGGGCGGTCAGGGGATCGACGCCGACAAGGCGCACGCCGTTCAGGCGATCCTCGATTACCGGGCTGACGCGCAGGCCCGCGCGGCGCAGGTCGATATAGGTGGCCAGCGGGATCAGCCCCCCGTCGCTGCGCCGGATCTGGTCGTACTGCCCTTCGCCCAAGGTCTGCGCTGCCGCATCATAGCTGGCCCGCGCCTCGGTATTGATCGCCTGAACGCCGGACCACAACGCCGTCGCCAGCGCCAGACCCGCCAGCAGCGTGAAAAGCTGCATCCGGTTGCGCCACCAGTGCGACAGCAGCGCGGACAGGATCGTCCGGTTCACGCGATTCGGCCCTGCGCCAGATGCAGCCGCCGTTCCATCCGGCCGGCCAGCGCGTCAGAGTGGGTGACCAGCATCAGCGCCGCCCCGGTTTCGGTCACCAGATCACGCATCAGGTCCAGGACATTGGCCGCCGTCGCCTCGTCAAGGTTGCCGGTGGGCTCATCCGCCAGCACCAGACGCGGCTTTGCGGCCAGCGTCCGCGCGATGGCGACGCGCTGTTGCTGCCCGCCCGACAGCTGCTCGGGATACTTGGGCAGTTGTTCGGTCAGACCCAACCTTTCGGCCAGAGCCTCGGTCGCGCCGGGTGTGTCACGGCCCGCCAGCCGCGCCTGAAAGCCGATGTTCGCCGCGACCGTCAGGCTGGGGATCAGGTTGAACTGCTGGAACACCACGCCGATCGTCCCGCGCCGCACCTTGGCGCGTGCCGCGTCGTCCATCGCGGCGACGTCCGCACCGTCGAGCCGGATTTCACCCGCGTCGGGCGTGTCCAGCCCGCCGATCAGGTGCAGCAACGTGCTTTTACCGCTACCGCTTTCCCCGGTCAGCGCCAGCGTGCGGCCCGCATCTAGCGTCATGTCGATGCCGCGCAGCACCGTGAAGGTGCCGTCAGCCGTGTCATAGGTCTTGGTCAGGTGGCGGACATCCAGAAGCATGAGGTGCTACCTATACCATGGGGGCAGCAGGCCAAGCCCGTGACGTGGTGTTTCGCTGGCCTGCGGCAAAGCGCCCGTTACTGTAGCCGTCACAGGATCAGGAGGACAGCATGCAGGATATCGTCATTCTCAGCGGCGCACGCACCGCCATCGGCAGCTTCGGCGGATCGCTCGCCTCTGTGCCGCCCATCGACCTTGGGGCCACCGTGGCCCGCGCCGCGCTGAAGCGGGCAGGGCTTGATGGCGCACAGATCGGGCAGGTGGCGTTCGGCCATGTCATCAACACCGAACCGCGGGACATGTACCTGTCCCGCGTGGCGGCGATGGATGCAGGCGTGCCGGACACGACCCCGGCGATGAACGTGAACCGGCTGTGCGGGTCCGGCGTGCAGGCGATCGTGTCGATGGTGCAGGCCCTGCAACTGGGCGACGCCGAGGTCGCGCTGGCAGGCGGGGCCGAAAGCATGAGCCGGTCGCCCTTCATCACCAGCGACACGCGCTGGGGTGCCAAGATGGGCGACGTGACCAGCCGCGACATGATGCTGGGCGCGCTGAACTGCCCTTTCGGCACAGGCCACATGGGCGTGACGGCGGAAAACGTCTCGGGCGCGCATGACATCAGCCGCGCGGCACAGGATGCCTTTGCGCTGGAAAGCCAGCAGCGGGCGGCCAAGGCCATCGCGGCAGGGCATTTCGCGGATCAGATCGCACCGGTCGAGGTGAAGACACGGCGCGGGGTCGTGGCCGTCGATACCGATGAACACCCCAAGGCCACCACCGCCGATGCGCTGGCCGGGCTGCGGCCCGCCTTCCGCAAGGACGGCACGGTGACGGCGGGGAACGCGTCGGGCCTGAACGACGGGGCAGCCGCGATCACCCTTGCCACGGCGGATGCGGCAGTGCGTCTGGGTCTTAAACCGCTGTTCCGCGTGCTGGGCTATGCCCACGCGGGCGTGCGGCCCGAGGTGATGGGCATCGGGCCGGTGCCAGCTGTGCGCAGCCTGCTGGGGCGCACGGGGCTGTCGGTCGGGGATTTCGACGTGATCGAATCCAACGAGGCCTTCGCCGCGCAAGCGCTGGCCGTGTCGCAGGAACTGGGGTTCGATCCCGCACGGGTGAACCCGAACGGCGGGGCCATCGCGCTGGGGCATCCCGTGGGGGCCACGGGGGCGATCATCACGGTGAAGGCGATGTATGAGTTGCAGCGCACAGGCGGCAAGCGCGCGCTGATCACCATGTGCATCGGCGGCGGTCAGGGGATCGCGCTGGCCATCGAACGGCTCTGATCTGCACCGCGACCGACTTCAGCCGCCGGGACGCAGCTCAAAGGCCGTGCGCGCCGTGCGGCCTGCCGCGTCGATCACCGTCAGCGCCGAAAACCCCGGGCCGACGTCCTGCAGCGCAATCTCGCGGGAATGACCAGAGCCCACCGGCACGCCGTTCGCCAGCCATGTGAAGGGCGCCTGCCCGTCGCGGACCTTGGCGCTGAGGCTTTCGCCTTCGATCAAGGCACCGTCGGGCGGGAAGGCGATGCGCGGCCCGCCGGTCTGTTTCGCGCCGTAGGGGGCGAACTGGCGCAGTGGTTGCGGCAGCCGCGCGGTGGGCAAAAGCAACGTATCGGGCGGGGGCGAAGGCAGCGGCGTCACCTGCCCCAGACGGGCGAAGGCATCGAAAAGAACCGGTGCCGCAAGGTCGCCACCAAAGACGCCCGGCACCGGGGTGCCGTCAGCCCGCCCGATCCAGACCCCCACCACATGTCGCCCGTCAAAGCCGATGGCCCATGCGTCGCGGTGTCCGTAGGAGGTGCCGGTCTTGAAGGCGATGCCCGTGCCCTGCACGCCGGCGGGGCGCGGCACCTCGCGCAGGATATCTCCGACCTGCCATGCCGCGACGTCGCCCATCACGCGGCGGGGCGCGAAACCTGTCGTGGGATCGGGCCTGTGCCGCAGATCGACGGCGATCCCGCCCTGCGCGATGCTGGCGTAAAGACCTGTCATGTCGTCCAGCGACAAACCGACACCGCCCAGCGCTATGGCCAGACCGGGCACCCCGCCGGGCACCTGTGGGTCGGACCCGCTGCTGCGCAGCGCCGCGATCAGGTGGTGCGGCCCGATCGCCTGCAGCACAGCCACCACAGGGATGTTGAGCGATTGCTGAAGCGCCTGCCTGACGCGCAATTCGCCGCGAAAGAAGCCGTCGAAGTTCTGCGGGCGGTAGCCGTCGAAGTCGGTCGGGCGATCCGCAATCAGCGTTTCAGGGTGGATCAGCCCGCGATCGAACCCCAGACCGTAGATCAGCGGTTTCAGGGTCGAACCCGGTGACCGCGATGCCTGCGTGAGGTCGATGAAACCGTTTCGCCCGTCCGCCTCGTAGCCCGCTGAACCGACCGAGGCTACGATCTCGCCCGTCATGTGATCTGCGGCGATCAGAGCGATTTGCAACCGGTCGCTGCGGCCCCGGACGGCTTGTGTCGCAAGGGTCTCCATCGCGATCTGCAGGTCACGGTCGATGGTCAGCTGGTGGATCGCGGCAAGTGGCTGTTCGGCCAGCGCCCTGTCGGCCAAATGCGGGGCGGTGGCGGGAAAGGCGTGGCGCGTGGGCGGCACCGGCAGACGCATGGCGGCCTGCACGGTGTCGGCGGTCAACACGCCGTCGCGCTGCATCCGCGCCAGCACACGATCGCGGGCTTCGGTCGCCGCATCCGCCGCACGGTCGGGGCGGCGGCGTTCGGGGCTTTGCGGCAGGGCCACCAGCAGGGCCGACTGCGCGGGTGTCAGCCGACGCGGCGGCTTGCCGGACCACGCCAGCGAGGCCGCGCGCACGCCTTCGATGTTGCCACCGAAGGGTGCGCGGTTGACGTAAAGCGTCAGGATTTCGTCCTTGGTCAGGCGTCGCTCCAGCGCCAGCGCAACCCGCAGCTGCCGCAGCTTGCCCTGCCATTCGCCGGTCGGCCC